>NC_014825.1 GCF_000179635.2 Ruminococcus albus 7 = DSM 20455 | reverse complement strand
TACGAAAGTTCTGCCGTTTTATTTATGCGGTACAGGGGCACATAACGGGTGTATGTGTTGGGTGCAGGTCTTGACATAGCACTTCAAATATGATAAAATAATTCAGAATGGATATCTATGCCATAAGAAAGGAATGTTCCTATGACACCAAAGGATAAAATACGTAATTTCTGTATAATCGCTCATATAGACCACGGCAAATCTACCCTCGCTGACCGTATACTGGAGCTCACCGAAACTGTTGAGCTGCGTGAGATGGAAGATCAGCTGCTGGATAATATGGATATCGAGCGTGAGCGCGGCATCACTATCAAGGCGAGAGCAGTCCGCCTGACTTATCATGCTGATGACGGTGAGGACTATTACTTCAACCTCATCGACACCCCCGGTCACGTTGACTTCAACTATGAGGTCAGCCGTTCTCTTGCAGCCTGCGAGGGCGCTGTGCTCATCGTGGACGCATCACAGGGTATAGAGGCGCAGACACTTGCCAATACCTATCTTGCTATCGAGCATGATCTGGAAGTACTGCCTGTTATAAACAAGATCGACCTGCCCTCAGCAGACCCCGACCGCGCCTGCAACGAGGTGGAGAACGTTATAGGCATACCTGCCATGGATGCACCCCGTATCTCCGCGAAAATGGGTACTAATATCAAGGAAGTGCTGGAGCGTATCGTAACAGATATACCCTCACCGAAGGGGGATGACAACGCTCCGCTGAAGGCGCTGATATTCGACAGCTACTATGATCCCTACAAGGGTGTTATAATCTATGTACGCGTTATGGAAGGACATATCAAGGCGGGGGATACTATCCGTCTTATAGCTGCAAAGGCTGAGTTCCAGTCCGTTGAGGTGGGCTACATGGGTGCTAAGGACTTAGTACCTGTAGGCGAGCTCCATGCAGGTGAGGTTGGCTACATCACCGCTTCAATAAAGGATATAGGCGATACCCGTGTGGGTGATACTGTCACAAATGCGGAGGCACCCTGCGCTGAATCACTGCCTGGTTACAAAAAGGTCAATCCAATGGTATTCAGCGGTATCTATCCTGCGGACGGCGCTAAGTACGGCGATCTCCGTGATGCACTGGAAAAGCTGATGCTCAATGATGCTTCACTTTCATTCGAGCCCGAAACATCTATCGCACTGGGCTTCGGATTCCGCTGCGGTTTCCTCGGACTTCTCCACATGGAGATCATTCAGGAGCGTCTTGAACGCGAGTACAATCTCGATCTTATCACAACTGCACCCTCGGTTATATATAAAGTAACTATGACCAGCGGTGAAACAAAGTATATCGACAACCCCACGAATTTCCCGGATCCCGGTACTATATCCTCGGCGGAAGAACCTGTTGTCAACGCGCATATCTATACCCCATCGGAGTTTGTTGGCAATATAATGGAACTCTGTCAGGACAGGAGAGGTACATTCGTGGATATGCAGTACATCGACGAGAACCGTGTTGACCTGCATTACGTACTGCCGCTGAATGAGATAGTGTACGATTTCTTCGATGCACTGAAATCCCGTACAAGGGGCTATGCATCATTTGACTATGAACTCAAGGGCTATGCGCCCTCAAAGCTTGTGAAGCTGGATGTTCTGCTGAATGGAGAGATCGTGGATGCGCTGTCATTCATCGTACATGAAGATAAGGCTTACGCCCGCGGCAGAAGACTTACCGAAAAGCTGAAGGAGAATATACCGCGTCAGATGTTTGAGGTGCCCGTACAGGCTGCCATAGGCGGAAAGATAATCGCGCGTGAAACTATCAAGGCGCTCAGAAAAGATGTTCTTGCAAAGTGCTACGGCGGTGATATCACACGTAAGAAGAAGCTGCTCGAAAAGCAGAAAGAAGGTAAGAAGAGGATGCGTCAGCTGGGTACTGTATCTGTTCCCCAGGAAGCTTTCATGAGCGTACTGAAGCTGGACGACTAAAGGAGGCGCATCGCAGTGGAAGCTTTGATAGTTATAGTTATCGTTGCGGTGCTGCTGATAATTCTGGGAGTTACCGCAGAGGTGCTTATTGCAGGATTTATGGGACTTTTATGCCTTATGATGCTTGCGCTGTTCCTGTTTTTCGGCTGGTGCATATTCAGGATGACACGCTGCAGAAAATGCACAGGAAGACTTGCTGACGTCGAGAAAGAACCAAAGTTCGGTTACAGTGTGCCTGTATACGAGATAGACGGTGAGAAATACAGAAATGTTTTTCCTTGTGAGATAGTTATGAAAGACCGTCTGTATACAGAGGGGCGTGAGTGCCGTCTGATGCTGGATGAAAAGCGCGGAAAGGTCTTTGACGGCAACGCGAGGATAAGCTCGATAATGGGCATAGTGCTGAGCGGAGTTTCATTTGTGATGATCCTGTATGCATTTTTAGGAATGATCGGAGTAAATGGATTTACATTGTAAAGTAATATATATTGACAGATGAAGAACAAAAGAGGGATAAAATGCTTGATCTTAGGAGATCTATGAAGCTGGCTATCGGCTTCGGACTGGCAGGGGCGGTGCAGCTGCCGTTATTTTATGAGATTTACGCGAATGTATCTACATCCGTGGGGATGTTTTTCGTGATATGCTGGGTGATATTTGTTGGTGTCAAGTTTTCTTCGTTGACATTTAAAGAGGCACTGATCGGGATAACCTGCAACATCGCGTACAGCGGAGTATTCGGTTTTATATGTGCGCTTGCCATTCATCCTGTGGTGATGAAGATGCTTATAAACAGGTCGGTATACTTTCAACTGGATATCAAAGCAAAGCTTAATTACATAGGTGTCTGCTTTTTGCTGTTTCTGGGAATGTACCTTATATGGGCAGGAAGGTTCGCTATGCGCAAGGCAATAGAGAAATTCAGGAGCAACAGCGAAAAAGCCGGCGAGTATATCGAGAATGCCTTTAATGATAAGGAGGACGGACAGTGACAGGCATATATGTCCATGTGCCTTTCTGCCTGCGTAAATGTCCCTATTGCAGCTTTTATTCAAAGCCCTATGATGCAGAGACAGCATCGCGGTATGTTGAGGCGATCTGCAGGAACATAGCAGCTTATCAGGGCAGGGGCATAAGCGCTGATACGTTATATTTCGGAGGCGGTACTCCTTCATTGCTTGACACAAAACAAGTTGAAATGATAGTCAACGAATGTTGTAAAGCGTTTTCACTTGATAACGCGGAGATAACTCTTGAAGCCAATCCGTGCAGCGTTGATGAAGAAAAACTGCGAGGATATCGTGCTGCCGGAGTGAACAGGATATCCTTCGGGATACAGTCTGCAGATGACAAAAGGCTGGGATTTCTGGGAAGACTGCATGATTACGGCAAAGCTGTTGAAGCTGTGGAAAACGCTGTGAATGCTGGCTTTGAAAACATTTCGGCTGATATCATGCTTGGCGCTGCAGGTGAGGATACGGAAAGTCTTAAAAAGACAATTGACAGCATCTGTGCTATGCCGGTCAGACATATATCTTCATATATGCTCAAAATAGAGGAAGGCACAGCTTTTGATAATGACAAGACAAAAAGCTTGATAGCTGACGATGATCTGATGAGTGACCTTTATCTTACTGCTGTCGAGAGCTTTGAAAAACATGGGTTCAGACAGTATGAGATATCCAATTTCTGTATGGAAGGATATGAGTCAAGGCACAACAATAAGTACTGGACAGGTGAGGATTATCTGGGATTCGGGGCGGCAGCCCATTCGTTCTTTGATGGTGTCAGATACTTTTGTCCGCCTGATACTGAGGCTTTTATAAACGCACCGCTTCAGCCGCGTGAAGTTACCGAGCAGTCGGTTGACAGGGGCGAGGAGTATATCCTGCTGGGTTTGAGGTTGTGTAAAGGCATAATGCTTGATAGGATCGCAGGGTACTTCGGCAGTACCTCCGCAGATCGCTTTTCGGTACTTGCAAAGGAATATGCACGTCATGGGCTGGCAGTTTTTGAAAACGGCGTACTGCGGCTCACTCCGAAGGGATTTCTCGTATCCAACGGCATCATTTCGCAGCTTATAGATGCTGCCAATGGACAAGTATGACAAAAAAGCACAGGCGCTGTTGTGCAGTGCGATGATTTTTGTATGGGTCATTGTAAAAACGGCTTGAAAATGCTATAATAATTAAGTTAAGATCTTCGTTTTCTCTGACGCGAAAGGGAAATATATGAAAAATTCTAAATGCTTGATCTTAGTCGCTTTCTGCGCTGCTGTAACAGTGTTTACGGGATGCGGCAAGAAAAAATCACAGGACGAGATAGCTGTACCTATACTTGAAACCAGATCGGTGACCTATAAGACTGTTAATGCCGAGATACGTGATATCTCGCAGAAATACGAACAGCCGGGTTCCTATGGGTATCCTTACTCAAAAAAGGTTAAATTTACTGTATCCGGGCAGATAAAGTCCATTGATGTGGAAGCGCCGTGTGAAGTCAAAAAAGGGCAGCTTCTGTGTACCCTTTATACCGATGATGTCCTTGAGGAGATAGAGAAGGAGCAGATAAGGCTCGATCAGGTGAAGTCTACTGTGGATACCCTCTATCAGAATAATGCTGATGCAGATCAGATAACTATGGCTCAGTATGATGTTCAGATCGAGCAGATGCGCTTTGACCGTCTGAAGGGAAGTCTTGATGATTACAGTGTCTATGCTCCCTGTGACGGTGAATTCACCATTGAGCAGCCCGGCTGGAATCCATACAATGTTAACAGCCGTGTAAATGAGGGTGCGGTATTCGGTTATGCGACAGACAAGGATGAACGTTACCTGTGTGTTGAGGTCTTTGATAATAAGCTTTCAAACGTTAATTTTGGCACTGCGGTCAAGCTGCAGCAGGGTGCGAACGTATCCGGCGGCACTGTTACGGATATAGTCTTTAAGGACAGCGGTGATTATTCAAAGTATACCTACGTCATAACACCTGATGATCCTGATGAGCTGCTTGATTTCGGTGATATCACTGTGGTGTTCGATATTTACTCACGCCTTGACAGTGTGGTCATCCCAAAAAAGGCAGTGAAAGAGCTTGGCGGCAGGAATTTCGTGTACCTGCTGATTGACGGCGTGAAGGTGGAGCAGGACGTTGAACTGGGCATAGAAGATAACGGAGATGTTGAAGTAATATCAGGGCTGAGCGGTGATGAGCAGATCATCGTGAACTGAGTATGTTCATAAGCGGTTTGAATTAGTCTTTGCTTATGCAAATCTACGAATTTTTTCAAATCTCTTGATTTTTTGCTTGAATTGGTGTAAAATAGTATAGTGTGGTGCCGATAAAAATAATACACGGCACCTTTTATGACTGCAAAACGATGGCTGGGAGGAATTTTGGTAAGATGAAAGAACTTTTATCAAACGTCTGGGTCAAGAGGGCGGTCGGTGTATTCAATCTGGTATATTTTGCCGTAATTTGTATGCTGACCGGTGCAACATTTCTCTATGATCTGGAGTTTACTGAAGGACAGGAACAATCCTTCTTTACTTTATACGTAGCGGCGAGTGTAATTTTTCTTGTGCTGATGATATATTCGCGAGATGTAATCGTCACGAAGATAATGAGCATGGTACTGCCGTTAGTGGTGTTCCTCCTTATGCTTTTCAATATGTACGACTGGATACTTATTATCCCGCCACTGGTAATGGCGTTAGTCATGTTCTTTGTGGCTGGTACACATGAGACTGCCAAGGTGGTCATGGGTACGATATATCTGCTGATGTATGTACTGGGTCTTGTGGTGTTTTTCGTGTTCAGGCTGCTTTTCGGCGGTACATCCACGTATACCGAGCTCAATGCTAATCTTGACCGCAACAGCGATGTGTATAAATTCTACAGCAGTGAATTCACAAAGATATGTGACGTTACCCGTGATGATAATGTGCTTTCACCTAATGGTAAATACAGGATCATTATCTACGATGTACAGAACAGCGATAAGGGCGGCGTAAATATCTGCGTGGTACCCCATGGTCAGGATAAAGAATTGAGATTCTTCACACTGAAGCAGAAGGGTATAAAGAAGACTATATCCAACAAGGGTATAAGAGGTGTTGTACCTGATGTGGGCTGGTCTGTAGACGAGGACGGCACGCTTGTAGTGCTTTACAGGCTTTCTCCTACTTCCGAACAGAAGAAGACATCTGTAACGGTAATGCCTGATAAGCAGTATCTGGAGTTCCTGGGTATAAGATAAATTTGTTGATAAAGCGAGGGCACAGGCTCTCGCTTTTTTTGTATCATGCTGTTATTATGCCTATGGTCACATTGATCTGTAAGGGGTATCATTTTTGTACACATAAGCTCAGTTATCCCAAAAATCACCCAAAAACGCGAAAAATGGCGGTTTTTGAAAGATGACCAATGGTCATTAGTTTTTGTGGGAATCATGCATATCACAGGATATTAACATAAAAGCCTAGTGAACAATGACCATTGAAATAGCTTTTGAAAAATGGTATAATTATATAAGCAGTAATATTACTGAACGATCGTATGAATATAAAGAAGGACATATAAAATGAATAAATTAAAACTGTCGGCTGCTGTCTGTGCTGCGGCTATGATGCTTGCGGGCTGCGGCAGTCTTGAAGAACCCGATGCTGTTAACGACTCTGTTGAACAGCCCAAAGAAACCAAGGTACCTCTCATAGTTGTGGAAACACGTGAGCAGGTCAAGGAGGAAGCTGTAAAGGTAGTTTCCGAGGATAGACAATCTTCAACTGAAGCACCTGTGCTTGATTCTCCCATGACGGAGAGCGATGTTTCAAATACAGCTACTATACAGCTTGGTCAGGATACTCCTGCAGAGGGCATGACCCTTACGGAGATAAATGAACAGGCAGATGATCCCTATTCACATTATCAGGCTATGGGCAACGAGGTCGATCCTCAGAGCGTGGATAATTACGTTACAGAAGTACAGAATACCGATATTCCTGATATAAACGGAAATACCGATAACGGCGAGAACGGTGAGCAGGTAAGCTCACGGGGTTATAAGATCGAGAAGATAAACGGTGCTACCTATGTGGGCGGTGTACTTGTTGTAAACAAGAGCTATGGTCTGCCCGAAAATTACGGTTCGGGACTGGATCCCGATGCTGAGAGGGCATTCACCGAGATGCAGGCTGCTGCCTGGAATGACGGCATCAACCTTTATATCGTTTCGGGATACAGGAGCTACTGGTACCAGAATCAGCTATACTGGGGTTATGTGAATACCCGTGGAGGACAGGAGGAAGTCGATCGCTTCTCGGCAAGGGCAGGTTTCTCCGAGCATCAGACGGGTCTTTCTATGGATCTTAACAGCGCCAGCAGGACATTCATAGGTACCCCCGAAGCACAGTGGATAGAACAGCACTGCGCCGATTACGGCTTTATTATACGCTACCCAGACGGCAAGGAAGATATCACGGGCTTTATGTACGAACCATGGCACGTAAGGTATCTTGGAAAAGACCTTGCAAGAGAGGTCACGGATTCGGGGCTTTGTCTGGAGGAATATCTGGGCATAAATTCTTATTATCAGTGATATATCAAAGGCATCTCTGCTTTGGCGGAGGTGTCTTTTTGTTATATTATAAATACAGGTGAGGACGGCTCTCTGCTAATTAATTTTACGTTAACAAAATTTATGATGATTTTTTATATAAAATGTCAATATACTTTGTAAATAGAATCAGGTATAATATATTGTGTATAAGAGCTATCGTTATAACAAACTGTGGGGTGAAGACTTGGTCAGAGAGATAACGGCTGATGATCTTGATGGTCTTATGACGCTGTATATGCAGCTGCATGATAATCCTTTTCCTGAAAAAGATGAAGCTGTAATGGCATTGTGGGAACGTATCATTGACGATCCCGATCATCATATCGTCGTTTGTGAGGAAGACGGAAAGATAGTGTCTTCATGTGTATGCGTGATAATACCGAATCTCACCCACGGGATGCGACCCTATGCCTTCGTAGAAAATGTTATCACTGATGAAAAGTACCGCGGCAGAGGTCTTGCGACTGCTTGCCTTGGTTTTGCAAGGGATATAGCTGTACGTGAAAACTGCTATAAGATGATGCTGATGACAGGTTCAAAAAAGGACAGCACGCTGAGATTTTATGAACGTGCGGGGTATAATAAAAATGACAAGACGGCTTTTATACAGTGGCTTTAAAAGTCTGTGAAATATAATATATTATTGACAGCGATTCTCTGAAAAGTTATCATGCGCGGCGTGTGCTGTGCTGAGTATATTGTTCAAATACCGGCTTGAAACGATAGGAGGACTTTGTTATGATTCTTGAGATTGAGTACTACAAGGCAGATACCCAGCTTGTCGGAAAGGCAAGGCATTTTTCAGAAGTAAAAGAACAGCTAGAAAAGGCTGAACATCTTCATGACAGGGTAAACGATAATTTTATCGAACTGCTGTGCAGAATGTTCGGCTGGACCGAGAACAAGATCTTTTGCAGACCCGACCTTATTTACGACCGGGACATTATGAAGCTGTCAAGCACTGATAACAGATCATAAGAAGGGACGAATGATTTATGCTTGAGACCATCGAACAAAAGAAGACAGGCAAGGAAGAAGCCATGAATGAGCTTACTGCCATGAGGGAAGAACTTATAGACCTGGCTAACGCCGCGAAAGCAGCGAAGATACCTGTCATAATCACGATCGACGGTTGGTCTGCGGCAGGCAAGGGCTCACAGATAGCCAAGCTTATAAAGTACATGGATCCCAGATTCTATAATGTTGAATCTATACGTACACCCAATGAAACAGAGCTTCGCAAGCCGTGGATGCACCGTTTCTGGGAAAGGCTGCCTAAAGCAGGGGAGTTCCTGATACTTGACGGAAGCTGGTACCGCGATACCGTAAATGCATATATGTTCGATGAGATAAGCAAATCTCAGTACAAAGACAGGATAGAGGATATCAACACCTTTGAACGTCAGCTGGCGGATGACGGTTATCTTATCATAAAATTCTTCCTGCATATCTCCAAAAACGAGCAGTCGAAGCGTCTGCAGAAGCTTTCAGCCTCAGAGATAACCCGCTGGCGTGTGAATCCTCAGGATATAATAAACAATGAGAACTATGAAAAGTTCTTCAAGCGCTACGACAAGACCATTATGCGCACGAACACTGCTTTTGCTCCGTGGCACATCATCGCGGCGAACGATAAGATCACGGCTCAGTTTTCAATAATGATGACGGTGACCAACGCTATCAAGGGCGCTTGTGCTGCTAAGGAAAAAGGTGAGCAGTTTTTCGATAAGCCTGAATTTCCTGTCATCGACTACAAAAAGCCTGAGTTCAAGTTAACTAAAGGCAAGAAGCTCTCCGAGGTCAATATGGACAAATCACTGACAGAGGAGGAGTATGCTGCAAAGCTGGAGAAGTATCAGACCCGCCTGTTTGAACTGCAGAACCGATGCTATCAGAAGAAGATACCCGTAGTCATAGCCTATGAAGGCTGGGATGCGGCCGGTAAGGGCGGAAACATCAAGAGGGTGGCTAATGCCCTTGACCCCAGAGGCTATGAGGTAAAGCCCATAGCAGCACCGGAACCTTCGGAACTGGCAAGGCATTATCTGTGGAGATTCTGGACAAGGCTGGAAAAGGACGGTCATTTCACTATATTTGACCGCACCTGGTACGGCAGGGTCATGGTAGAGCCGATAGAAAAGCTGACACCGCATGAACGTGTGGACATGGCTTATCAGGAGATAAATGAGTTTGAACATCAGCTGACCGAATGGGGCGGAGTGGTGATAAAATTCTGGATAAACATTGATAAGGATGAGCAGTACCGCCGTTTCAAGGAGCGAGAGGAAACGCCCTCAAAGCAGTGGAAGATAACCGAGGAGGACTGGCGTAACCGCGAAAAGTGGGAGGAGTACGAAAAGGCTGTTGACCGCATGGTCGAGCTGACTTCCACGAATTTTGCGCCATGGACTGTAATCGAGGGCAACGACAAGAAATATGCCCGCATAAAAGCACTGAAAACTATATGCAAGCGCCTGGAGGACAGGCTGCTGGAGCTATGATATAAGTGTATGGTATCTCCATGACCCGATATGAGTGGGAGGACCTGCCAAAACACTTTGCGAATGATCAAAATGCGCGATTATCCTATGATTTTGCTATAACAAGAAAACAGCTATGACCTCGACCATGAGATCATAGCTGTTTTCTTTTAATATGAATGCGATATCTACTTGAAATATACCACAATAAATGCTATAATATAACAAGCAAGACTCACGAGGTGAAACTATGTCAGAAATACTTATAATAGATGATGATACACATATAAACGATATCGTATCCAAAGCACTGCGGTCCGAGGGCTATTCGGTAACAAGTGCTTATTCCGGTACAGAGGCGCTGCTGCTTCTGAATAATTACAGACCCGATCTAATTCTGCTTGACCTTATGCTGCCGGGGCTTTCAGGGGAAGAACTTCTGCCGCGTATCGGGGATATACCCGTGATAGTGGTCAGTGCAAAAGCCGATGTGACAAACAAGGTCGATCTGCTGATAGGCGGTGCGGCAGATTATATCACAAAGCCATTTGATATGAACGAACTTCTTGCAAGGATACTGGTACAGCTTCGTAAAAATGCAAGATCTGACGAAAGATCATTTCTCACTTATCATGAGATCACACTTGATATGGATAAACATACTATCTCAGCAAAAGGGAACGAGAATAAACTTACAAGAACGGAATATGCCATTCTTAAACTGCTGATGTCAAATCACGATCAGGTAGTGGCAAAGCTGACGATATTAGACCGCATCAGCCTTGATACCCCTGACTGTACCGAAGATTCACTGAAAAGCCATATCTACAATCTGCGCAAAAAACTGAAAGCACTGACAGGCAAGGAATATATTTCTTCGGTATGGGGCATAGGGTTTATGCTGACCGAAAAATCTTGACTATTTCTTCACTTTTTTCTTCACTGTTTTCTTTACTTTTTTATTTTATAATATTTTCAGAAACAAGTGAGGAGGTCACATTATGGAATATGTTCTGAAAACAAACGGTCTGTGCAAATCTTACCGCCGATACCATATCCTGAACGGTCTGACTATGAATGTCCCTAAGGGTTCGATATACGGTTTCGTCGGCAAGAACGGCGCAGGCAAAACAACGCTGATAAGATTGATAACGGGTTTGCAGGATCCTTCAAGCGGTGAGTACACTTTATATGGTACAAAACATACGGACAGCAAAATTTCAAAAGTACGCAGACGTATGGGTGCTGTGGTGGAAACACCTTCCATCTATCCCGATATGACTGCAAAGGATAATCTCATACAGCAGTACCGCACCCTCGGTATTTCGGGTTTTGACGGTCTTGAGGATATCCTGAAGCTGGTAGGACTTGAAAATACAGGAAAGAAAAAGGCGAAACATTTCTCACTGGGTATGCGTCAGCGACTCGGCATCGCAGTTGCCCTCTGCGGAAGTCCCGATCTTCTTGTGCTGGACGAGCCTGTAAACGGTCTTGACCCACAGGGCATCGTGGAGATAAGAGAGCTTATACTGAAACTCAACCGCGAGAAGAATATCACAGTGCTTATCTCATCCCATATCCTCGATGAGCTTGCAAAGCTTGCCACACATTACGGTTTTATCGACAGCGGCAAGATCATCAGGGAAATGAGCGCCGAGGAACTGAACGCCGTATGCCGCAAGTGTATGCGCCTGACTGTCAGCAGCACAGCGATACTGGCAAAAGTCCTTGACGATATGGGTATCGGATACAGTGTTATCGATGATAACCATGCGGATATCTACTCAAAACCCAACATCACACAGCTTACACTTGCCCTTGCAAAGGAAAACTGTGAAGTTATTTCCTTTGAGGAACACGATGAGAGCCTTGAAAGCTTCTATCTGTCATTGGTGGGAGGTGCTGTAAATGCTTGACTTATTAAGTGCAGGTATCCACAGGTACCTTAAACGTCCGCTGACTTATTTATGCTTTGCTGCATCACTTATCTGCGGCATTACGTATATTATTACGTCTGTTTATACCAGCGAGAATGTGGATTTCTTTAATCCCGATGACATGTACTTCATTTTCAGTATTATTGCAAACGCAGTTTTATGTGTTATGAATATCGGCACAGAATTCAGTTCGGGAGTAATAAGGAACAAGATATCTTCAGGGCACAAAAAGCATATCGTTTATATTTCCGAAGTGCTTATTACAGTTATGATATCGACTATCATGTTCTGTCTTACAGCTGTTCCTCTGGTTGCCTATCATATAGCTTATTTGCAGAGAATGACTTATATGGTACTTTCGCTTGTGATTATATATACAGCCTACATCTTTATCGGCATTATGATAGTATTTGTATGCTTTGTCACTGCAAACCGAACTGCAGCCGCGATCATCGGGGGCTTACTGGTCTTTCTGGTAAATGTTATCGGCTATACCACTGTAGATGTGCTCAATGAGCCTGAATTTTTCACCAAATATCATCATGCTGACGGGGGTTATTCTATGGTAGCAGGAGATGTGACCGGCATCGAGGATATGGATGACATAGTAGAAATAACACAGGAAGAAAATCCTGAATATCCCCGCGGTATCAAGCGAAATATCGTAACGGTGATCCGTGACAGTAATCCGAATGTATCCATCAATTCATTTATGTCATACTGCTATTGCACAAATAACTCTGAAGAACTGTATGAATACGAGAAAGAATCTCATTCGGAAATGGTGAGAAGCGAAGCATCGATGTGTATATTTGCAGTACTCATAACGATCTGTGGTGCTTTGATATTTAAGAAAAAGAATTTGAAATAAGGGAGCCATGTTTATGATAGTCTGTCTTGTCATACTTATCATTCTGCTTGTGTGCAAGATACTTATAATGCGAAGATCCGCAAGAGAGATAACAGATGAAATACGGGACAGACTTACTTCCGATACAAATACACCCATAACTATCACTAGCCATGACCGCCGTATGCAGGAACTGGCGATACAGATAAACCGTCAGCTGAAAGATCTGCGCAAGGAGTATCTGCAATATCATCAGGGCAATACCGAACTGAAAACCGCGATAACGAACATATCACACGATATACGCACACCTCTGACGGCAATAGCGGGAAATCTGTATATGATCAGCAAGACCGATGATATTTCAGAGATCAGGGAATATATCAGCACCATAGAAGAACGCACAGAGACCATGAAACAACTCACCGAGGAACTGTTCCGCTATTCTGTCATATTATCAGATGAAGGTGAACAGGATACGGAGGAAGTTTATGTGAATCAGGTGCTTGAAGAGAGTATCGGCGGATTTTATCCCGTGCTGACAAAGCGGGGCATCACACCGAAGATAGATATCACAGATACCCGCATTGTCCGTAATATGCGAAGATCAGATCTGGCAAGAGTATTTTCCAATCTGCTCAACAATGCACTGAAATACAGCGACGGTGATCTGGAGATAACGCTTACTGATAAGGGCGAGATCACATTCACAAATACCGCAAAGGATCTGTCAGCGGTGGAGGTAGAACAGCTGTTTGACAGGTTCTATACCGTCGAGGTCGCACGCAACTCAACGGGACTCGGGCTGTCTATCGCCCGCACACTTGTAAAACGAATGGGAGGAACTATCACAGCGGATTACGATGACGATCGGCTTTCGATCAGGATCAGTCTATGATATATAACGGCATAAGTATCTTACTGAATAGTCAACTCTTTACAACAACGATCATAAACGCAATAGGAAATCAAAATGAAAAAGATCTATGTCACACGGGGCTTCATGCGGACTGCAGACCGGTTTTTGCCCTGAAAATATAAAAGAATCTGATTGTCCCGTTTATGCACCAATTAATTTGGTGTAATATCAGAACCGGAAATTCTCGGCGGTTATCCTTTCCCGGCCGCAGACGGGGGAAGGATAACATCAGCACGATGATCCATTGTTATATAGCACTTTGTAATGGTGTGTTAAAGGGATAACCATGTAAAAGAATAGCTTGATTTCAGGCGGAAAGTTTAATATGCTGAGTCATGACGGCTCAGCATATTTTTTCAAGGTTTTCGCGTATGGCTTTCAGGGTCTTTTTTTCAAGGCGTGATATGTAGGACTGGGATATCCCGACGGTCTGAGCCACTTCTTTCTGGGTCATTTCGCTTTTGCCGTTAAGCCCGAAGCGCATTTCCATTATCATCTTCTCACGTTCGCCCAGCTTGTCTATCTCGCGGCGGAGAAGGGTCTTTTCCACTTCGCTTTCGATACCTTTGTGAACTGTATCCTCATCAGTACCCAGTATATCCGATAGCAGGAGTTCGTTGCCGTCCCAGTCGGTGTTGAGTGGTTCGTCTATGGATATCTCGCTTCTTCGCTGAGATGCCTTGCGCAGGAACATGAGTATCTCGTTTTCGATGCATCTTGAAGCATAGGTCGCAAGCTTGATGTTTTTATCGGGGCGGAAGGTATTCACCGCTTTGATAAGTCCGATGGAGCCTATGGAGATAAGGTCTTCTATCCCTGCACCTGTGGATTCAAACTTTTTGGATATATACACCACAAGCCTCAGATTGTGCACTATAAGCAGTTCCCGAGCTTTTTTCTCATCGGTGGCAAAAAGCTGAAATGCCTTTGCCTCCTCATCTTTTGTCAGGGGCGGAGGAAGCTGCTCGGGACCGTTTATGTAGTAAACGCTTTCGGTACTGCCAAGAAGCCTTGTCACCCAGCGGTCGATACCCTTTAATATATTCATATCCATTCTCCTTTCATTCCAGCAGTGCGGGGTCGAATATGGCACAGCTGCGGTTACGGCATGAGGGCTTTATCCCGACACAGCACCGCACATTACGGCTCATGCCGCTGTTATCTGTTATGGTCACTGTGCCCTTTGAAGTTACATGGAGCAGTCCGCTGCCATTTATTGTCGAGTAAGGTGTAAGCCTGAAACCTGCACGCATACCCTCATCGGGGTCATTCAGTGAGTAGTGCAGGTACATATCATCACAGCAGAATATCACCACCGGCAGACCTGTAAAGCTGTCGCAAAGGCGATTGCCTGTATCAGCAACGGCAGGCAGTGTGACCTCGTGATCTCCGCAGCGGAACACCGCATTGTATGTGACTGCCTTGCGGGCAAATCTGCGTTTAAGTGTATCGGCAGCTGTAAGGAGGATATACGCGGTTATCAGTGCAGCTGCAAGTTTCAGAAGGGATATATCAAAGTATGCCGTGAAGTTTCTTACATATATCCGCTTTGTATCAGATATCTCCCAGTACATAATGATAAGTGCTGTGTACACAGCGCGTACAGCCAGAAAGACTGCGAGAGCTCTTATAAACTCACAAAATCCCTTCATCCTCATCGCTATGAGCAGTGTTATGACTATACTCAGCGCTTTTGCTGTGGTAATAAGCACCGCGCCGATGAATGTGCCGCCGTCTGCACATATCAGCAGTGACATCAGACCTGCGAAAAAACAGGCTGCGAATACCCTGCCGCTCTTCAGCCTTATGTGAAGGAGCGCTGCAGCGGTATACAGATAAACATACTCCACAAGACAGCTTGTAATTATCAGTACATCGGCATATATCTTCATTCCACTGTCCCCCTTGCTCGATGTATATATGATACTACTTTGCGTGAAAGAAAACTGTCGGATATGAGGGTGGACTAAAGTCGAAAAAGTACAAAAAAACTCCCTGCCGCAATATCCGCAGCAGGGAGTTTACAAATAGTTTTATACGAACTTAAGCGATCGCAGGATCATTTATCTTCAAAGAAAACTCTGAATGCCTTGTAAGCCATATAGTTATCCAGCTTTGAGGTTATCTCAAAGGGTGCGTGCATAGACAGTACGGGAACACCAACGTCGATTACATCAAGGTCAAGGTTTGCGATATACTGTGCAACAGTTCCGCCGCCGCCTGCATCTACCTTGCCCAGTTCACCTGTCTGCCAGATGATGCCGTTCTTGTCGAAGAGTCTTCTTATCCTGCCGACGAATTCAGCAGAAGCGTCAGATGTACCGGACTTGCCCCTTGCACCTGTGAACTTAGTTGCAACCACGCCGTAGTTCAGCTGTGAGCAGTTGCGTACCTCGAAGGGCTCGATGAATGTGGGGTCAACAGCTGCATTTACGTCAGCTGAAAGGCACTCTGACTTGCTCATTACATTCCTGCCGTTGGCACCGTATACCTCAGCAAGATCGCTGATGAAGTAAGGGAGATATGAGCTGTTAAGACCAGTGTTGCCGTCGCTGCCTGTTTCTTCTTTGTCGGTGAGTACTGTCATGCAGGTATACTCGGGCTTTTTGAGTTCAAGTACAGCTTTCAGCGAAGAATAAGCGCACACTCTGTCATCCTGACCGTATGAACCTACCATGCTTCTGTCAAAGCCAACATCCACAGCCTTGAATGCAGGTACAGCCTCCAGCTCAGCAGAGATCAGATCATCCTCGACGATGTCGTACTTCTCGTTCAGTATAGCCATTATATTCAGCTTCACCTTATTGGATATCTTGTCATCCTTGAAAGGTCTTGAACCAACGATGATGTTCAGCTCCTCACCTGTGATGAGCCTTGGTGCAGGTCTTTTATACTGTGATTCAGCCAGGTGGGGGAGTATATCACTTATACAGAAAACGGGGTCGCCCTCGTCCTCACCTATGCGTACCTTTACAGTACTGCCGTCAGCCTTGATGATAACTCCGTGGAGTGACAGCGGAACTGTCGGCCACTGATACTTCTTGATGCCGCCGTAGTAGTGGGTCTTGAAATAAGCTATCTCCTTATCCTCATAGAGGGGGTTCTGCTTCATATCAAGTCTGGGTGAGTCGATATGTGCAGCTGCCAGCCTGATGCCCTCGGAAATATCCTTTTTGCCCATAACGGTGAGTATCACAGCCTTGCCTCTGTTAACAAAGTAGAACTTGTCGCCCGACTTGTACTTCTTGTTTCTTTCATAAGCCTTGAAGCCTGCAGCTTCAGCCTGTCTGACGATCTCCTCAGCAGCCTCGCGTTCGGTCTTTGCGGTGTTCAGGAAATCCTTGTAGCCCTCGTTGTAGCTGTCGATATCCTTGATCTCCTTTTCATCGACTCTCAGTATACCGTTCTTGTGCTGTGAGAGCAGCTTTTCAGCAAGCTCCTCGGCTGCCGATTTTTTCTTTTCTGCCATTTGTATTACCTCCCTGGTGTTAATAAATATATTCTGTATCGCCGTAATCTTCGTAATTATCGGCGTAGTAGTCATCGTATGTTTCAGATTCTTCCGTATCTTCTCCGGATTCCGTTGCGTCTTCCGATGAAGGATCGGTATATAAGCTGTCTATACCGCGTTCGGAGAGTATCTTCTTGTAAGCCGTATAGGCATCGTTTATCTTGTTTACGTAATGTGAAGTCTGGTCGTTCTCTTTCGGGATATCATTAACGTCGAATTTCTCAGCGCTGATAGTGCCGTCTTCCAGCCAGCTGTCCACCTGACCCATACCGCAGTGGTAAGCTGCCGCTGCAAGGTCTATGGAATCATCGTATCTGTCCATGAGAAAGCTGAGATAATATGTTCCGTATTTTATATTTGTTTCGGGATCGTACATATCCTCATAGCTCTCGCTGTCGTCATCCAGCCTGAATTTCACCCAGTCATAGGCATCCTCCATAAGCTGCATAAGACCTCTTGCGCCAACGTTTGATGTGGCTTTTGGCTGGAAGTTGCTTTCCACCTTTATCACCGAGAACACAAGAACAGGGTCTGTATCATATTCTTTGCAGTATTTTATAACATATTCCTCATATTTAGTGGGGTATGTAAAGCCGCTGGGTACGTAATCCGAAGTCTTATCTTTTACCTCCCTGAGTCCTTGGCTTACACCTCGTTTGAAAAGGAAAACCAGGAACATTACTACTGCGACAGCTGCCGCTACACCTAACAGCACTGCTATCAGATCGCCGGTTGAGCTTTTCTTTTTTCTTGGACTTCTATTTGCAGAAGTTTTACTTGTTGTTCTTGCTGCCAATTTTACCTTCCTTTATTTTGTATGTTATCTCAATTGTCTGTCGGACAGCTTCTGTGCTGTCACCGTTATTTTTTATGACATAGTCACTGACCCTTTCAAAGAATGCCTGGTCATGCTGTGAGGCAAAACGCTTTCTGACGCTTTCCTCATCAAGACCATCCCTTGCGGTTATACGCCTGAGCCTGATATCTTCATCAGCCGTAACAGATACTATCACATGGCATTTTTTGTCAGCACCGGCTTCAAAAAGGGTGGGAGCATCCAGCACCACATAGTCATAGCTCTGGCTGTATTCGGCTATCTTTTCGTCAAGGAGCTTGTCGATGTACCTGAATATTACACTGTTGAGGGTATCCAGCTTTTGTCTGTCGGCAAATACTATACTTCCGAGGGCACGTCTGTCAAGTACATAGTCTTCATCAAAGCATTCGGGGAATATCTCAGCCAGCTCGCGGTTGCAGTCGCTGCCTGCTTCGGTGACCTCTCTTGCTGCCATATCGCAGTTTATCACCCCGAAGCCCTTTTCCTCGAATACCCTTGATACCAGTGTCTTGCCTGCACCGCTCTGTCCTGTAAGACCTATCACGATGCTCATAGATGTATCACCCTGAATGCAGCCGCTCTCAGCAGTCTGTTGTACACCGCCAGACCAACTCCGGTCTTACGGGGGCATCTCGCCCATACCTTCTCAGCGCACATCTCGTCGAATCCTCTCAGCGCATCAAAAAGGTGCTGCGCCTGTTCTTCGTCTGTGGCACCGAGGACAGTTTTTCTCTGTGGAAGTCCTTGTGCATCAGCCTCGGTGAATACCATTAGCACATCATCAGCCGATGCATTCTCTCTGCAGAAGGCATTGAACTGTTCGCTGCTGCCGTCGATGATAGTTACTTCGGCTTTCGGGGCATAGTGCTTATACTTCATACCCGGGCTGCGTACCTTAGCACCCTCGCCCAGCATTTCAAGCACGCCTTTGTCAACCATAACGTTCTCGGTGATCTCTTTAAGGTCTTCGACCGAGATGAATCCAGGGCGGAGAAGCCTGATACCGTTGCCCTCAAAGCTGATGACAGTGCTTTCGACACCCACACCGCAGGCGCCGCCGTCAACTATGGCGGGAATACGTCCGTCCATATCATTTAATACGTGCATCGCTGTGGTAGGGGAGGGACTGCCCGAAAGATTAGCCGATGGTGCGGCAATAGGACAGCCGCTTGCCTTGATTATAGCACGTGCCGTTGCATTCGATGGCATCCTTATGCCCACGGTGTCAAGTCCGCCGCTTGTCACCAAGGGTATCTTATCGGATTTCGGCATTATCATAGTCAGGGGACCCGGCCAGAATTTTTCAGCACACTTTTCGGCAAGTGCGGGTATCTCCGTTACAAGAGGTTTGATCTCCTCAAATGAACTTATATGTACTATCAGCGGATTGTCGGCAGGTCTGCCCTTTGCCGCGAATATCTTGTGCACTGCATCCTCATCAAAGGCATTGGCACCAAGCCCGTAGACTGTTTCAGTGGGGATCCCCACAACTTCGCCTGCCCTGATAAGTTCTGCGGCGGTGTTTATCGAGTTTTCGTCTTTACCCAGAAGCTTAGTTTCAAACATTTAAGATCTTCTTTCCGAAATATATTTATCGTCCAAAGGGTTTACCGAATGAGCCTATCTCTATAAGATTTCCCTCGGGATCTGCGATATAGCAGGTGCGCTGTCCCCAGGGTTCTGTAGCAGGTTCGAGAACAGGTCTTGCACCGAGTTTTACTGCCCGATCGAATTCGGCATCCACATCTGCAAAAGTATCAACGTACAGCGCTATCTCTGAATGTCCGTTCAGCCCTTTGGCAAAGCTGTACTGTCTGTTTGTCATGCGTTCAAAATCGTTACGTCCGTAAAGAAGGAACAGTGTGCCGTCTTTGATAAGATATACGTTGTCGGTGTTCTCGGCTTCCTTTATCTCAAAGCCAAGCACATCGCGGTAGAATCTTACCATTGTAGGCATATCCTTAACGAACAGGCCGAAACCGTCAAGGTGTATCATAGGTATTATTCCTCTTCCTGTGCTGCCAGCTTTGCAGCCTGATCTGCGGTGGCAAGTGCATCTATTACTTCATCGAGATTTCCGTTGAGTATCTGTTCAAGCTTGTAAAGTGTCAGCTTTATGCGGTGATCGGAAATTCGGCTCTCGGGGAAGTTGTAAGTTCTTATCTTCTCAGACCTGTCGCCCGTACCGACCTGTGAACGTCTGTTGGAAGCTATCTCGTCCTCCTGCGCCCTTACCTTTTCGTCAAGCAGTTTTGCTTTCAGCATTTTCAGGGCTTTTTCCCTGTTCTGGAACTGCGAACGCTCGTTCTGGCATTCTACAACAGTACCAGTGGGTATGTGTATCAGACGTACTGCTGATGAAGTCTTGTTGATGTGCTGTCCGCCTGCGCCCGAGGAACGGAATACTTCCATCTTGATCTCTTTCTCTTCGTTTATCTCAAGCTCAACATCATCAACCTCGGGAAGTACGGCTACAGTAACCGTTGAGGTATGGACCCTGCCCTGAGATTCGGTCTCGGGAACACGCTGTACGCGGTGTACGCCGCTTTCGTATTTAAGGCGTGAATATGCACCCTGTCCCGATACGGTGAAGGTTATTTCCTTATAGCCGCCGAGTTCGGTCTCGTTGGCGCTCATTACTTCTATCTGCCAGTTCTTCTGTGCCGCGTACATGGAGTACATACGATAAAGGGAATTCGCGAACAGTGCAGCTTCTTCGCCGCCTGCACCGCCCCTTATCTCGATGATAACGTTCCTGTCATCGTTGGGGTCTTTGGGCAGAAGAAGTATTTTCAGCTCTTCTTCAAGACGTGCCATAGCCGCTTTTGATTCAGCGTACTGCTCCTGTACCATATCCTTCATATCAGCGTCAAGGCTGCTGTCTGAGGACATTTCCACTGCTTCATCGAATTCAGCCTTTGCTTTATCATACTCGCGCAGCGCCTCAACAACCGGTTCAAGATTTTTGTACTCTATCATAAGCTCGGTGTACAGCTTTGAATCGTTTACCACCTCGGGCTGCATGAGCCTTTCGTTTATTTCGTTGAATTTATCTTCAAGTGCTCTTAATTTTTCAAACATATCATTTACTCCTTATTATCCGTTCGACTGCGTCATCTATGTCGTAGCGCTCATCTATGAGTATATAACTCTCTCCAAGCTTTCTGCACATATCAAAATTTCTCTTGTTTTCGCTTGTGAGCTCTTCGCGGTTCAGTCCGCTGTCATCGAGCCTGTTTTCGATAACGCACGCAAAACGCTTTATAGTGTCAAAATTGTGTTCGATATAACTTTCGGTCATAACAAGGCAGAAGGCACGTATCTCACGCAGATAATTCTCATCGAAGCTTTCTCTCCAGTCAAAGGGTATGTAGCAGCCCTCGACTATCAGGTGCTGTCCGTTTTCTACTGCTGTCTTTATCATCTCTTTCACTATGTTCCAGAGATATGGAGTCAGCTCCTCATCATCCATAGGGGTCAGAGTGGTCTGTCCTGACCTTATGAGCCCCATTTTAAGGTGGTCTATGGAAAGATACGGGTACTTGTACTTTTCAAGAAGCTTCTGTGCAAGGGCAGTTTTGCCCGTATGGGATGCACCGTAAATAAGTATTATCATATTATCTCCCTGTTATCAGATATATCTGGCGCAGCTAAGTTTCAGCCTCACGGATAACGGTTTTTACATTTTTTTCAGCCTTGCTGCGTGGTATCATGAACTCCCGCCCGCAGCCTGCACAGCGAAGCTTGAAATCCATACCCGAGCGCAGCACAATCATCTCGTTGCTGCCGCAGGGGTGTTTTTTCTTCATAACAAGCCTGTCGCCCTTGATGATATCCATCGCTCCACCGTCCTTTCAATTTAATAGATCATTCAGCATACTATATTATTATATCACCGTTTGAGCTTCTTTGCAAGCATCTGCCGCAAAATTAAGATTTTTTTAACGTTGAGTGGAATATCCAACAAAAAAGACTGCCGCGTTTGCAGCAGTCTTGAATGTTCAGCTAAAATCGTTGATGGTAGGAAGGTCTGTCCGTGATCCATGAGATCACACTGGCGATGAGAGCCAATATTATTGATATCAGGCACAGTACAAAACCGAATTTCGTATTGACCTGAAGATAGTTGGCGGCTCCCTGCATATTTACATTGTCGCTGGTGAAGTATCGCGATACAAAAGTGCCCTTGAACACCAGCAGACATATAAACGCTATCAGACCCAGACATGAAGCGATCGCACTGAAAAGCTTGTCCTTTTTGATGAACAGTACCACAGCACCTGCAACACAGCATATAACAGTTATGATGAGCCATGGATTGGACTTTTCATCTGAACCGTAATCATCACCGCTTTTTGTCTTGGTGGTTGATGTAGTTTTTTTCTGGTTGAATCCAGAACCCGTCTTCACATTCTTCTCTGAGATAGTGGACGGGAATATGAGATTATATCCTTTATATACGATCTCAAAGCTGTAATCCCCACTGGCTTCCTGGTTTGCAAGACTTCTTATTGCAGATGCATCGCATGATACCGACATGAACGGGAATGCGAAGCATACCAGTGCCACTAGAAAAGCTATCTTTGCTATCAGTCTTGCAGGAACTGCTCTCATGGTATCAACTAAAGCAGCAGTACCGCCGCCCTGTACAGGCACCATGGGCTGATCCGGGTTTGTCATCGCCTGATATACATTTGAAAATGTATTGCCTATAGGCTCATTTCCGATAACAGGCTTTGGTGCAGCACCTGTAGGTGCACCGCACTGAGAACAATGTGCAGAGCCGTCCGGGATATTGCTTCCGCAATTAGAACAAAACATTATATCGCCTCCAATTTAAATATGTTGATTAATTATATCATAGTTTAAATAATAAGTCAATATAAACACAAAACTATTTTCATCCGTTCTTCATCGCGGCTGTGATCTGCTGTTTCTGTAGGAGTCTGATAATTACGGTATTTTTCAGACATCTCGGCGGCTGTGACCATTTGTTTATTTATTTCCTATTGACTTAGTCCGAAAAAAATGTTATTATATAAAAGTACATTTAATTTTTCAGTAAAGGAAGATGAAATATGAAAAAACCTTTTATAACCAAGGAGAAGGCTGAGGAGATAATCAAGTCTTACCCCACTCCCTTCCATATCTATGACGAGAAAGGCATCCGCGAGAATGCACGCAATCTTTACAAGGCATTCAGCTGGAACAAGGGCTATAAGGAGTTCTTCGCTGTAAAGGCTACTCCTAATCCATACATACTTCAGATACTGAAGGAGGAGGGCTGCGGTGTTGACTGTTCATCCCTTACAGAACTGATGCTCAGCGAGTGCTGCGGTTTCAAGGGCGAGGATATCATGTTCTCGTCAAACGTTACTCCTGCTGAGGAGTATGTTAAGGCTAAGGAAATGGGCGCTTACATCAATCTCGATGATTTCACCCACATTGATTTCCTTGATAAGCTCTGCGGCATACCCGAAACTATCTGCTGCCGTTACAACCCCGGCGGAACTTTCTCCATATCCACTAAGATAATGGACAACCCCGGTGACGCAAAGTACGGTTTCACACACGAGCAGATAATCGAGGGCTTCAGGATACTTAAGGAGAAGGGTGCAAAATACTTCGGTATACACGCTTTCCTGGCTTCTAATACTGTTACCAATGAGTATTATCCCAAGCTTGCGCGTATACTTTTTGAGCTGGCTGTTGAGATCAAGGAGAAGGTGGGCATCGAGTTCAAGTTCATAAATCTCTCAGGCGGTGTTGGTATTGCTTATGAGCCCGACAAGCCTCAGAACGATATCTTTGCTATCGGTGAGGGCGTTCACAAGGCATTCGATGAGATACTTGTTCCTGCAGGTCTTGGCGATGTTGCTATATTCACCGAGCTCGGAAGATATATGCTTGCTCCCTACGGTCATCTGGTAACAACTGTAAAGCACTTCAAGCACACCTACAAGGAGTATGCAGGTGTTGATGCTTGTGCCTGCAACCTGATGCGTCCTGCTATGTACGGTGCATACCACCATATCACAGTTCTCGGCAAGGAGGACAAGCCTTGTGATCACAAGTACGATGTTACAGGCAGCCTTTGCGAGAACAATGATAAGTTCGCTATCGACAGAATGCTCCCCGAGCTGGAGATAGGCGATATCCTCGTTATACACGATGCTGGTGCACACGGCTTCTCCATGGGATACAACTACAACGGCAGACTTCGCTCCGCTGAGCTTCTGCTGAAGGAGAACGGCGATGTACAGATGATAAGACGTGCCGAGACCCCTGCAGATTATTTCAGCACATTTGATTATACAGGCATACTTGACAAGTACCTGAAAAAGTAAGAACCCGAAGGTGATCACGGTTTCATCGGGAAAGACACAACGTTTTGGCTATGTAAGACATTACATCTACGATGCTCTTCATTCATTCTTCCATGAGGGTCAGTTATAAAAGTATCATAAGAATTTATGGTTATCCCCTTAACACACCACAAGTAAGATCACTGCACCAAAGCAGCCAAAAGCCTTAAATACGCACTGTTTCCCAGCTTACGACGGTTGAATTTGTAAAAGGAGAAACGTATATTAGATTAATTTATGATGACTTTGATCAAGTCTGGACTGTCTTTCCGTGCAAAATTCCATAAAATAGGTGATATTATGACGATTGAAAATATAATGAAAAAATATGATCGTATGACAATAAATATGTTTGAGGATTATTTATTTTCTGAAGTAGGTGATATTGATGATGTTGATATCATTGTTGGATTTATAAAGGCGAATGATGAAACAAAAATACAGGAATATTCTGATATGATCTGCAACGATAGCGGTTATAAAGGTATTTTTTTAGAAGGAAATCAGTATATAATTTCAAACGATAAAAATGAAGTTCATATCATAGATACAGTTGCGGCTGAATATGCAAAAAATTCATTAATCGAGATGGTTTTTGAAATTGATGAATTTATATTCCTTATTCGCCATAAAAAAGAATATATGGAATGGTTCAAACAAAACACGAAATGTATTCTATTTGATAACACATACTAAAGGCATACGGGCTTGCTCTTAATACGAGATTATCCCGATGACACACCACATTAATTAGTATTATATCGGAACTTGAAACACTTGGCGGTTATCCTCACCCGCCGCAGGCGGGGGAATGATAACTACGACACGATATTACCGTGTTATATAGCACTTTGTAATGTTGTGTTAAAGGGATAACCATGTAAGAATTTAATAGTCATTAAAAGACCTCCTGCGGTATCATCTTACTGCGGAGGTCTTGTTATTATATCAGTCATTCAGTATTTTAACAGTGAACAGCAGCATACGCAGTCCTGCAAATGATCTCATGAGTTTTCGGTATTCAGCGTTTTGTATCCTGCCGCCTGTACTCATCAGGTCGTATATGACCTTTGCTTCCTGCATCTTCTGACCTGTACGCACAAATCCTGCACGCTCGTAAAAACGAAGTCTGTTTACGCGCTGACTGTAGTTTTTGTATTTTTTATCGACTTCTTCTATTGCCAGGAACAGCTTTCTGCCGCTGTACTTTTTCTGAGCCGCCTTCAGTATGGCAGTGCCGTACCCCTTGCCGCGCACAGCATCATCCACGGCAAAATAGAACACATAGCTGAGATCACGGTAGTTGACGGTATAGATAAATCCTATCCAGGTATCACCGTCAAGACAGCTGAAAAAATTAACGTTTGGCTTTGCGGCACCTTTTACAAGTATCCCGAAAGGTGCGCGTTCATCCGACGGAAATGCGGTATTATACAGCCGCATGATCTTATCAATGTCGGTGGTGTCATGTTTGATATTTATAAGTCTTATATTCATGGACTTTCACCTGCTTTAATTATCATCTGCCGTATCAACGTTCTTTATCGGTCATGGGATACAGCTTTGTATCATTATACCATACCTGCCGATAAAATACAATATAAAGTTTCAGCTTGGTTCATAAATAAACTCAGCCCCCGTGCTAATGAACTGTGACGGGGGCCGGTTCGTTATATCAGATGCTGTCTTTTTCAGTGAAGGCAGACTTGTGATCAAGCCACTTGCCGCTGAGGTAGTATGACCATGTTATGGTGCAGCCTGTTCCGAAGCCGAAAAGACCGTTCCACCATATTATGGTGTATCCGAAAAAGTCACTGTATCTGAAAATGTAGGTGACTATAACTCGTACAGTTAGTGCGCAGGTAGCCACAATAGTGGGAACGGTGCTGTGGTTTGTGCCCTGGAATACGCCGAAGAGCGGTATGTATACCGACAGTACCAAATTTACCATCGCAATTGTTCGCAGATGTTGTATGCAATAATCTGCGGCGGCATGATTCAGGGCAAAAAGGTCTATTATCTTCGGGGCTGTGAGCATTATCGCAGCGGCTATCAAAATGGTAATGCCAACGGATATGAGTGTAGTCTGACGTGCGCCCTGTCTGACACGTTCGGGTTTGCCTGCACCGTAGTGCTGGGCTATCACCACGCTGTTGCCCGATGAAAAGCCTATGGCTATGGCGAGGAACAGGAAAGTGAATGTACCCGTAGTTCCCACGCCCGATAGCGCCGATTGTCCAGCGTTCCTGCCGACTATGACAGAATCTGCAGTATTGTAAAGCTGCTGAAGAAGAGATCCTGCCAGCACAGGAAGTGCAAAGCTGACTATATGTTTCCACGGAGTACCCTCCGTCATTGTTCTCTTTGACATTATATCACCGCTCTCTGAAAAATCACAATTATCATTATACGCGATTTTTATATGATTTTCAATCGGCTGATTAAACAAAATGTGCGCCCGCGGAAAGACCGTGAGCGCACGATGTTTATTATTTATTATACCTTAGGCAGACCTGCAAAGCCCTTTGCCAGATCATCATCGGTGGGTATATAGTCGGTCATCAGACCGTCATTGAACTTCTGGTAAGCCACCATATCGAAGTAGCCTGTACCTGTAAGACCGAAGAAGATGGTCTTTTCCTCACCGGTTTCCTTGCACTTGAGTGCTTCGTCGATAGCTACGCGGATAGCGTGGCTGGATTCGGGTGCGGGGAGTATTCCCTCAACACGTGCAAACTGCTGTGCAGCCTCAAATACCTTAGTCTGCTCAACGCTTACAGCCTCCATCAGCTTGTCATCATACAGCTGAGAAAGTGTGCTGCTCATGCCGTGATATCTCAGACCGCCTGCGTGGTTTGCAGAGGGTATGAAACCGCTGCCCAGAGTGTACATCTTAGCAAGGGGGCAAACCATACCTGTATCGCAGTAGTCATAAGCGTACTTGCCGCGTGTAAGGCTGGGGCAGGATGCAGGTTCAACTGCTATGAAACGGTAGTCAGCTTCGCCGCGGAGCTTCTGACCCATGAAAGGCGCGATAAGTCCGCCGAGATTGGAGCCGCCGCCTGCGCAGCCGATGATGATATCAGGCTTAACGCCCAGCTTCTCAAAAGCAGCCTTGCTCTCCAGACCGATAACCGACTGGTGCAGCAGTACCTGATTGAGTACGGAGCCCAGTACGTAACGGTAGCCCTCAGTGCCGACAGCAACTTCTACTGCCTCGGAAATAGCGCAGCCAAGGCTTCCCGAAGTGCCGGGGTGTTCAGCAAGTATCTTCTTGCCTACGTTGGTGGTCTCAGAGGGTGAAGGTGTTACGGAAGCACCGTAGGTACGCATTACCTCACGGCGGAAAGGCTTCTGCTCATAGCTTACCTTTACCATGAACACTTTGCAGTCCAGGTCAAAATATGAACAAGCCATTGAAAGCGCAGTACCCCACTGACCTGCTCCTGTTTCTGTGGTCACGCCCTTCAGACCCTGCTTCTTTGCATAGTAAGCCTGAGCGATAGCACTGTTGAGCTTGTGGCTGCCGGAGGTGTTGTTGCCCTCGAACTTGTAGTATATCTTTGCGGGAGTACCCAGAGCTTTTTCAAGGCAGTAAGCCCTTACCAGAGGTGAGGGTCTGTACATCTTATAGAACTCGCGTATCTCCTCGGGGATATCTATGTAAGCATCAGTGGTGTTCAGTTCCTGCTGTACCAGTTCATCACAGAATACTACGCCCAGTTCCTCTGCGGTCATGGGTTTGAGGGTCTGGGGATTGAGCAGGGGAGCAGGCTTGTTCTTCATATCAGCTCTGACATTATACCACTGCTTTGGCATTTCACTTTCTTCGAGATAAGTTTTGTAAGGTATATTGGTTGCCATTATACAAAAAACTCCTTTCGTTGCTAAAAAACTATAAAGTATTAATATTATACCACACTAAAGCGATATTGTCAAGACTTTTAACTACATAAAACAGAGGGGCTCATGCTGCTGCATGAGCCCTGTTACGCTGTTTATCGTTATTTGGTGAGCTTTATTTCCACCGATCCGTCGATACTTGTAAGTTTCTTGCCGTCGGTCCTGAAGCAGGTGTTCTTTTTGTCTACCTCTAACTTTTTGATCTTGTAGCCCGAGATTGCAAAAGAACGTATCCTCTTTAAATTGGGACCAAGTTTCAGCACAGCCAGTTCGGTCTCCGATGACTGTATGAAAGCATGACCGAATGCGCCTGTACCCAGGTATTCAAGGCTGTCGGGGAGAATGATCTCGCTGAAGCCTGTGCAGCCTTCAAAAGCAAAGTCACCTATCTTTACAAGGGTCTTGGGGAAACTGATCTTTGTAAGACCGTCAGAATCTCCGCTGACATTTCCGAAGGACAGCCCCTGTTCAAAGCTGCCTGCAAAGGCATATCTGTTTATCTCGGTGACGCCCTCGGGTACAGTGAATTCCTTGTGTTTACGTCCTGTAAATGCCAGCAGCTTTTTCTTGCCTGCGGTGTAGAGAACATTATCCTCTGCGATGTAGTTCTTGGAGCCGCTTTCAATGGTTATCTTGTCGAGCGAACCGCACTCCTTGAATGCACCGTCACCGATATAGGTTACGCCCTTTGGTATAGTTATTTCCTTCAGACCTGAGTTTTCAAAAGCGAAAGCGCCGATGCTCTCTACTGTGGACGGTATCTCGATACTTTCAAGTTCAGTATAATAGCTGAACATCT
This sequence comes from Ruminococcus albus 7 = DSM 20455, assembly GCF_000179635.2. Lineage (NCBI taxonomy): Bacteria > Bacillati > Bacillota > Clostridia > Eubacteriales > Oscillospiraceae > Hominimerdicola > Hominimerdicola alba. The sequence continues at coordinate 323,480 of NC_014825.1, read as the reverse complement.
CATCGGGTATGCTCTTGAGCTTTTTGGGGAGAGTTACTTTCTTTGTTGCGGAAGAACCCGAAGAAAGATAGCCTATGTACTCAACGCTGTCGGGGAATACTATCTCCTCGGGGCTTGTGCCTGAGAACGCACCGTCGCGGACAGTTGTTACCTTCTTGCCTTCAAACTTGTCGGGAACGGTGAGCTTTTTGGGCTCCTCCTTTCCTGATTTCTCGAACTTTACAAGTTCAGCGTAGTCATCGTGTACGGCAAATTTAAGTACGCCCTTATCCACCTTTGCTTCTTTCAGCTTTTCAGTGTTTCCGTCCTTTATGTTCCAGCTGCCGATGTTGCTGCAGTACTCTTTGCCGTCGATGGTGAACACGCTCATCTGTATTGCGTATTCGCCCGGTATATCAGAGGGCTTGCAGGCTTTGACATCGAAGTTATCGCCAAGAAGGCTGAATGCAGCGCCGAGCGTATCGGCAGTACCCTCGCTGAAATGCTTGCGGGGGTTCTTGGGATCGGGTGCATAGCCTGTGACAGGTGAACTGAATGACAGCCACTCGTTAAGGTCGATATCGTCCTTGGAAGCTATAGGTACGCCGCTGTCTGTGTTCTGATTTGAGGTAACGCCTGTGATAGCTGAATTGCCTTTTTCGTCAACGTGAGACTGTATATTTACTCTGAGATACTCATCGGCAAGATCACGGGTAGAACTGAGTGTACCGGATGAACGGTAATTTCCGTCACCCAGATACTTGGTAAGACAGATATTAGGCTCTGCATCCTTATCGGTAACAACGCCGATGATGGTCGGGTCGAGATCCATTTTTGCTATGCCTTTGTTATCCACCTCGGCAGGTATATAAAGTACATAAGGTGCCCAGCTCTTTTTCTTTTCGTCCATGGACACGTTTTTGAGTACTGTGTAGTAAACGCCGCGGATATTGGCAAGTTCTTCCTTGGGCAGTTTTGAGTAGGCACAGCCGTCGTCCTTGAATTCCTTATCGGAGGACTTTGCACCCTTTTCAACCACTGTCAGATCCAGCTTATCGAGTGCGGATGCCGATGCAGATGAGTTTCCGTTGTTATCGGGCTTTGATGAGCTTTCATCCTTCTTTGAGGAACTTGACTCAGCCTTTGAGGACGACTTTTCATCCTTCTTTGAGGAACTTGACTCAGCCTTTGAGGATGATTTTTCGTCCTTCTTTGAGGAGCTTGACTCAGCCTTTGAAGATGATTTTTCGTCCTTCTTTGAGGAGCTTGACTCAGCCTTTGAGGATGATTTTTCGTCCTTCTTTGAGGAGCTTGACTCAGCCTTTGAGGATGATTTTTCATCCTTCTTTGAGGAACTGCTGTCTGGCTTTGATGAAGGTGTTCCCACATCTACATCAGTATTGCTCAGCAGAGTACTCATCAGTGCATGGTAATCTGAGTTGAGCGGATCGTTCTTTATGTAGTCGCCGCCGCCCAGGATCTTCAGTATTATAAGGCTGGTCTCCAGATCTGCGGTGCTGTTTGAAAGCGGGAAATATACTGACATTCCGCAGGTGTTGCTGATAGTGGTAGTGCCGTCTATCACCATATCGTTTATGGCACTTTTCAGCTCCTTTGTTTCATCAGCATAAGAGCCCGAAAGGGAAGTTACCATAGTACCCAGGTCAGCCAGGTCAAAGCTTGCGTAGCTGTGTACACCGTCAAGGAACTTCTCGTATGACTTCTTGTCACCGTTCTTCAGGTCATCGTTCATTGCCTTGCATACACCGCCGACAGCTTCCTTTACGCTGTCAGTCTTTGAAAGGTCAAAGGCTGCGAGGGTGGCATCGGAGATATAGCAGCTTGAACTGATCTTGGAAAGATAATCGAAGTAGGTCTTTATTATGCCCTTGCATATCTTGGTGGTATCGGTATCGCCCTTTACATCCTTGAGGAACTCATAGTTCCAGCCGCAGCCAGGTTCGGAATCTGCAGAAGCCACAAGGTATTCAGCATAGTCCTGCCAGAGGTCAGCTATCTCGATCGATGACATTACACAGGCATCAAAGCCCACGAATTTCAGCTTGTTTTTCTTGAAATCGGATTTGTCAAGTGCGTCCTTCATCTCAGCTATGGTAAGGCTGTCACCAAGTTTCGTCTTGCTGTCAACGTTCAGTTCGTCGCTGCCGTAGCCAAGCACCGGTCCGCCGCCGTGGTCCCAGCATATCAGTGCATAGTCATCTGCAGGATATTTCTCGGGAACATCTTTGAGGAATGCGCCGAAGGTATCAGCCTTGCCCATATTCTTTTTATCTGTCTCATAGATATTTATACCTGCACCGTTGTCGCCCTGTATATCGGAGTCCTTGGACTTGTACTCTATATAAGCATTCTTGCCTGCCGGATATCCGGGTATCCACCATGTCTGTGCACCGCCGCAGTATATCACAAGGTTTACATCCTTGTCATCAAGACCGCTGTATATCATCTCACCGATATCTATGGTAGCGGCTTTCTGCGCCTGTTTGCTTTCCAGGTCAGAACCGACCATGTATACCATCAGTGTCAGCTTTTTCTTTTCCTCTTTCTTTTTATCGGACCATTTTCTTGCCTTGGCTGAGGTACCTACGTTTATCCTTGTTGAAGGTGTTTCTCTGAATGCACCTCTTTCAACAGCGGAAAGGGAAGTCAGTCTTATGTTGTCAGCTATGGTGCCTTCACCTGATAGGTCTATAACATTCAAACCGTTTTCATCGTCTGTCGTTTCGCTGTCGGTAGTCTCACTGTCGGACGTTGTTTCATCTCCTGTGGTATCACTATCAGTGTCCTTGTTACCCGACGGTGCAGCTGACGAAGCTGTATCTGCTGCCTGTGAACTTTCGTCCGCAGCTCTGTCGCTGCAGCCTGCCATAAGTGAGGCTGTGAGCATCAGTGCTGTTATGGCACTGACTATTCTTTTGCTTTTCATCATGACCCTCCTGTTGTTTCATTCGGACATTTTCTGTATATGCGATGTCCGAAAATCTTAAATTATTTGATAAACTTCACCATCAGATATTTTACCATAATATTGACGTTTTGTAAATAGATGTCTCATAAATTTCAACTATATAGCGGTATGCTGTCACATAAGACTTGGAATTTTTGTTTTAATTATATAATTGATGATACCCGAACGGTATGATGTTGTCGGGTAGACCATATTTTTATGGTTATCCCTTTAGCACACCAATACAAAGTGCTATATAACAAGGGAAAATAGTGTCGTAGGTATCCTTCCCTCCCGCCAAATATTTCAAGTTCCGATATAACACCGATCAATTGTGGGTGTCAGCGGGATAACCATATATTTTTTTGTAAAGCCGATTGAAAAATATTAATATATGTGGTATAATAAATATAACGATCAGTCAGACAGGGGGGATATCATGTGCACATGGTTCTATGCTGAAAAGACGGCGCTTTCACCGATAATATCCAAGGCGCAGAAGAATCCGCTTGCGCAGACCATAATGATCAATCTGGCACGACCTCTGGCGATGTCCGGGAATATACGTCCCACGGATATGGCGGCGGTGTTTGCACCGAACAAGCGCGGGGATATGGCTGTGTACCCGATGATATGGGGATTCACACATGATTCCTCACCCAAGCCGCTTATAAACTGTCGGGTTGAAACAGCAGAACTGAAGAGTGTATGGAAGGATTCCTGGTTCAGGCGCAGATGCATAATACCTGCCTCATGGTACTACGAATGGGGAATACCACCTATGGAAAACGGTTATCGTCCCATCGCCGGGCAGAATAACATAAAAAAGGTGAAGTATGCCATACAGCCCGAGGGTGCTGAGATAACCTATCTGGCAGGGCTGTACCGATTTGAGGAGCACAGGGGCGTTAAGGTACCCGTTTTTGCGGTGCTGACGAGAGAGGCTTGTGCACCTGTGCGGGATATTCATGATCGTATGCCCCTTATTTTCAGGAAGGAAGATCTCCGCGACTGGGTGCGCCCTGACAGTGATCCCAAGAGCATCGCGGAAAAAGCCCTTACTAAAATGGTGGTGGAAAAGGCTGTGGATTACCCTGAACCTGTACCGGAATTTATGCAGATATAACAAATTTTGTTTCACGATGTCTTTACAATCAAAGAAAAATATGCTATAATAATAAAAAGATAACCACGAAAGGAGAGTGTGGTATGAGCGCTACTATAAAGGACGTTGCAAGGGAAGCGGGAGTATCGGTAGCTACTGTATCAAGAGTACTCAACGGGAGCTGTAATGTTTCCGAAGATTCAACCGAAAAGGTCAACGATGCCATACGCAAGCTGAAATATTCACCTAATTTTCTTGGCAGGAACCTGAGAAAATGTGAGACCAATGTTATACTTTGTATAATGCCCACCTCAGAGCATTCACTGTATTCAAAGATAGTTACAGGTATGCAGCGGTACGCTTCAAAGCTCGGCTATGATGTTATCACTGCTGTATCTGATAATACTGCCACTGCTGAGGCAAGGCAGATGAATATGCTTTTCAACAGGACTGTCGATGGTGTAGTGCTGCTGGGCACGATGTATGATGCCGAGTCGCTGAATCATCTGGCGCAGAATTACGATATCGCCCTGTGCTGTGAGGGTGTACCGGGTGCCGATGTGCTGACGGTTGCCGTTGATGATGAGAGTGCGGCTTTTGATGCTGTGACCACACTTATCAGCAAGGGTCATAAGGATATAGCTTTTGTAGGTACAAATTCTGAGGCGATATCTTCTACCGCCCGTGAGAACGGCTATAAGATGGCACTTGAAAAGGCAGGCATACCCTACCGTGAGGAGCTTGTTTACCGTGACAGCTATGAGTATAACTGCGGACTTGATGCTATGGACTATTTCGCTAAGCTGGATAAACGTCCCGATGCTGTGTTCTGTGTTTCCGACCTGCTTGCTATAGCGGTGATACACCGCGGGGCTGAGCTTGGCATCACAGCAGGCAAGGATATTTCCGTTATGGGCTTTGATAATATCTCCATGTGCGAGATGATGCTGCCTACGGTATCAACTGTTGAGCAGCCCTGCTTCAAAATGGGTGAAATGGTCATCGCCAAGCTGATAGAGAATATCCGTTCTTCACATAAGGACAATAAATATTACACTGTGGATCACAAGGTGATACTGAGGGCTTCCACAGGGGACTGACCATTTCGGGATCATATAGCTAATGAAATAAAAAGCTGAGCGCGTTTCAATAAACGTCCTCAGCTTTTTTTTGCTCTTATTCAGTTTTGTGATCTAAGCTTTTCGCGCATCACATGGGTATCAAGGTCGGCAAGCCTTGTGGGTATGGGTATATGGCTCTCCTTATCCGTCAGGGTCAGTGCAATATTGCAGGCGGTATCAAGGGAGATATTGTTGCCGACGGATACGAAAACAGGTCTTACACCAGTATGTGTCCTCAGGGCTCTGCCATAGACCTCGCCGCCTATCACGATATCGGTGAAGCTTCCGCTTTCGGGGGAAGGCTCGGTGTAGTCGGTCTTTTTGTCAGCGCGGAAATATGTCTTTGCTATACCGAAAGTAGGTCTGTCCAAATAAAAGGACGCATGAGAAGCTATGCCCATGTGTCTGGGGTGAAGATATCCGTTGCCGTCAAATATATAGATATCGGGGATATTTTCAAGCAGCTTCACTGTTTCGAGTATAAGGGGCAGTTCCCTGAAAGCCAGGAATCCCGGCATATACGGAACATTTATCTTTCCGCTGAAATGCTGTCTTTCTATGACTTCATGAGTTGTAAAGTCAATTATTACGATACAGCATACTGCCTGTTCATCACCGTTCTCATTCTGCCAGTAAGCAAGGTCGATGCCTGCAACTGTCTTTATATCACTGAGGTGGAAGCTGTCCGCACAGGATATCCTGCTGCTGAGTTCTTCCTGAAAGGCGCGGAATTTTTCCTGCATCTCTTCTTCGGACATACCCTTACAGTTTTCAAAATTCATGGCTCTCACTTTCTGTACAATTATCCGTACTTTTTAAGGTCTATCATTATGCCGACTTTAGCCAGCAGCTTTACTGCTGTATCCGTGTCAACAGGGTAGATATCGCTTTTGCCAGTCTGACGTTCGTTCTCAAAATGCAGAAGCTCTATATGGTTCTCCGAAAAATCTTCGGTAGAATACAGCATACCCATGATGTAGCTGTTCTTTATTGCATAATAATTAGTCTCTCCTCACACAGCAATAAAGCGACGAAATATCGACAAATCCAACCCAATATGGTATAATAGAAGTGCAAGAAAAAGTAATCAAAACGAGAAAAAAGCTTGCACTTCGGAGGATGCCATGTATAAGTTCAAGAAAGAAAAACAGATTTCATTCACAGATTTCAATCAACCGCTTGGTTTGCAAATGAACCCGGATAACCGCTGGGTAAAGAAAGCAGAAATGATCCCTTGGGAAACAATTGAAGCTGAATATGCCAGGCTGTTCCCGAGCCATACCGGTATGCCCGCAAAGCCTCTCCGCATGGCACTCGGTTCGCTGTTGATACAGAAGCAATATCATTATCCGGACGAAGAACTCGTCGAACAGATCAGAGAGAACCCGTACTACCAGTATTTCATCGGGCTGCCCGGATATGAGGATAAGATTCCGTTCGTACCTTCGCTTCTCGTGGAATTCCGCAAAAGACTATCGGAGGATGTTCTCAACGAGATCAATGAAATGATCATCGAGTACAACTCGCAGCAAGACAATGACGATTCTGATGACGTGAGTGGAAACGGAGGTCAGCCCGATCAGCAAGATCCAGCAAATGATTCCGAAGAAAAAACTGAAAACTCTGGCACACTGATCCTTGATGCGACCTGTGCGCCGCAGAATATCAAGTATCCTCAGGACATTGAGCTGCTGAATGAAGTTCGTGAAAAGCTTGAAGATATGCTGTGCAGAGTCTCCGATAAATACGGATTTTACAGACCGAGAATGTACCATCAAAAGGCAAGAAAAGACTATCTTGCACTTGCCAAATGCAGAAAGCGCGGTGCGAAAAAGATCAGAAAAGCGATCAAAAAGCAGCTTCAATATATTCGCCGTGACCTTGGATATATCGATAATCTTATCGAAAACAACGGCGTTGTGCTGTCCGTTTCCGATAAGGAGCTTCTTGATATTCTCATGACCGTTTACGATCAGCAGCGGTATATGTTTGAAAGCAACACTCATTCTGTTGAAGACCGTATTGTCAGCATCAGCCAGCCGTACATCCGACCGATCGTAAGAGGTAAAGCAAAATCTCCTGTTGAGTTTGGAGCTAAGCTCGATCTGTCAGTTGATGAGACCGGGATGTGCAGGATCGAGAAGCTATCCTTTAATGCTTACAACGAAAGTGCAGTTCTGAAAACAGCAATTGAAAACTACAAGCAGCGCACAGGTCATTATCCGGAGCGAGTTCTTGTTGATCAGATATATCGCAACCGTGAAAACATCTCGTTTTGCAGCGGTCACGGCATACGTATTTCAGGCAAAAAACTCGGAAGACCGAAGAATGACGCCGACAGCAAGGCTGAAAAGAAGGCAGCATATAAAGATAATACCGACAGGATCGAAGTGGAGCGTAAGTTCAGTCTTGCAAAGCGCAAATTCGGTCTTGGTCTGCTGCTCACAAAAAGAGAAGACACAACAAGAGCATCGATAGTTCTCAGCGTCATCGCAATGAACATCGACCGCCTGGCGGCGATGCTTTTACGCTTCTGGAAAATAGTGATAAATATTCGCTTCTCATATCGCCAGCCGGTATGCCGTGGATTTTAGAGGCTTGTTGAGGAGAGACTAATTAACAGGCTTCAGGCGCATAAGCGGCTTGCAGCCTGTTTTCATATCTCTGCACAAGCCCTCAAAATCATCATCCACAAAATTGATCTTGCGGCACTTCATAGCCTGTATCCGCTTTTTCAGCGCAGGCTCATTATCTGCGGATCTTTTCCTGAAAAAATGGAACATAGCATACTCCTTGCTATTTCAGCAGTCTTTCAAACAGCTGACTGCGGCAGTCCTCCTCAAGCTTGTCATTTATAGGTGCAGGGACATAGTCTGTACCTGTCTTTCTTGTCATGCAGTAGGATATTATGTGATCTGCCAGCTTCGGGTTCTTGGAAAGTAGAGGCCCGTGAAGATAGGTGGCGGTCACATTTTTCTCGGTGTAGCCCTCAGTGGTGCTGGAAAATTCGTTGCCGTTGCCTGCCAGGACTTTTCCGAAAGGCGAGGTAACATTAGTTGTCTGTCCGCCGTGGTTCTCAAAGCCTATGACCTTGTATTTTTCGCCGCTGAGATCAGCTTCGACCACTATGTTGCCTATGCATCTTTCGCGCTTGTTGGTGGATGCTGCAGTATAATAATCGAATAGTCCCAGACCGGGTATCTTCTTGCCGTTGGAGTCCTTGTAGTATTGTCCCATAAGCTGGTAGCCGCCGCATATCATCAGGAAGTATACTCCGCTTTCGTAAGCTTTGCGTATCTCATCTTTAAGTCCCAGCAGATCATCAGCAAGCAGCTGCTGTTCAAAGTCGGCACCGCCGCCCAGGTATACTATATCAACGCCCGAAAAATCAGTGTCCCTGTCACCGAGATCGTGTTTTATCACTTCTGTTTCTATGCCGCGCATCCTGCATCGGTAGGAAAGTATCTCAACATTTCCGCTGTCACCGTAAAGGTCCAGCATGGCAGGGTACATATGCAGTATCTTCAGCTTTTCCATTATCCCTGACCTCCTTCCGCTTTTGCTTTGTATCGCTTTATAGCCGCACGTGTGGGCTGTATGGCGGTATAATTTGCTATGGCATACTTGCAGCCCTTGTTTTTGAAGAACTCGTCCATAGCATCATCAAGATCGGGTCTGACAACTATCTTATCGGGGTCGTAGCCCGAGCATTTTATCCTTATTGCGATATCGTATGCCCTTGTGCCGCTTGTGACAACTCTCGAAACATCCTTGAATACCGAGAAATTTATATCCCATATCCACGATACGTCATGACCGTCGGCAAGGTTATCGTTGAGGACAAAAAGCAGCTCCTTATCGTCGTTGTGCTCGTTCATAACTCTCAGTGTCATATTGGCGCCAACAGGATTCTTGGCAAGGTTTACCAGCAGCTCACTGCCGTCCACGCTGAACTTTTCAAGTCTGCCGTTGTTTACTTCAAACTTCTCAAAGGTTTCGTGAAGCACCTTTTTATCAAAGTTGTAAAGGCTGGCTGCTGTGTATACAGCCGAGAGATTGTAAACGTAGTATATGCTGTTGTGTGAGATCTTGTACTCCTCACCCTCGAATTCAACAGAGGGCACGTCCAGCTTAACGTTCTTTGCAGTCATATACGGTTTTACATCACCGAATCCGCATTTGGGGCAGCGGAACTTTCCGACGTGTGAATACTGATAGTAGTCATACACAAGCTCGGTCCCGCAGGAAGGACAGAACTTACCCTCACCCACTTCGTAGGGCTTATCGGTAGCACCTGCATAGCGGTCAACACTGAAATAGTAGATATTCTTGTTGTTCGGGTTTGCAAGTCCAAGACGGGAAACGTTTGGGTCATCGGCATTGAGTACCACGTTGCCCTCGTAAGTTTCAAGGAATTTCTTAACCTTGAGTATAAGCGTTTCCACTTCACCGTTCCTGTCCAGCTGGTCACGGAAGAAGTTCAGCAGTACCAGGGTCTCAAGCTTCATCTTGGAGAATATGACGGGCACATGGCTCTCGTCAACTTCAAGCACAAGATAATCTGCCTTTACTCTGCCTTTCATATCACAGTTCTGCAAAAGCAGGGAAGTTATGCCTGTGTCCAGATTATTACCCTGTTTATTTGTGATTATTTTTTTGCCTGTGCTTTCAAAGATGTGGTTCAGGTAGTTTGTGACCGAAGTCTTGCCGTTAGTGCCTGTTACCGCGATTATGGGGCAGTCAACCTTGAAGGCTTTCAGGCAGTCCTTATTCAGCTCCCACAGTACAAGACCCGGCGCGTTGCCTGCATCCCTGCCAAGCAGGCGAAGTGTTTTGACCATTAATTTGCCGAACCAGATGGTCAGCGTATTTTTCAAACTCATTATACGTACTCCAATAATAAATATAGTACGGCGGTGAAGAACGGATAAATGTATCAGCCGTCCGTGTACAGCTGTAATCACGCCGTCTTTGTCTGCCTGTGGAACAAAGCTGTACACTCCTGAATCGGCAGACCTATACTATAATATAACAAAACAGCAGAAATGTCAACCCTGAATCCTGCAACAGGATATCTGCTGTCAGGATGAGACAGATGCAAAACTGCCAATGAAGCTAAAGGTTTGGCTCGACAGCGCACTCTGCTTCATTGGCAGTTTACTTGTATTCTTTTACTCCTGCTGTGGGAACGTCCGCACGATGACAGCTGCGATTGATCTCAAAGCTTAAAAGGCTACCGAGAAACAAACTGCCCGTCATAACAATGTTGGTGACGTGTCGGCGCCCCGGGCTAGGGCAGCTGTGTTTGTTTGCGAGCTTCAAAGGGCACCGAGAAACATACTGCCCGTCATAACAATGTTGGTGACGTGTCGGCGACCCTGGCTAGGGCAGCTGTGTTTGTTTGCAAGCTTCAAAGGGCACCGAGAAACAAACTTACCGTACTAGCTTTGTAAGTGACGTGTTGCGTGCCCGCGCGAGGGCTAGGCGCGTTCTACTTTCATCAGGTTGGTTGTGCCGCTTATACCGAGGGGTACTCCTGCTGTGATTACTACCAGGTCACCTTCCTTGATGTAGCCCTTTTCCAGTGCGACTCTTATGGCGCGGGAGATAAGCTCATCGGTGTTGTCCATTTCATCAACAAGACCCGGAAGAACGCCCCATGACATATTCATCTGGTGGCAGGTAACGGAGTCAGTGGTCAGTCCTATTATGGGACAATCGGGTCTGTACTTTGAAAGTATACGTGCTGTAGCACCACTCTTGGTAACTGTCAGTATGGCAGCCGCTTTAAGGTCGTGGGCTGTGGTGACTGTAGCGTGGCAGATAGCGTCTGTTATACTGGGGTGGTCGATATCATCACGCTTCTGGAAACGGCGCACGTAGTCGATATCTCCCTCGGTGGTCTCAGCTATAAGGCTCATGGTCTTTACTACCTCAACAGGATATTTGCCTGCTGCTGTCTCACCCGAGAGCATTATTGCCGAAGTTCCGTCATATATAGCATTTGCTACGTCGGTTATCTCCGCACGTGTAGGTCTGGGATTGTTTATCATGGATTCCAGCATCTGTGTTGCAGTGATGACCTGCTTGCCTGCATTGTAAGCCTTGTGTATAAGCTCTTTCTGTATTGCAGGTATATTCTCGAAAGGTATCTCAACACCCATGTCGCCTCTTGCTACCATTATGCCGTCAGCGGCTTCAAGTATCTCGTCAATGTTCTCAACACCCTCGGCGTTCTCTATCTTTGCGATTATCCTCGGATTGAACCAGCCGAGACTCTGGGTGAATTTTCTCAGATATGTAACGTCAGCACCGGTCCTTACGAATGATGCCGCGATGAAATCAAAGCCCATCTTCGCACCGAAGGCAAGGTCAGCCATATCCGCATCGGATATATAGGGCATTGAAAGCTTAACTCCCGGTACGTTGATACCCTTGTGGTCTGATACCACGCCGCCGTGTATGACCTCGCACTGTATATCTGTGGAATCTATCTTAACGGCTTTCAGCTCGATCACACCGTCGTTTATGAGTATCCTTGTGCCTGTGGTGATATCCTGGGGCAGTTTTGGGAAGGTTATGGAACAGATAGTATTGTCGCCTTCCACATCTCTTGTGGTCAGGGTGAACATATCGCCGTCATTGATCGTCACAGGCTTGTGATCCTTGAAATCCCTGAGCCTTATCTCAGGACCCTTTGTGTCCATCAGTGTGGCTATATTAAGTCCCATTTCGTCGCGCAGACGGGTTATGGTCTCAAATCTCTGCTGGTGAATGGAATGCTCGGAATGTGAAAAATTGAAACGGGCAACATCCATGCCGTTCTTCATCATATCCCTGAGGATGTTCTCGTCATCCGTAGCGGGACCTATGGTGCATACTATCTTGGTTTTACGCATATTATCAGACTCCTGTCAATAAAAAACAAACACTGCCGCATGGCTGCGGAGATCGGTATTGTTGGCCTTTTTCCGAAACGATGCAATATTATGAAACAGCATTTGCATGATCGGTAAAATTTAAAAATCAAATTCATTATACAATATATCACCAAAAAAGTCAAGCGAATTTTTGGTCAAAACGCATTGAAGTATTGGTCAAAAATTGTCAAAATAAACGAAAAATAAAAATACGCTTGACTTTATGTAAAAAAAATGTAATATTATTAGATAGTATTTTATCTGTATGATAAATTGGGGGAACGATCGATGGAAAAAAAGATAAAGATGAGTATGAGTATAATGATGGGTGTCACCCTTAGCCTTTGCCTGTCATTTGTTGGCACCTTCACTTCGGGGAGCTTCACACCTGCGGCATTTCTTGTAAGCTTTCTTGAAAGCCTGGTGATAAGCCTTGTTATAGGATGTATCGTACCAATAAAGAAGGCGGAAGACAGTGCGTGCGAAAAAGTCGGTGTGAAAAGCCCTATGGGTCGCAGAACGGTAGGCAGCTTTGTATCAGACCTTATCTATACGCCTGTTATAACCACAGCAATGGTGACCATAAACTTCTTCAAGATCCCCATAGCACACAGACCTCCTTATATAATAATGTGGGGAAAGTCTATGGTGATAAGCTTTATCGTGGCTTACCTGATCGTTTTCCTTGTTGGGGATAATTATATGCGGATGATACTTAAAAAGTACGGCATCACCGGCAGACCACCCGAGGGAAGAAAATGAATAATATATGATAAATAGGCTGTCGTTAATTTCGGCAGCCCTTTTTATTTCAGGTTTTCCTGTGGTATGCGGTAAGGGGGGAAATTATTCCTGATGGCTTGACAAAACCTGTAAAATAGTATATTATATAACTGTTTGAAAGTTTTGGATCCGGATAGTTCATGCTTTCAAAACTCATACCCCTTTGAGAGGCTGCCGATCATCTCGGCAGTCTTTTTTTGTCGGGATATAATATATAGTGTGATGAATTGTTTAATGTGTACAATATGCTCCCTGAGCATTTTACAAGTTTGGTGAAAATAAATTCCCAAAGGTCTTGACAAAATGGAGAAAAAGGTTTAAACTATACTTAGCACTCAAAGAGAATGAGTGCTAACACCCGAAAGCCGCGAGTGCTAATCACGCGGATACGGGCAAGCAAGGCGGTGAGCTGATGGACGACAGAAAACTTAAAATATTATCTGCGGTGGTAGATGAATATATAGTATCGGGTGAGCCTGTTGGCTCAAAGGCGATAATGGCTCATGTCAAGGCATCCTCCGCTACCATACGAAATGAGATGGCAGAGCTTGAAAAGCAGGGCTATCTTGAACAGCCACATACATCGGCAGGACGTGTGCCCACCTACAAGGGATACAGGCTGTACGTCGATAAGCTGATGGAACAGGATCCTCTGAGTGAGGAAGAAAAGACAAAGCTCGACAGTATGCTGCCCGATGATTTCGTAACGGAGAAGGATCTGGTGGAGAGCGCTTCACTTGCGCTGGCTGAGCTTACAAAGTGTGCTACGGTTGTGGCAAACTCAACACCTAAGTTCTCGCTGATATCCAAGGTGGAGGTAATACCCACAGGCAAGAGGATGTACGTCATACTTATGATAACCTCGAACGGCGAGATCAAGAACAAGGTGTGCAGGCTGGAATTCGACCTTACACATGAACAGCTGGAGTTCTTTGATAACTTCGTCAAGCAGAACCTGAGCGGTGTTCCCATAAGTGAGATATCCGATGCGAATATGGAAAAACTCACTGAGGCTATGGGCGCTTACATGATGACCCTTTCTCCGCTGGTGTCCGAGCTTCTTAAAATGACAAAGGAGCTGGATAGGAGCGTGAGCCTTAAAGGACAGAAGAATCTGCTGACCTGCAAGGATCTTGATCAGGGCGAGATAATATCTTTCCTTGATAATGAAAAGGAACTCATGGCTTTCATTGACGGCACGTTCTCAGGACTGAACGTAAAGTTCTCACCTGAAACGGACGGCTTTGTGATACACAATTCCTCGATGATAACCGCACCGTTCTCAAAGGACGGACAAATGGCAGGTGCGCTGGGACTTATAGGCCCCATGAGGATAGATTACGCAAAATTCATACCATATCTTGAGTACTTCACTTCTAGGATAACAGACCTGATATCCGAGAAGGATGATAATGATGACAAATAGGAAAGGCAGGCGCTGGATTTGGCTTTTGATGAAGAAATAAAGGAAGAGCTGGAAGAGGAACTGACGGAAGAGGCTGAGGATACAGCTGATACTCCTGAGGAAACGGAGAATGAGGAGAATAACGAAAGCACTGAGCAGAGCGAGGAGGATAAGCTGAAAGCAGAACTTGCCGATACTAAGGACAAGTACCTCAGGCTCATGGCTGAGTACGATAACTTCCGTAAGCGTTCTGCTAAGGAAAGACTGGATATATCAGCTTCGGTAAAGGCTGATACGGTGGCTGACATACTCCCTGTGCTGGATAATTTTGAAAGAGCACTGGGTACCGAAACTCAGGACGAAGCCTACAAGCAGGGCATAGAGATGATATTCAAGCAGTTCACCGATGCGATGGCAAAGCTTGGCATCGAAGCTATAGACCCCGTAGGCGAGGTATTCGACCCCAATATTGCAAATGCAGTTAACCAGATAGAAGACCCCGAGCTTGGCGAGAACGTTGTGGCTCAGGTATTCCAGAAGGGCTACAGGATAGGCGATAAGGTCATCAGATATGCGATGGTAGTCGTAGCTAATCCGTAGCAGGATATTATAAACGTCAATAACAAGTTAAGATCACTTGAACTTCATATGAACTGAAAGGATGATATTTTATGGCAAAGATTATTGGTATAGACCTTGGTACAACAAACTCATGTGTAGCAGTTATGGAAGGCGGCGAAGCAGTAGTAATCCCCAACAGTGAGGGTGCAAGAACTACTCCTTCCGTTGTAGGTCTTTCCAAGACAGGCGACAGACTTGTAGGTCAGGTAGCTAAGAGACAGGCAGTAACAAACTATGAGAACACCGTTATCTCTATCAAGAGACACATGGGTTCTGACTATAAGGCAAGCATGGGCGGCAAGGAGTATACTCCTCAGGAGATCTCCGCTATGATACTCCAGAAGCTGAAGGCTGACGCTGAGGCTTATCTGGGTGAAAAGGTAACTGAGGCTGTTATCACAGTCCCCGCTTACTTCACCGATGCTCAGAGACAGGCAACAAAGGATGCAGGTCAGATCGCAGGTCTGACTGTTAAGAGAATCATCAACGAGCCTACCGCTGCTGCACTTTCTTACGGTATCGATAAGGAAGAGGATCAGAAGGTAATGGTATACGACCTGGGCGGCGGTACCTTCGATGTATCTATCATCGAAATGGGCGACGGCGTTACAGAAGTTCTTGCAACAGCAGGTAACAACAAGCTGGGCGGCGATGACTTCGACCAGAGGATCATCGACTGGATGGTAGCTGAGTTCAAGACTGCTGAGGGCGTTGACCTCACAGCTGACAAGCTGGCTATGCAGAGACTGAAGGAAGCTGCTGAGAAGGCTAAGATCGAGCTGTCTTCTACTCCTTCTTCCACAATTTCTCTGCCTTTCATCACTGCTGATTCCACAGGTCCCAAGCACCTGGAAATGACACTTACTCAGGCTAAGTTCAACGAGATGACTGCTGATCTGGTCGAGTCCACAATGGGTCCTGTAAGACAGGCACTCTCCGACTCCGGTCTCTCCGCAGGCGATCTTCAGAAGGTACTGATGGTCGGCGGTTCTTCAAGAATCCCCGCAGTTCAGGAAGCTGTTAAGAGATTCATCGGCAAGGAGCCTTTCAAGGGCATCAACCCCGATGAGTGCGTAGCTCTCGGTGCTGCATATCAGGGCGGCGTTCTCGGCGGCGACGTTAAGGACGGTCTGCTGCTGCTGGACGTAACTCCTCTGTCCCTCGGTCTTGAGACCATGGGCGGCGTTTGCACCAAGATCATCGAGAGAAATACAACTATACCTACCAAGAAGAGCCAGATCTTCTCCACCGCTGCTGATAACCAGAGCGCTGTTGATATCAACGTTCTCCAGGGTGAGAGAGAGTTCGCAAGAGATAACAAGCAGCTGGGTATGTTCCGTCTTGACGGCATCGCTCCTGCTCCCAGAGGTATACCTCAGATCGAAGTAACATTCGATATCGATGCTAACGGTATCGTTCACGTATCCGCTAAGGATCTTGGCACAGGCAAGGAGCAGAACATCACGATCACTTCTTCCACAAATATGTCCAAGGAAGACATCGACAAGGCTGTTAAGGAAGCAGAAGCTTTCGCAGCTGAGGACGCTAAGAAGAAGGAAGAAGTTGACATCAGAAACAACGGCGACCAGCTCGCATTCCAGGCTGAAAAGGCTCTGAACGACTTCGGTGATAAGGTAGATGCTGCTGACAAGAGCGACTGCGAGGCTAAGATCGCTGCTCTGAAGGAAGCTCTGAAGGGTACAGATTCTGCTGATATCAAGGCTAAGACCGAGGAACTGCAGAAGACCTTCGAGGGTATAGCTACCAAGGTATACCAGCAGGCAGGCGCACAGGGCGGCGCACAGGGCTTCGACCCCAACAATATGAACATGGGCGGCGCAGCTGCAGGTGCGGCTGACAACAGCGACAAGGGCGGCGATGACGTTATCGACGCTGAGTTCACTGACGCAGACTAATTCGATATGATAACGGCAGCCTCCGTTCCGTATGCGGGACGGGGGCTATACCGATATAGGAGCGATATATATGGCAGATAAAAGAGATTACTATGAAGTCCTCGGTGTGCAGAAAGGTGCTTCGGAGGACGAGCTGAAAAAAGCATTCCGTAAGCTTGCCAAGCAGTATCACCCCGATCTTCACCCGGGAGATAAGGAAGCAGAGGAGAAATTCAAGGAGATAAATGAGGCTTATGAAGTCCTCTCCGACCCTGACAAGAGGTCGAGATACGATCAGTTCGGCCATGCAGGCGTTGACCCCAATTACGGCGGCGGTGCAGGTGCAGGCGGCTTCGGCGGATTCAGCGATATGGGCGATATCTTCGATTCCATATTCGGAGGATTCGGTTTCGGCGGCGGCGGACGTTCAGCCAACCCCAACGCACCAAGACGCGGTGCTGATATCCGTGCAAACCTTACTATCGACTTCATGGAAGCCTGCACAGGCAAGAAAGTGAAGATGAAGTATGCAAGGAACGAGACCTGTCCCGACTGTAACGGCACAGGTGCGGCAGCAGGTTCTTCACCCAAGACCTGTCCCGACTGTCATGGTACCGGTAGTGTAAGGATAAGCCAGAGAACACCTTTCGGTAATATATCTCAGACTACCACCTGTTCGCGATGCGGCGGCAAGGGCAGGGTAGTTGATAACCCCTGCAAGACCTGCGGCGGTCAGGGTATGGTAAAGAAGAGTGTCGAGAGGGATATCGACATACCTGCAGGTATCGACGACGGTCAGACACTGAGAGTTGCAGGTGAGGGACACCGCGGTACCAACGGCGGACCCAGCGGCGATCTGCATATCAATATCACAGTACGTCCCGATCCTATATTCGAGCGTGACGGCTTTGATGTATGGACAGACATACCCATAACCTACGCACAGGCAACACTGGGCGATGAGATAACCGTACCGACGGTATGCGGCAAGGTGAAGTACACAGTCCCCGAGGGTACACAGAACAACACTGTATTCAGGCTGAAGGGTAAGGGTATCAAAAAGCTTAACCGCAACGATCACGGCGATCATTATGTGCGTATCAATGTTGAGGTTCCACGCAATCTTACCCGTGAGCAGAAGGAAAAACTCCGCGAGTTCGAGCGTTCCCTCAATGAGAAGAACTATGCCAAGAAGAACATCTTCAAGGAGAAGCTGGACAAGCTGAAGGACATCTTCAAGTAGGTCCGGCACGTTACGTTTATTGATGTGACGGGCAGTTTGTTTCTCGGCAGCCTTTGAGGGTATTAGGACATACATTAATGAACCTACCGATCGTCAGATAAGCCGGTCTTGTATGTATAATGAAAATAAAACGCAGCCGCACATTCCGGTGCAGCTGCGTTTTTGCTGTATCTTTTGTTTTGGCTGACAGGTCACTTCGCCAGTGCCGGCATCTTTTGTCATAGCTGACAAAGGCTGTCGAGAAGCAAACATATCATCATCACTATGTAAGCTGCGAATTGGCATCCCGTGTCAGGGATATCTTCATCTCATACCTGTCCTTGTGTGCGCCTTTGGGGATGGCTGTGCCGTATTCTCCGTTGAAGCAAGCCTTGCAGCAGCCTGCGCCGCAGTTGAGTTCGTCTACTCTTTCCACAGGCAGATATCCCAGACTGTCTGCACCCATCATGGCTGCTATCTCCTCGGGTGTGTGATGATCTGCTATCAGACCCTTCTCCGAGTCTATATCAGTGCCGTAATAACAAGGGTGCAGGAAGGGAGGCGCACTTACACGGAAATGTATCTCCTTAGCCCCTGCCTCACGCAGCAGCACTACTATTCGTCCGCCCGTGGTGCCGCGAACTATTGAGTCATCCACCAGTACCACACGCTTGCCCTTGACCGTATCGCTGACTGCTGCCAGCTTTATGCGCACCTTGTCCGTCCTTGTTGACTGCGTAGGCGCTATGAAGGTTCGCCCTATGTACTTGTTCTTTATCAGCCCTATGCCGTAGGGTATGCCCGATGCCTGTGAGAATCCCAGTGCCGCATCAAGCCCCGAATCAGGCACGCCTATAACTATATCCGCATCCGCAGGACTTTCCTCAGCCAGTATCCGCCCTGCCCTTAGTCTTGCGTTGTGCACGCTCACACCGTCTATCTCCGAATCGGGTCTTGCGAAGTATATGTACTCCAATATGCAGGTCTGCTTTGGCTTGATGCCGCAGTGCGATCTGTCCGAACGCATACCGTCATTTGAGAATATCAGCATCTCTCCCGGCTCTATATCCCTGACAAACTCAGCACCGATGGCAGTCAGCGCACAGCTTTCGGAGGCCACCGCATAACCGCCGTCAGGCATGGTACCGTAGCAAAGGGGACGGTATCCGTAGGGATCGCGCACTGCTATCAGCTTGGTAGGTGACATTACCACCAGTGAGTATGCACCGTCTATTATATCCATAGTCCCCAGCACAGCATCCTCTATGGAAGGCTTTTTAAGCCGCATCTTGGTTATCTCGTAAGCTATGGTCTCAGTGTCCGATGTGGTGTGGAATATGGCACCTGTAAGCTCCAGTGCAGATCTCAGTTCTGCCGCATTTGAAAGATTGCCGTTGTGTGCTATCGCCATGCGCCCCTTCTGATGATTGACTACTATCGGCTGACAGTTCCTGCGCTCGTTGCCCCCTGTGGTGGAGTACCTTACATGACCTATCGCCATAGTGCCGCAGGGGAGTTCAGCAAGGCTCCTGTGATCGAATACCTCTCCCACAAGACCTGTGTCCTTGTGGGCTGTTATCACACCGTCATCGCATACAGCTATGCCGCAGCCCTCCTGACCGCGGTGCTGAAGGGCATACAGCCCGTAGTACACCGTTTCCGCCAACGGCTGATGTTCTTTCCCGAATATACCTATTATGCCGCATTCCTCATGCAGACCGCCCATGATGATCCCTCCGTAAAAAAATAAAACGCCCACAGCAGACCATAGCCTGTCGTGAACGTCATCGTCCTGTATATCATATTACAGTACAATGATACCACTTTCAGGGGCAAAAGTCAACGTCTGGTGAAAATCTTGTTGCAGTTCAACATAAATTATTCGCATAGGAAAACTTCAATAGGCAAAATATGCCAAAGTCGTAAAATTGGGGTTGACAAATGGCAGAACTTGGTGTATGATATGACACATGAACAGCAACGGGGCTGCAAGGTGTAAAAGCTTTGCAGCCTTTTGTATTTGCAGACCGTCAATGGGGTTGCTGACACAAGCGCTTGAAAAGAATATTTTGCACAATGAGGTGCGTGAGTCTTTATCTGACTTGCGCACCTTTTCATTTGGGAGGTAATACTAATGGACGTACAGGAAATTGTACAGGAAGTCACACAGGCTTCCGATAAGACTGTATTCGGCGTATGGTTCATGATAGCTGTTGCGCTGGTATTCTTTATGCAGGCAGGCTTCGCTATGGTGGAAACAGGCTTCACCAGGGCAAAGAACGCGGGCAATATCATTATGAAGAACCTTATGGACTTCTGCATCGGTACAGTGGCATTCATCGCCATAGGCTTCGGGCTTCTCCTCGGTGAGGACGCTGCAGGTCTTATAGGCAAGCCCGGATTCGATATCTTCACAAGCTACGAAAATTTCGCGTGGGATCAGTTCGTTTTCAACCTTGTGTTCTGCGCAACTACCGCGACTATCGTTTCAGGCGCTATGGCTGAGCGTACAAAGTTCCTTTCGTACTGTGTATACTCAGGTATCATCAGCGCATTCATATACCCCGTTGAAGCTCACTGGATATGGGGCGGTGGCTGGCTGGCTCAGATGGGATTCCACGATCTTTCGGGTTCATGTGCAATTCACATGGTTGGCGGTGTCTGTGCCCTCATCGGCGCTAAGTTCGTCGGTCCCCGTATCGGCAAGTTCGTAAAGACCAAGGACGGAGATATCAAGGTAAACGCTATCCCCGGTCATAACCTTACTATCGGCGCACTGGGCGTGTTCATCCTCTGGTTCGGCTGGTACGGCTTCAACCCTGCAGCAGCTTCCACAGTCGGACAGCTCGATTCCATATTCCTCACCACAACAGTAGCACCCGCTATCGCAACAGTTACCTGTATGGTATTCACATGGCTGAAATACGGCAAGCCCGATGTTTCCATGTGCCTCAACGGTTCACTGGCAGGTCTTGTAGGCATCACCGCAGGCTGTGATGTAATGGACTGCTTAGGCGCTGTCCTCGTCGGCATCGTATCAGGCTTCCTGGTATGCTTCGGCGTATGGTTCCTTGATTATAAGCTCCACATTGATGACCCCGTTGGTGCGGTGGCAGTTCACATGATGAACGGTATCTGGGGCACGATCGCTGTAGGTCTGTTCGCTACAAAGACTTCTCCCGGATACGCTATCCAGCTTGAATGCGGCGGCATCAAGGCTGAGGGTCTGTTCTACGGCGGCGGCTTCGAGCAGCTGGGACTTCAGCTCATAGGCTTTGCAGCAGTCGCAGCATGGGCAGCAGTGGCTATATCTATCACATTCCTCATCATCAAGAAAACACTGGGTCTCAGAGCCTCCGAGCAGGAAGAGATCATCGGTATGGATATCACCGAGCATGGTCTGGTATCCTCCTATGCAGACTTCGCTCCTTCCATGAACGATGCATCCGTATACGGCTACACCAAGGACGACGCTAAGAGCGTGAAGAAGGTGGAAGGTCAGGTGCCTGCACTGAAGGTGCCCGTAGAAAAGGCAGTAGAGGTAGAAAGCTATGTAGCACCCACCTCTGACGGTCACCCCAGGATGACCAAGGTTGTCATCGTATTCAAGGAGCAGAAGCTCCAGGCACTTATACAGGCTATGGAAGCTATCGACGTAACAGGTATTACCGTTACCCACGTTATCGGCTGCGGTATGCAGAACGGTCAGCGCCATTACTACAGAGGTACTTCTATCGAGATGAACCTGCTGCCTAAGGTAAAGGCTGAGATAGTTGTATGCGCAGTACCTGTTAGCAAGGTGATTGATGCAGCAAGAAGCGCCCTGTATACAGGCAACTACGGCGACGGCAAGCTGTTCATCTATCCAATAGAGAACGTCATCAAGGTGCGTACAGGCGAACAGGGCTACGATGCACTGCAGAACTTTGATGAAGATTAAACCGCTTTATACCATACAGACCTCTGTACTGTAAAATAACAAAGAAACGCGCGTTGTCATTATCGGCAGCGCGCGTTGCTTTTTGGGCATCGGCTGCAGGGGATTGTATTACCATACTAACGCTGTATGTGACGTGTTGCGTGCCCGCACTAGGGGACTGTTGTTCCAAAATAGCTTACAACGGACACCGAGAAACGAACTGCCCATATACACTGTGTTGGTTACGTGTTGCGTACCCGCGCGAGAAAACTACTGTTTCAACATAGCATACAACGGACACCGAGAAACAAACTGCCCGTACACACTATGTTAGTAACGTGTTGCGTACCCGCGCTAGGGTCATTTTGAGGTTAATGGGTGGGGGGATAAACTTTTTCAATTGTGCATTCTGTCGAATTTTGTATAGCCCACATCATCAATCTTGACGAAGTATTTTGTGAATGTTATAATATTATCAATAGCTTATAATATATTTGATAAAAGACTTTTATTATTTTTTTCACGAGCTTCCTGGGCGCGGACAAGGGCTTCGAGCTCTTTGGCAAAGTCATCTGAAGCCTGTGTGCGTGCATAGTGTTCATAATCTTCCAGCTCCTTGTCGGTGAAGTAAGTGTGCTCCTTTTCAGAGCCGTTGGTGCGCTTATGCCTGACTTTTTCATGTTCCTCGGATATCCAGTTTTTCAGCTTGGCATAGCAGTTGTTGTAGCACTTGCCGGTCTGCTCCATGTAGGAATCCATGCGTTCGATGCATACGTCTGTAAGATGCATACCGAAGCGCTTTATCAGCTGCTCACGTTCTTCATTGGATAATAAGATATTACCAAATTCACCGTATTTATTTCTGATGGGGGCGGGGGGATCTGACGAAGTCAGATCATTAACGGGTCCCTGCACAGCAGGACGCTCTTCGTCTTTATCTTTATCTTTATCCTCATCCTCATCTTTATATTTATCTTTATCTTTTTCTTTATCTTTTTCTTCTTCTTTATCTTTATCGGCATAAACGGCATCCTTTGGTATGCTTTCGGATGCGACCGCATTATTGTTGTTGCCCCAGCGCTTGTTGGCATTCGCACGATTGCGCTCGCATTTTTTCTCGTACTTTTCCGCATCGCGGCGAAGCTGATTGCTCATCTGCAGAAAAGCTATCTTCAGCCCGCCCTTGAATTCGGGGATATCTCCTGTGCGTGCAAAAACAAACAGCGCTCTCAGTAGTTCGCCTCTTTCGGCATCGCTTTCCAGTGCGAGAAAGGTCTCCTCCCACTCCTTGTACATCATAAAACTCTTGCTTGTGTTGTTGATCTGGTTCATAATGATACCTCCTGTTGATAGTCCTGATATGTGCTGCATGAAAAGCGTGACAGTTTTTATCTGCATTTTTTTCATACCGCATATTTCCATGTTGATGTGAACGTATGCGTTTGCATACCCTTTCACTATCACCCTAAAAGGGTCAAAAAGTTGTACGTTTTTGTACAACTGTTTCAGAAATATGTCTAAAATAAATGTAAAAACATATGTTTGCACAAAACTGCACCACCAAAATTGTGCAGAAAGAATAGAGTTTTGTGAACAAAAGATGTCCTGCAAAATGACAAATATTGGCAGAGAGAGCTTGGTCTTTTGCGGGAGATCTTAAAAAAAGAAGGAGGCATTTTAATGGCTGTAAAGAAAAAAGCTATCATAATTCCGACAGTGATAGCACTGCTGGCAGGCGGCGGACTGTTTGCCTGTAACACATTGTCATCGGCTGCTAAGGAAAGCATGATGGCTAACTCAAAGTATTCCGCTATACCCGCGGGGGAGAACGACCTTTCAAAGGTGATATCCACTACGGGAAATGTCATCGGCAACGGCACTGTTGACGTTACCACAAAGCTTACCTGCCCCGTCAGTGAGGTAAAGGTCAGCCTTGGTGATATGGTCAAGGAGGGCGACCTGCTGTGCGAGTTCGATCCCACCGAACTTCAGGAGGAATATGATACCTTGAAAAAGAAAATGGATAATTCCGATAAGAAGGAGAAATCCGACAGCAGCAAGAACCAGCGTGATCTCGAAGCTGCAAAGACTAAGAAAGAGGCGGCTCTTGCAAGGGCACAGCGCGTTATAGATAAGGCAGAGGAAGTCCGTGACGATGCTTATGAAAAGTACAACAGCCTCTGCGGCGAGTACAATAACGCTGTGAACAATAATGACCCCAACTACGATTACACAGGTGTATTTGCTTCCCTCAAACAGCTTGAAGCAGGACTTTCCGATCTTGATGACGCTGTGACCACAGCAAAAGACGGCTACAATGATACCGAATCTCAGTGGAACGACACTATCCAGAAATTGCAGGACGTTATCGACGGTGAAGCCTTCGACATCGGCAGCGACGATCAGAAGACCCTTGATAAGCTTGCAGAGCAGATCGAGCAGTGCAAGGTGTATGCTCCACAGTCGGGCATAATCACCGCCCTTAATGTAAATGAGGGCAGTGTACCCTCATCACCTTCACTGATGACCATTGTCAATACCGATAAGACCGTCATAGAACTGACAGTCAAGGAAACGGATATCACAAAGATAGCCGAGGGAATGAAAGCCAAGGTGACCTCCAAGGTGCTTCCCGGTGAGGAGTTTGCGGCTTCCATAACACGTATAGTAAACGTGGTTTCCACCGATGTTTCAGCCGAAGGTTCTTCATCAGGCTATAAAGTCGAGGTCACACTCGATGAGACCAACGACAGCCTGCTCATCGGTATGACGGCTTCGGTAGATATCACTATAGAGGAAGTAGGTGAAAAGCTCAGTGTGCCTTATTCCGGTATAATCGAGGAGGATGGCGGTGATTACGTATTTGTAGCCGAGCCTGCCGATGACGAAGAGGGCGGCTATATCGCCAGAAAGAAAAAGGTCGTTAAAGGCGCTGAGAGTGACTTCTATGTTGAGGTCAAGAGCGGCGAGGTCAAAAGCGGTGACCTTATCATCGAAGACCCCAAGGGCGGTGATCTGCCCGAGGTAGAGGACGGAGCGAGGGTAAAGGTAAATGAAAAGAAAAAGTGACCCCGTTATCCACATGGAATCCGTGACCAAGAAGTACTACGTGGGTGAGCCTAACGAGCTGCAGATACTTTTTGATATCGGACTTGATATCTACGAGGGCGAGTTCGTATCCATAGTCGGGGCTTCGGGTTCGGGCAAAAGTACGCTGATGAATATAATCGGTCTTCTGGACAGGCAGACCGATGGCGAGTATGACCTGAACGGGACCTCTACCAAGACACTGGATGATAAACAGCTCTCACGAATAAGGAACAAGGAGATAGGCTTCGTGTTCCAGAACTTTAATCTTATACCTAAGATAAGTGCCCTGAAAAACGTGGAGATGCCCATGATGTATGCGGGCGTATCCCAGAAGAAGCGAACGGAACGCGCTATGGAGCTCATAGAACTTGTGGGTATGTCCGACAGATACACCCATGACCCCGCAAGGCTTTCGGGCGGACAGAAACAGCGTGTAGCTATCGCAAGGGCTATGGCGAATGATCCTTCCATAATCCTCGCTGACGAACCTACGGGCGCTCTTGATACCAAGACTGGCAGAATGGTTATGGATCTTTTCCATAAACTCCATGAGGAGGAGGGCAAGACCATAGTCCTCATAACCCACAGCCCGGAACTTGCCGCCGAATGCCAGCGCATGATAACCATAAGCGATGGCAGGATAGTCGGTGACGATTATAAAAAGGAGGTGCTGTTGTGAACTTCCTTGAAAGCATAAAAATGGCGTTCTCCTCTCTGGCGATAAACAAGCTGAGATCATTCCTGACCATGCTGGGTATTATAATAGGTATAAGCGCGGTGATAACCATCACCACCATAGGTAATTCCATATCGAAAACACTGAGTTCTACCTTTGACCAGTTAGGTGACGTAAAGCTCACCATCTATCCCGAGATAAGGGATGATTACGAGGGCAAGTATCCCGACACCGATGACGATACCCTCACCCTTGAAAAGGTGCAGGGACTTGTAGCACAGCACCCGGGTGAACTTACCTACAGCTGTAACGATCTGTATGATGCCGCTGATATAGTCAATGAAAACGGCGAGACATTTTCAGCTGTGCTGCTTGGCGTATCGGGAGATTATTTCGATCCGCCCCAGTTAAAAAAGCAGATAGTACAGGGACGTGCCCCGAATAACGCTGATAATGAGGGCAAAAGACATACCTGTATAGTTTCGGATGTCTTCTGCGAACAGTATTTCGGCAGTACAGATAACGCACTTGGAAAGACCATAAAGTTTGAATTGAAGAGGAATGCCAATATAAGCCTTACGATAGTGGGCATCATGGAGTATACCGAGCTTGAAAAGAGCGAGATGAAGATCAACACCACGAAGAACAAGCTGGATATAATGACTTAACAGGCTCTAACGGTTTAGATGACCATTTTTACTGGTTATAGAGCCGTTTCACGAAAAATGACAACCCCAACAAGGAATATAAGGAAAGGTCATTAGCCACCACTCAAAGGCTAAAATCCTCTTATGAAAGGAACATTACTATGAAAGCTAATACTAAGAATACAAAGGGCAGCTCTCCTATGAAGAAGCTCATTCCCGCTGCCGGAATGCTCATGATCTCCGCTACAATGCTGGCGACAAGTACGTTCGCATGGTTCACAATGAACAAAGAAGTTCAGGTGACAGGTATGGAAGTCAAGGCAAAGGCTGAGAAAGGCTTGCTTATCAATGAAGTAGCAACTTCGGGCGATACCAATTGGGATGAAGAGGCTAAGAGTACAGCTAATGCTGGTGCAACACTTATTCCTATGTCCAGTGCAGATATGTCAACATGGGCTCATGCTAACAGCGTTGCCGCTAACGCATCGGCAAAAGGAACCGCAGCTAATACTAAAAGTGATAAACTTAGCAGTGCTGGTTATGAAATTTTCACTTTAGCAACTACTGCTGGTGGAAATAATCTTTCGAGTGGAAAACTTGATTTTATACAGGCGACTGCTGCGGCAGCTGGAACGGATGCAGAAGCAAATATCTACTACAAGGAAAAAGATGGTACGGCGGCTGCAATAGGCGATAATGATGATGGAGCATTTATCAAGTATACTTACTATGTTAAGTCGTCTTCTTCTAACGCAATAACACTCAATGCAGATTTGACTAACGATGGTGATGATACCCTTTATGTAAAGGAAATAAAGGTAAGCGGACTGGATAAGAATACAGACGGAGATGCTCTTGCACACGACTTAGATAAAACTCTCCGTGTTGCTGTGTTGCCTACTGGCGGTAGTGCATTGACGTTTGCTCCAGTTGCTGGTGCTGATAGTAGTTATTTTATAGCGTCTGCATATGATACTTCTACAAAGGCAGTAACAAGTGCAGCGGCATCGTTGGCAACTGGAACAGCAGGACTTGATTTGACAGGAACATCAGCTGTATCCACTTGGACTGCAACTACTGCATCGAATACTACTGATGGTTTAAGCCTTGCGACTCTTCCGGCTACAACATCTGATGGTGCAAAAATTGATGTATACATTTGGTTTGAGGGCGAAGACTCTAACTGTAATACTGATAATATTTATTCTGATCTTGATGAATTGACTGTTGAGATCGTATTCGGTCTTAAGTAAAGCTGTCAAGGCTAAATACAAAACTGATCTACTCTGATAGAATACTTAACCCGCCGGACAGCTAATGCTCGGCGGGTTTACTTCATAACAGGAATAAGTGAAAATCGGGTAAAATCTACGCCTATACTATTGAAACACAAGGCGTTTTGTGATATAATATATAGTGAAGTAGTATAATAATTATATCGCAATTTGACCTGAGAAAATATCGTGAAAGGTTCGATTGCGTATGAAAAGAAAATCTCATTTTCGGCATACCAAATCAAGGAAAATATCAGATGATGATTATGAGTTTTCGGAGGAATATAAAGCCGAGGATAGTCGGCTGATCGAGGTGGAGGGTTCGCTGTCACCTCTAATGTCATTTATCAGCATAGTCCTTTTGATATTATTCACAATGTACCTAATCGCAGTCAAACATTCGGGCGGTAAGATAACTTCTCCGAAAGAAGCTATATCTGATTTCTTTATGCCTATGAGATCGGACTACTATGAAATGCGTGTTGATGAAGATTTTGAAGCGAACACCAATGAAGAAGTCTCAAAGTTTATGCAGGATAACGGTTATTCCGATAGCCTGAAAACATCTGCTTTCAACCGCAACACAGCTATGTATCTGAAACAGGAGGACGGCAGATCGGTCACGCTCCCCGGCTCCTATGGCTCTACCACATTTTATATCAAGCCTAAGAAAGCAGATGCCGACCTCTCTATTCATATTACATATGATGTGTTTGCTGTTACGGAGCTTGCAGACGGCAGCTTGGTGAAGATGTCAGAGGTGGATTGTTCTGACACTACCGAACGTAAATGTCTTGACAATATTGACGAGCTGTTGAACGGTCATATCCTTTTCTTTAGGGAAAATTGCAACGGAAAGTACAGCGGTCTGATTGAAAACGGCGAAATGATATACCGCACAAGCGAACACATGGACGATCTGAACGCCAGCGGAGAATACAAGATAAAGGTCTATTGGATATGGGCAGAATATTATGAGCAATTAGTCAATACTCAGGCTGACGGAGCGTTGTTTGATAACAGCGACCAACAGGCTGAAATGCTTGAATATATCAAGAACAATCCTGACGAGTTCCTGTGTACCGCAGAAATCGGAGCAATTCCCGACGGAACGGAAATGACCGACTATGACATTCTAAGCGATTATTACGATAACGGCGATAAGCTGATTATTGAAAATACAAAATACTTCGGATTTAACGTTCGCACTTATGCCGAGTAATGATAAGCGAGGTGGGGCAGATGAATGAAAAGAATAATATAAATCTTGCGGATTCTGCCTCTGAGGAATTGTTGGAGCGTAAGAAAATGCAAAAGGCAGCTCTTATAAAAATGGGAGCTATGCTTGTTTTAAGCACTATTATGCTGATTTTTTCCTCGATAGCTTGGTTTACAAATAATTCTGAAAACTCGGCAAGCGGTATGAAAGTATCTATAAAGGGTCCGGAATATGAGATCTCAGTACTTACCAATGGAAATAATGGTGTATATGATGATTATCTTGATTTAGTACACGATGATACAGCAATCATATGGAAGATGAACGGCACTGACTCCAACGGTCTGGAACAGAATATAGGCAACTATCACTCAATTACAGGCGTTGAAGATGACGGTATTCACCCTGATTGCAGAGGTTATGTAACTTTCTATGTTACGCCGAGAGTAAGTTCGGTTGATTTAGACTTTTCATTTGAATTGATAGGTTATAATCCCGTAACGGAGAATAATATAACATCAATGGTACAGCTTGATTCAACCAATGATGCTGATGTCATCAATTATCTGAATGGTCATATTCTTTTATTTGAAGATTATGATCTGGCTACGGATACATACTCAGGACTAATAAAGAATACTACTTCATTAAGCCGACTTCTTTCAGATAAGACGTACACGGGTAAAGATACAACAATCCCCGTAAATATCTATTGGGTTTGGGTAAACAACTTTAGCGATCTGCTGAATACGCACACCGTCACAGAACACGATGATGTTCTTAATGAAGATGTTGAAGTTACATACCCATTTTGTGATGATAGCGATTTTCTTGATTATATCGAAGATAATCCACAATACTTTATGAAAGGCATTACAACTGCTGACAATGTGTCTATATCAGATATTAACAGTAACTACCTATATTACGGAGGAAGATACAATCAAGCTGATAACATCATAGGTGCGAGAGTACGTTATCTATTATTGTCGATGACAGTCTCCGTATCATAAGGAGGTGGCTTTGATGAACCAAATGAAGGAATTTATCAATAAACTTACAACTGCACAGAAGATTCAAGCCGCCATTGCCGCTGTTGCTACCCTTTTTCTTATGGTAGCAGTACCTGTCTATGCGTGGCTTTCATATACAAGTAAAATCGAAACAATGACGAAAGTTCAAGAGCCACCCAGCCTTGACTTATGTGCCGGTGATGGTGATACTGTTGAATATTTTGAGCTTAGTAACATCGACCTGGAGAATATTCAGAAGACGGGGAAACCACAATGTTATGTATTTGGTGTAATAACAGGAAATTCAAAAACATATTACGATATTCAGCTTGCTCATACTACAAATATTCCTTTCACATATACTCTATACAGAGCAGAAGAAGCATTGGCATCTGATACGGATATTGTTACTTATGAATCACCTGTTGGAGATAAAACCGTAAACTATAAAAGAACCATTGAATCTGGAAAAACGGTAGCCGAACCTTTAGATTTAGTTGATTTGAATCCTGATGAGGATAACGAGGATTACTATGGAAGAATACTTGGGCTAAAAGGTGATGATTTTTATGACCTTGTTTATGACGGAAATGATAAGCCTGAGATATATGCAGTTCCAATATATTCACAGGTTCAGGAATTAGAAACACGGGACGTTAATCACGACTTTTATATTTTGGAAATAGGTTGGGCTTCTGAAAGCTCCTCTACGAACTTTACCAAATGGAATGCAGCATCAAATAATAAAGAAACAGACATCATTTACATTACAGCCAGCCGAACCACCGAATAAAAGTGAAATCAAGTTATAGAAAGGGATGAGATCATGAAAGTAAACTTTGAAAGCATTAAGAAACGGCTGAAAAAGCATTGGGCACTGGTATGGCTTGTTAGTACGTTGTTTGCTGTAAGTGTTTTCGTGGTCTTTGCATCATATACCGGTGTTAATTCTGTAAAACGTGTAGTTTCCACAAGACCGGCAGACAGTGTGATGTTTTCATCTAATTCTTTGAAATCATCAGCAACTTCTCAGCGACTATCCTCAACGGCATATACTATTACAGTTTGTAATTTTGCTCAGGAAAATGCCTTAGAAGTAAATCCTGATAATATCACCTATACTTTGAATGCATCTTTAGCAATAAAAAACGGTAATGATTTTGTAAAACTTTCAGAGTACACAGGGGCTGATAAAGCAGACTACATTTCTAAGTTGAAATTAGGGACTAACGAGCAGAGAACCTATTCCATCCAATTCATAAAAGACGATGAGAATGCAACTGGTCTCGGTGATGCCATCAACCTTGTTACAGAGTCAGATTATAGTACAACGTTTACCACCAATTGCGCTCTTAAAGGGACGGTAAGCTCTACTGATTCATTCAAGATAATTCTTGATGATGCTGAACAAGAAAAGACCGAACCTGAGTTCTATATTTATGTTGAGGCAGTTCCTTCGTCCCCTGCATCTTTACATACAACTCTTAGTAACTATTTCGGAACTGCTGAAAGTACAGCGGAAGCTGCTTCATGGACAGGAGAACTGGTTGAGTCAGATGATTGTTCAAGTGTGTCTTATGATTTTTATAATTATGTTTTAACCGGAAGCGGTGTCGGAACGGTAGACATAATGTGGGATTCAACCAAATTTGAGATAAACGAGTTCTTCTTTAGTGAGCTGTCAGGAAACGAATTTGTTCTTTATGACAGCAATGGTGAAGCTGCTGAAACGGGTTCTATAATCAAGAACGCTACTCGTGCAAACTGGAAAATGGTAACATTAATGGTTGACTCCACTGATATAAACAGATACCAAATACAGTTATATAAAGTTGATGGCGAAACACAGTACATTGGAACAAATAGTGCATCTAACTTTATTGATTGCGAATTTCATAGTGAGAATTCTTCATCATGATTGTGAGGTGAACAGATAATGAAAAAACTTCATAAAAGGTTTGTCAGTTTTCTGACTGCAACGGTTATGATGAGCAATCTTATGCCGCTTGATGAGATGATGAATCTACCTATTCACTTTCCAAAACTTCCGTCTATTTTTACAGCTTCCACCATCAAGGCGAATGCGGTTGCGGCTGACAGCTTTAATATAGGCGAAGTGTCTTTTTCAACACCATATGATTTTATCGACTATTGTTCTTACTATGCCGATGATACTTGTATGATCACTGTTGAGGAAATGATACAAGACCCCGAAGGTGAAGAAGGTACTCTTATATCTCAGCAGGTCACCAAACAGTTTGCAGATGCTCATCAAAACGATAATTTGACGTTGACATTTGGCTCTGATACGGGTTCACGTGGAGAGATACCGGAGGGATTTGTAGGTCTTGGCAATGATGATTATCCTTTTAACGGAACAATAACTCTCCCTGATAATGGTTCGGGCGCTTTCCCTTTAAGCACATATGGGATACCTCTGTTTTCTCATGTCAATAATTCTGTAAAAATTCTGAGCAATTCCCGTGTTCATGACGTGGATACAGATACATATTACTATCCTGAAATAAAAATACAATTTGCAAGACTTTCAAACGTAGGTGCGGATACGAGCGCTCCATTATTCGCTCAACACGTTTACAACAATAGTTCGTCAACTCCTGCACATTGGAATGTTGAAACGGTAAGCACAAACGCATTAACGTATTCAGGTGTTATTGGAGATATTACTGCTGATACAGAGGTCAACTTGACATATACGAATAGTTCTGCTGCTGATGTAGTATCAAATGCCTCAATAAGCGATTCTTACTATGTCGCAGATGTTGGCGCTATATGCGGTGAAATGCAGACCGGTTCGATACTTAACCTCTCATATACTGATAACTCATCATCATACAGCATTACATCTGCCTACGGTAATGCGGGCGGGCTTGTAGGCTCTATGAATGGTAATGCAAGAATAAACCTTCTTGCTATGTCTTCTGCATCTGCTTCCAAAAGTGTTGTCTCGACCTCGGCTTATTCCGGAGGTCTTGTCGGAAATATCACATCAGAAGCAATAATTAATATGGATAGCGGATTTACGGTTGGAGGTTCTTCAGCAACATCTATCCCTGTCGGCGGCAGCGTGACAGGTGCGGCTGGTGCCGGCGGTTTGTTCGGTTACTATGAAAACGTAACGGCGAGCAATACATTTGATATTAAAGATTACAGTAACGAGGCTTCTGTTTATGGGCGATATTGCGGAGGTCTTTTCGGTGTTCTTGAAAATAAAATGGTATCATCTGCACCAAATACCCTTACAATTACAGATACCACTTCTTCAGGACACGCTACATTGACTGCAACATCTGGTTCAGGTAACACATATGACGAAACCGGTTATTTTGGCGGTCTTGTTGGCAGATATACAACTGATAGCCTTACAAACAGCCTTGAACTTAGCGAATTAGAGTATTCTGTAGCTTCTGACGACTCATTCAATGCATTTGGTGGAGCGATAGGATATATTGATGTAGCTGCGTATGTTAAGGCTGACAATGTAGCTATAACCGCAAGTGGAACGGAGAGCAGGGATTCCATAGGCACTTCCTGCAACAATTATGCATTTTTCGGTGGGCTTGTAGGCGCAACTTCTGCAAGTTACGGTGATTTTATTGACCTTGGCGACTTTACGCTGACGGTAACAGATACCTCTGGTTTTAACGGTGGCGGAGTTGTAGGACAGTTCTATAACGGAGTTCTTCGTTTCAGTGGTATTACGGACATGACAAGTGCAAAGCCTAACGGTGCATACGCTACCACAGATGCTGACGGCTTGCGTTATGCAAGCTATGGACAGCTTGTAGGCTATAATGATAATGTTCTTGTATATGCACTTGGTAATGGTTCTGACGGCAACTCATATGGTAGCGGCTGGTCTTTCAAGCGGTCAAGTGGAGCAATTTCAGATGATCTCGGCACATGGGGCGAGGTTGTACGCAGTATTGATGATAGCACTTCAACCAATGCTATTTATTTTGACAGTACAAGTACAAATCATACTGCAACAATTGCTGCTGCCAAACCATCTATGGGTAATGCCGATGATTTTGTAAGAACAGCTCTCAATATTCAGCTCAATCAAGGCTCCGGATACAACTGCCTATTATTTACATCAGGCAATAATACCCGTTCGTATCTTCTTGGTACAACTCTGACCATTTCAAGTGGATTCAGTCTTTCCGGAACGGGCATCAATGGTTTTATGCGTGACGGTACAGGTATAACTGTCAGTGAGGGCGTTGCGGCTTCAAGTGCAACCAGCTCCGATATTGGCGGTGTAGGAACGTTCATTGGAACACTCAGTGGCGGAAACAATACCATAACCTTAGCAACAGGAGAAAAATATGGTTTCGGTATTAGTTCATCTTCAACTGATGAAGGTATAGGTCAAATTTATCGTCATCAGTATAACGGTCTCTTTTCTGTAATTGGAAACGATACAACAGGAACAGGTACGGTCAATAGCCTAAATATTGCCGGAACCATCAATATTCGCAATGCGGGTGCTGACGGCATGAGCTTTGGTGCTGTCGCTGCTCGCTCACACGGAAACACTGCACTTAATGCAATTACAGTTTCAGCAAGCGGGACTAACGCTTTGACAGTTAATTACCATGAAGGAGCTATTTCACCTGGCACCGAGGATTTAGGTAAGAACATTGGCGGCTTTATTGGGTATGTTGATGAAAACACCGATAATGGAATAATTACTATTACAGGAACATCTACTGCTTCTCCTAAATTTGTGTTTACAGGTTCTCATAAAACCTGGCTGGTTTACGGAGGTGTTATAGGCAAAATCGCATCTGAAAGCATCATAGTAAACATAGAACAAAGCGGCAGTAATATCTTAACTGTTGGAATGAATACTGATGTAGATAATGTGACTGTTATTGGTGATAATTCTGATTGCGGCGGACTTATTGGTTATATCATTTCAAATGGCAGCTATGATGACCGTAAAATAAACGTTAGAAATGTAGAATTCAATGGCTGTGTGATTAATAACTGTGCTGAGAAAACAGCTGGTGGATTTCTTGGTTATGCCTGGATGAATACAACTACGACCATTGATGGAGTTACTGTAAAGGGAACAAGTTCAATCAATAATACCGTTTTATCCAAAACTGCTGCTAACGTTGGTGTTATTTGCTATGTAGCCACCGGCAAGTGGACAGTAAATTCACTTTCCATAAAAAAGATGTCTATGACTAATGGCGGCGGAACATCACTCGGCATAATTGTCAACAAGGCTTATAACAGCACTGATGGCTTGTATCTTGACGTTCTGAATTCCGGATATAAATTAACGAATGCTGATATAACACTACCAAATAGTATAGGCGATTTTGACGAACTTGCTGCTTATTCAGCCAGTGATGTGATTGCAGGCGGCGGGGGCGTTGTATCAGTAAATACGAACAGTAGTCGAAGCGGAACGGAAGCAAAAATAACTGTCAAGGGTACATATCAGAACCAGATTTCAAGGGCAGCCAGCACAAATATCACTGCTATAAATGCTGCCAAGTATGCGAATGGAAAATCAAGATACTACTACAATCTTGATGTAATGTCAAACGCAGATTATGGACAGAATCTGGTATTGTGGAGTGTAAGCAAGTATGCTGCTTCCAATATTGCAGATGAATTCATTCAAGGCGAGGGAGAAAGCTTTGGTACAACGATTGCTGCGGATTCTAAAACAGGTATATTAACCTTTAGCGGAACTGCCAATCTTACAGGTCTTTCTTTCTATCCGCTAAAAAATGCTGACACCTATACCATAGGTGATCTTTCACTTACATTTGATTATAGCGGAATCTACTCTACTGCTGAGAATGTAATCAATGGTGACAGCTATATCCGTGACCCTGGTGCTGTAAATCAGCATTTCCTGATGCATTCGGGATTATTTATGAATTTAGAAACAGGCAAGGCAATAACGGTAACAGGTGATTTATCGCTTGCCGGAACATTTCTTGGTCTTGACGGTACGGTTGATGAGACAACAAATTCCGCTAATGGATATAGCGGTGTTATTATCAGCAAGGTGATGAATGGTAATTTCATATGCGAAACCGGTTCGATTGCACTTGCCGGAATAACTCCTAAAACAACAGATAACGGTGCATATACAGGCGGTTATTTGCTTATCAATAATATAGTTAGAGAAAGTGATACCGTTGCTGCTCCTCAGCTCATTATAAATAATCTTTATTCGGGAAGCGGTTATACCGGCACTCTCCCTGTTGCAAGCAGTCTTATAGGCAGTGCAACGGGTAATGATCTTACTATAAAGTTTTCTCATGTCAAACTCGATGCAAGAACTACTGCATTATCAGGAAACAGCGGTTTGGATACGGCATATAACACATCAAGGTCTATATTTAATGATGCTGTATTTTTGCATTCTATCAAAACTAATCAGACAGCAACTCTTGAATACTACTATACCTATGCAGAGGATTGGGAGGACGGAGACGATGCTGATTCAGTAGCAGACAGATATGTAACATACGGCAAAGAAGTTAAGGACTCCTTGGAATACAGAGAAAATGATGTTAGCCTTGAAAACTGCTACTCCGGCTCAAATCGTGCCTACACGAACCCCATATCGGGAACAGGAGGAGTATATAATTTCTCAAGTGGTTGGCTGCCTTATGTTGCCGTAGCATTCACAGCAACAAATGCCAATGAAATGTATAACAGAGAGTTGAAGGTCAATGTCGAAAAGACCGGTCCTGAGACCGGATGCGGCACTTATAACCACCCTTATGTTGTATCAGGTGACAATCTTGTAGTTATTGCCAAATTCATCTCCTCCGGTGAGCCGAGTGATATGCAGAGCATACGTCTGCCTAAAACGCAGCTCAATGGAATTACAAATAATGCAAAAGGTGATCGTTGGTGTGCAAGCAAAACTGGGTGCGCTGTATTTGAGCTTGCTACATCCGGTGATAACAACGGAAAATACGTCTATACTGATTCATCAACAAGCCCTGCAACGGTTTACACATGGACTTCTGATAATGTTCGTCTGTACCTTGCAAGTGCATATTATAAGATAAACAGTGATATTACTCTTGGTGCTAACTATGTCGGTTTAGGCTGTACAACAGTAATAAATGGAAATTATGCTTTCCGAGGAGTTATTGTTGGAGAACAGACAAGTGCAAGCAATGCCGTTCCAAAATGGACTATCACGAACAATAGCCCTTATCCGCTCATCAATGTCTCTAACGGAAGCGTTATAAAAGACATTAATATTGATGTTGACACAGATACTATCGTGCGTACTCAGTCCGCTGCTACTAACAGTGCTGCTTATTTTGGTTATAATTCTCAGTGTCAGTATTACGGTGGAATCATTGGCGAAATTATGGGCGGCGACAATATCATTGACAACAGCTATGTGAGATATTCTTATACCGACACCGATGGTGATGAGAACGATGAATCTTTCTCTACAGCGATACAGTTGACAGATAACGGAACAAATACTTATGGTACAATAGTGCCTGTCGGCGGTTATGTGGGTGTTGTTGTTTATGGCGGTCTTATTTTCAAAAATATGACTTCCTCAAAAACAACTGTAGCTAATACGGGACTTAACGTATATTACAAGACTAATACAACACATAATCTTGCACAGGATTCCGCTGAGGAAGCAATTTATGTAAATCCGATTGTCGGACGTGTCATCAACGGTTATGCGGTCAATGAATCAAATCAATTATCAGTGACCGAAAACGGCACTTATCACGATGATGCTAATAGTGACGCAGGTGCTGCAAGAACAGGAACACAACACACTCTGAAAAACGGTAAAAAGCATTATTCTATTGCCGATATTCAGAAGTATACGACTATAACAACAGCTAATTCACTTTCTGTCACACCACCTACAAGTGCAACAGCAGACGGAACGATAACGGTTCCTAATGCACAAGCACTCTTCATTCTGTCGCTTATAACGCAGTCTGGTGCAGGAACAGCTACAACGTCTAACAGCAATGCTTATGTAAATTCGTTTTCGTATGGAATTAATAATACTAATGTTTACGGTATGAGCCATATAGCGGATTATAGTGACGTGGGTACTGCGGTCACGGATAAATACACAGTAACGGACTATGATAATTTTGCAAGCAAAGATACGGCTGCTAATACCGCTTTACCATATATAATCAAGTGGTATACATACGGAACTTCCACAAACACTCATCATGCTTCGGGAGTAAAACTGTTTTCAGGCGATGATCCCAATGGAAAAGAACTATACATCGCATTTGGAAATATGTTTTTAAGCAGTACAACAGGTACTTACTCTAATGCGAAAGGATTTCAAGCTGTTAATTCTGATAATACAACAAAATTACCGTTAACATTTACTAAAATAAGTGGCAATGATTATACAATATCTTTTAATAATGGTTCTAATTATATTGCATTTGAAAATGGTACAAGTAGAAATATTATTTCATCTAATAATTCATACAACTTCGAAATAACACAAATAACCTCAGGAGAAGCGGCAGGAAAATGGGAAATAAAGGGTTCTACTTCAGATAATAGGAAATACTTAGGTTTAAGAAATGGCAATCATTTCACTGGTCAGGCACAAGGTGGTGGAGGTAATGGAGCGCAGCTGGATTTCTATGAGAAGACAGGCGAAGAATATGACGAAATCACATACAGCTATCCTGCTCGCTTTGTAACATCATCAACAGGATATTACGACATAAGTCTTACAGGTTCTTCCTATGTCATGCCTGATAGTTTCCGTGGATTAGGTTGTGTTGGAAACTATGTAGCAGGAAGTAAAATGAAGGTTGACTCTTTTACCTCTACTGCGTCTAAGTGCACAATAGATGTTGATATATACTTGAATAAGTTTGAGTATGACAACTACTTCAATAACCTTCATTCAACTACAACCCAAATTTTGAGTGCAGACAGCGGTACTAATAATGTCAGCAAGTCGGATTCAAACCACGGAATAGGCTTGTTTGACAGCATAGTAACCAAAAATGCAAGCAGCAGTATTTCCAATTTCACTCTCTCTGGTTCTGTAAATACTGAAATTTTCAGTAACGATTACAGCGCTTCAACACACGAAATGGATATTGTTGCATCGGCAACTGCAAGATTTCTGAGCGTGGGTGGTGTCTGCGGTGCAAGTTTGACTGATGTGAATATTACTTTTGATCAAATCTCATTGAATGACCTGACAGTATGCGGTTCAAGTGCCGTAGGCGGTCTTCTCGGCTATTCCGGCAATGTTGGTAAAGCTGTTAATGGTGTAGAGACAAACATTATCACAGCGACACAGTGCAGTGCAACAAATCTTTCAATGAAGATGAATTCAAGTTCCGATCAGGAAAGCTCCGAAAAAGCCCGAAATGGTTTAGGCGGATTTGTAGGTGTATGTTTCCAAGGAAAGGTAATCGTTCAGGGTAATTCAGCAAGCTATTCAACAGTAGGTTTGAAATCTATCGGCTTTGAATCAGCTAATGCAGAATACCTTTCATCAGCAGGAGGACTTGTTGGTTTCGCAGGTGACGGCTGTCAGGCTTACAATATGAAGATACAATCAAGTGATAGCAGCAGCCCTGTTACGATTGGCGGCGGAGGAATACGTTTTGCCGGCGGAATTTGCGGAGCTATGCAGTCGAGAACTTCCGGTGCTTATGAAAAAACAGAAAATGGTCACACGGCAGGCGATCCTATACCCGATTATGTGCCGACCTGTTATGCTGTTTTTGAGAATTGCACAATAGAAAATATCAATTTCAAAGGTCAATTTGTCGGCGGTATCTATGGCGGCAAATGGGGAACAACAGGCTATACACCTTATTCAATCGCCATAAACAATTGTAAAGTGACGGGTAATTCTGCTTCACCAAACACAATAGAGGCAGTGACCGTCTATACAACTGATGCAAACTATGCAGGCGGATTTATCGGTAGAGCATTGGTATTGGATAACGGCGATCCTAACATTCTCATTCAGGATAGTACCGTTTCAAATTACAGCATTAAGGGTACTTATTGTGGAGGATTCATTGGTTACTCTGGTTCATTTGCTAATAATAGTTCTGTAACCTGCTATATTCACGATAGTTCTGTTATTAATTGTACTATGGGTGATTCCGGTAATTATGCCGGCGGTGCTATCGGACGAATTGACAGAAAAAGTGCATCAAGCACAAACAAAATCCTCGGCTATAATATCAAACTTGATGATGTAGAAGCTGTAACAGGCACTAATATGGGTGCTTGGGTAGGCTATGTTGACGGAAGTGATGATACAACCTCTATTCAGTTCTCGGGTATGGCTGTTTATGAAAACGGTTTTACTAAAAACGTAGGCAATAGGGAGAACTTCGATAATGCAAGCTTCGTATTCGCAGATTATGACGGACGGAGTAAGACATCAGCCAATAACACAGTATCTAATTTCAATGATACTAACAATGTTGGAATGCCTAAAGCTCCATATGTTAATATCAATCCACACTCTGCTGTTGGCACTAATGAAATCATTTCAGGTGACGGTGCTGTGCTTTTCGGCTCATCAATCACAGGATACAGCGGTAAGACTGCCGACCAAACTATGGCAGCTAAAATCTATTCGGAACTTAGCGACACAACAAATACAAGACGTTATACTTCATTTGTTGATGATCCTATTCCGACAAGAGATGATAATACGGGCGTATCTATTGATAATTACATGAAGCACATAGCAGGCGAAGACGGAGATCGTATCTCGACTTATCAAACCGAGGCAGGCTCATTGCCAACAGGAGTAAACAATTTTGCTGTGGTTGTTATATCAAACACAGACAACACAGAGACAACTAATCTTATCAATCGCTATATTCAGTTAGTAACAAATACTTCCAACGACTATACAACTTCAAGCAATTATTATAATATTGCAATAAACACTTGCAAGTACAGCGGCGGAAAGTTTAGTGTTATAACTGATACAGATGATCCTGATTATGCTCCTGGTCTGACGTTTAATAATGGAGTATTCGCTTTAAGTGGTGCAAATGCTGATTCGGGAGCAAGAAAAGAAAACACATTTACGCTGATTGACGTTCAATTCACCGATCCTTTTGACTCAGATCATACTGATGTAGCTTATCATCTGTATGTTCCTGTATATACAGTCAAGCAGATGACATTCAGTTTCTCGGCTGCAGCACTGACCGATACAAACTCTGTTACATATCAGACACCATCAGTTGTTTCTGACTATGAAGCTGCAATGGCAAGCAATAATCGTCTTCACGTTGACAGCCTTAACACCTGGGTTACACAATACATCAGATTTTCCTATACAGCAGAAGACTTGAATATCCTGCTTTCTGCTGGAAATCTTAAATGGAATCATAACAAGTATGTGACATTCAACACGCAGATAGCTTCGTATAAGCTGCCGGATGATACTTACATGGTACTTGTTGACCCGAACGGAGATTCAGATAAGGTATACTATGCATCAGCAGATGACTTTGAAGCTCTGCCTGATTCCGGCGAAACCGGTTATATTTTAGGTGAAGCAGGCTGGAAGATTGATTTAACTAACTTCACAAGTGATAGCGGTGGTACTTCATTTTCCGTAAGCAGCTTTAATAAAATGATTGCAAAGGAAATCGAGGTTGAAACATTAGAATCAGATACAGGAGGAATGTATAATGAGCTGACATTCGCAGAAGGTCATACGGTCACAGATAATGAGTATAGTGTATATCGTATAGACAACAACGGAATAAAGCACTATTATGAATATGTTGGCGGCAGCGGTAATATCAACTTGTCCGTTTCAAATAGTTATGTTCTGAACGAAGATTACTATATCAGTATGTATGTTCCAAAGGTTGACGGCTATGATAGTGAACTATATTTTTATAGAATTGACTCACCATCACGGTTGACCGGAACAAAATCTGCTGCAAGAACTTCAAATTCACCTTACAATGTTCTTATTGCTGATTTGTATGAACAGACAACCTCTTACACATTAGGAAATACTCAGGTTCAAATCACCGATTCCAATAGGCATATTGAAGTTAATGCAGAAACCACTATCAGATTAACAAATGATACAGCGAGATCATATTTACTTGATAGCGGCAAACCACTATATCATGCATTCGATATTTCATTGAACTGCTATGGCGAGGACGGAAGTGTAGTAAATGAGATCGCCGGCTATGATGCTACAAACAGCACAGCTGCCTATAAAATAGGAAATAGCTCAGCTACTGCTTGTGTGGTGGATAAGCAATCAAACTATATACTCGTAAACACAACTAACGTGATGTCTAATCTGCTAAATGCAAGCAACTACACCTTAACAGTATCTGCTGATATAGACATGGTATTTTCAGATATTCAAGCTGAATTTCCTGAAAAACTCACTTCAAATCCTCGTGTTGGTGTAAAGGTCTCTGCCACATCAAATCTTGCTTATGACAGTACACAGCTTACGCATACAAGTATGACAAAACCGTTTGCACCAAATAATTACTACTATTACAGAGAATCAGCAAACGCTTCGATTTTAACCTACAAAGCCAAAAGAGAATTAGACATCTATGATACCATAGGCGAGGAGAGTAAGAACTATTCAAGGCTGGGTGTAAATGGTCGAACCTCTAACGGCACAAACAACGATAGAACTGCTATGTTGATAGACTCGGAAGCGGTATTAAATGCAACGGCAATTGAGGACGAAACACACGCAACAACAAGAAAAATACGATTTACTTTAACATTAAATAAGAAAACGGATACTCCTCAAATTGCCAATGCAGCTATTACTAAAGTTGAGTATG
The DNA here is from genome assembly GCF_000179635.2 of Ruminococcus albus 7 = DSM 20455. NCBI lineage: Bacteria > Bacillati > Bacillota > Clostridia > Eubacteriales > Oscillospiraceae > Hominimerdicola > Hominimerdicola alba. Next base: position 280,766 of record NC_014825.1, on the reverse strand, counting down.
TCAAAGTAAGTGATATTTCAAATTATCTTTCTGGTATTGATTTAAAAATTGGCAATACTTCATTAACAAAGATTGGCGAAAGCACAAACGATACATATATCTATGAAATGTCAATAGATCCTGCAACTGATAAGATTTATAGTGCAACAATTCAATACTATGTGATTACCGGAAGCGGCTTCACTGAATATGCAAACTATCAAGTATTTCTTGAAGCCGAGTTGATTGATGGCAGTGGCGAAACAATTGGTAATAAGCCTACTGATTATTTGGTATACACCAATGCAAAGGTATATCCTACTGTTATTGAGCAATCTAAAAGCAACCCATAATTAACCCGAAAACGGCTCTGGATGAAATATTCCGGAGCCGTTTTTATGTCAACTTTGATTCCGGTGGGATCAAAGTTACCCTGCCCTGCTACCACACATTAAATAGCCCTCGTAAGCGTATAACCGTAAGCGTATAACCCCCAGCACCTACCCCACCGAAGTCTAATAAAGTATAATAAACTCCAAGGAACACCATGAAGTAAATTGAATAATCCAAATTGATCCATGGAGTTCATTGGAGACGATTAGACAAGGAGGTAACAGGTATGGACAAAACAACATCCATCACAACAATCAAAAAAGAAATGCAGCTTCAGGAATGGTCTGCGCAGATCAAAGCACAGCAGGCAAGCGGTCTGACGATCCGGGAATGGTGCAAAGAAAAAGGGATCAAGCCAAACACGTATTACAACCGCCTAAGAAAAGTTCGTGAAAAGTATATCGAAAATTCTCCGACCATCGTTCCTGTATCAGTTCCTTGCTCAAACGAAAATATCCGCATTGAGAAAAACGGACTTCAAATATCTCTTCCGGCAGATATATCTGCGGACACTCTGACCGCTTTGGTGCATGAGCTATGCTGAATGATCTGGCAGCGGACGCACAGGTCTATCTTGTTACGGGATACACCGACCTTCGACGCGGGATAGACGGACTTGCGACTATCGTTCAGGCTCAGCTTCGACTTGACCCGTTCTCGAAAGCATTGTTTTTGTTCTGCGGCAGACGTTGTGACCGCATCAAAGGTCTGCTGTGGGAGGGCGATGGTTTTCTGCTGTTGTACAAGCGCCTTGACAACGGAAGATTCCAGTGGCCGCGCAGTGAGACCGAAGCAGTAATGCTCACATCTCAGCAAATTCGCTGGCTTCTGGAAGGCTTGAAAATAGAGCAGCCGAAGGCTATCCGTGAGGGAAAGCCGGGGGCGCTGTATTAAGGCAATACTTACCGAATATTCAGAATATGTGCTTGAAAAGCCCCTCTTTTCGTGGTATCATTAAAGTATCATCACGAACGGAGGGGTGCTTTATGTCCGAACCAAATATGACATCGGAAATTGTATCGCTCCGTAATGAAAACGCTGTTCTCAAGGAAGAACTAGCACTTGCCAATCAGCAGTTAGCGTGGTTCAGAAAGCAGATATTCGGAAGAAAAACAGAGCAGACATCTGTTGTTATGGAAAAGGAGTTCGGTGTTCAGCTTTCCATGTTCGGAAACAATGAAGAAAAATCCGCAGCTAAATCTGCCGAAACAATTACTGTTCCCGAACACAAGCGCAAGAAAAAACGCACTCACGATGAATGGATGAACAATCTGCCTGTAAAAGAAGAACATCACAAAATTGACAACCCGGTATGCGAAATATGCGGCGCCGAAATGGAAGAACTGACTCCCGAAAAGGCTTACGATGAACTTATATTTACGCCGCCAAAATATCATATCCGCAGGCATATAGTACATAAGTACAAGTGTCCCGAGTGCGGAGAAAAGCCCGAAGAAAGGGACGAACCTTGTCATATCATCCGTGCGCCATATCCTCACGCTATGATCCCGGGAAGCTATTGCTCTCCCGAACTTCTGGCTCATATCATCTACGAAAAATATGCAAAGTCAGTACCTCTGCACCGTCAGGAAAAGGACTTTAATTCCAAAAACATACCTCTGCTCAAAGCGACTATGTCTAATTGGGTAGGCACTGCTGCCGAAAAATGGTGTTTGCCGATTGTGGAGAAAATGCATGAGACGCTTATCGCAGGGCAGATGATCCATGCCGATGAAACGACCGTTCAGGTGCTTCACGAGGAAGGCCGAAAGCCTACCACGACATCAAGAATGTGGGTCTACTGCAACGGCAAAATGAATGACAGGAGCATCATCATTTTCGATTATCAGCCGACACGAAAGGGTGAGCACGCCTCGAATTTCCTGAAAGGATTTATCGGCTATCTTATCTGTGACGGATACGATGCCTACAATGCAGTCGAGGGTGCTAAGCGATGCGGCTGTATGACTCATGCAAGGCGTGGTTTTATTCAGGCTCTTCCGAACGACCAAAAGCTGCACAGCACTTCTGTTGCGGCAAAGGCAGTAGAATATTTCAACAAGATATATCACGAAGAAAATCTGCTTGCCGACAGCTCCACAGAATACAGATATAAACAGCGCCTTGTGAAGGTAAAGCCTTTGCTTGACGAGTTTTTTGCGTGGCTTGAAAATGTTCAGGTCAGTGGTAAGGGCAAGCTGACAGATGCAGTAAGATATGCGTTGAATGAACGGAAATATCTTTACACGTTTCTTGAAAACGGAGACGTGCCTATCGACAACAACAGAGCCGAAAACGCAATAAGACCGTTTGCGTTAGGCCGAAAAAATTGGCTGTTTTCAAATACAGCAAACGGAGCCAGATCAAGTGCAACGCTGTATTCGATCATTTCAACTGCACAGGCGAACGGTGTTGATGCTGAGAAATACCTGACCGAGCTGTTTTCACAGCCTGCGGGGACGATATTATTACCATGGAGGGAAGAAAATGAAACTTAGTAATGAAGATGCAAAGCTGTTTTATGAACTGTTTTTTCCACTGCTTGACTATGTGAACAGAGAATATCATATACTTCCTGAGGAAGATTATTTCGGGCAAGGAATGATCGACCCACAGGACGCTGCGGAGGTTGCCCACTTTTTATGGGAACGGACATGGATCATTGATGATTATCTTGAGCGATCGGATCTGCCCGAAGAACACATGGAGATACTTAAAAGCTGGAAAGGGTGCATCACCGGCAGATTTATCATTGAGCGACATTGGAAAAAGGGATCGGTATTTATATCGATCGATGACAATTCTGTTTTTCTTGTAAACGGCATTGTCAGCAGTTGGGAGGAAATGCTGAGAAATGCACCGATGCCAACTTTGCTTGATGCAGCGCTTCTGCCATTTAAAAATGCGATCATTTCCGATGGCCTGGTATCTGTTATGCCGATCATATTCGGTCCGAACAGCAAAGCTGATTTCAAAGAAATATACATGGACGCAAAGAGAAATGGAGAAATCAAAGCCAGAATATGATGTTACGGCCGGGTGTTATCTGCCCGGCTGTTTGCTTTTATGATGCGGGGGGTTATACGCTTACTAGCCCTCAGAGTATAACGCTCCGAGGGCTTGTTCATTTATAGCACATATTTCTGCCCTCTCCGTTGCAACTCAGAACATGACCTGACAAAGTTGACAGAATTGACAAACCTGTTTTGTCAGGTTCTTGTCAGGTTGTTGTCAACCCACTGAGAGCCGATCTGTGCTATACTAAAATTACAGCCAAAGGACAGCGCACAGCTATCCGAATGACTGAATAAAAGATTGGAGGAATACCAATGAAACACTATAACGACTTCCTGATCGTGGGCATCGACCACGGTTACGGCAACATCAAGACCGCCAACACGGTCACGCCCACAGGCATCACCAAGCTCGATGCCGCACCGACCTTTACGAAAAATACTCTTTTCTTTGAAGGGAACTACTATCAGATCGGTGAGGGACACAAGGAGTATCTTGCCGACAAGTGGCAGGACGATGACAACTACATCTTCACGCTTATGGGTATCGCCCGTGAGCTGAACCAAGAGGGCATCACCTCGGCTAAGATTTACCTCGCTGTAGGACTGCCGATCACCTGGGTAGGCAGACAGCGTGAGGATTTCCGCAAGTATATGTTGCAGAGGGAGAGCGTGGACTTCAAATACGAGGACAAGCTCTACTCCGTCCGCATCATCGGTTGCTATGTGTATCCGCAGGGCTACGCTGCCGTGGTGGACAAGCTGAACGATATGACAGGTCTCAGCATGATTGCAGACATCGGCAACGGAACGGTCAACATCATTTTCGTCAGCAACAAGCGTGTCATCAACACCAAAACCTACACCGAGAAAATGGGCGTGAACCAGTGCGTAAAGGCTGCGTCCAATGCTATGATGAACAAGCTGGGCGTGACCGTTGACGAGACCATTATCCAGTCGATGATCCGTTACGGAACTGCCGACATTGACAGCGAGTATGCCGAGGTTCTCAGACAGGCAATTTCCGAATACGCCGAGAGCATTTTTGCTCTGCTCCGCAAGTATGAATATGACCCGAAAATGATGCGCCTTTACATCACGGGCGGCGGAGGAAAGCTCATCAAAAATTTCGGAAACTATGATAAGGATAGAGTAACTATCATCGAGGACATTAAGGCTTCTGCAAAGGGCTATGAATATTTCGCCGTTGCACAGCTTAAAAAGGAGGAGAAGAAATGAGCAAGGTTCTGACTACTTGTTTCCGCTTCAATATGGATAACCCCGAACACGCCAAAGCCTGGGACTATCTTCATAACTATGATAAGGACAAGATCAAGTCCACCAATGTTGCAGCCATTACGGCGGTCAATGACTACTTTGACCGTATGGGAAAACTGGCTGATGACCCGTATTTCGAGACCCGTCAGCGTGAGGAGCGTTTCATTCAGCAGATCGTCAGCGAGGTAGGCAAGGCGTTTATCGCCGAAATGCCGAAGTTTCTCGCAAGTCTGATGCTGAGTCTGAACAGCAGTTACCCTGTACAGTTCAATGAGATTCGAGCTGTTCCCATGGGAACAATGGACAGCAGAGGATATGCCGTGAGCGGCAATCCGAGCGCCGCGGAGGGCTTTGGCAACGCTGATAACAGCGAAAATGATGATTATTCCGGTATTGATTTCGATTTTATCGGCGGCTGATACTGCTTGAAACAGCTTTACCGCCGTACATATATCGGAGTGTTACAACAACAGCAACAAACCAATAGACGGTGGAAAAATCGGGGATATAACGCAAAAATGCCCGATAGCATTTTATGCGAAAAGAGAAAGCCTGCAAATATCACAGAGGAATTTGCAGACTCGAACGCAATCGGCGGAGCGAATTGCTTATGAAAAAACGGCTTATCGCCGTGATGTCTTGTAATAACAGGACCGTGACCCGTCGGATTGCGCCGGGCAGGTAGCACCGATGTAGTGACACATCGGTCTCCCTGCTCAGAGACGTTCCCCCTCCGAGACCTTCCCCTAAGACCGCCGCAGGCGGAGAAAGGATAAAAATGATAAACAGAAAGCGCTATCACTCGATCAGTCTGAAACTGACCGACGAGGAGCTTCAGCTCTGGAATACCAAGCATGAAACAAGCGGACTGAGCAAGACCGACTATCTGATGCAAGCAATCAGGGACAGCGAAGTCAGGATCTACAGCGTGGCAGATGACATCGCACCGCTTATCCACGAGATTCGCAAGATCGGCACGAACCTCAATCAGCTTGCTTACTATTCCAACATCGGGCAGGACGATAAGGTCAGAGCCGAGATCGGGGCTATCCGAATTACCAATGAAGCCGTCATGAAGCGGATTCTTGCATTTCTGGATAATCCGAAGTTCAGCATTAAAGGCGTTAAGTGATGTACGGAAATGTCAATGTGGACTATAAACCCTGCAAATCGCAGATACAGCTTGACCGGGCTTCACGGTATATGCTGGGTGAGCTGCCCGAACAGCAGCAGGCAGGTGTCATAAAAACTGCGCCGCATTTGTGCTGGGAGATGAACTGCGACCGCAACATTTATTCTTGTGACATTCTCACCACACGAAAGCTGTTCGGCAAGCGTGATAACAAGCGGACGAACCTTGCGTTCAAGATGTCGCTGTCGTTCTCTCCCGATGATAATGACAAGCTGACCTATGAAGAAGTGTTTAACATTGCAAAGGAGTTCGCCGAGAAGTTTTTTGACGGCTATCAGGTCATGTTTGCCGTTCACACCGACAAACCGCACAAGCACGTCCATTTTCTTCTGGGCAACTGCCACACCGTCACAGGCAAGGCATACCGCCGCAGTCAGAAAGATTTGCAGACCATGTGCGAATTTTTCGGGGAGCAGTGCATGAAGCGAGGGCTTGTACACTCTGTCCGTAAGGATTATTATAACGATGATCCCGACCGTGACAAGGAAACCTTTGCCGAGAAGCAGATGAAAGCTAAGGGTAAGGAAACATTCAAAGATGAACTTCGGGAAGTCATTCGTATCGAGTGCGCCGACTCGAACAACAAAACTTTAGAAGATGTGGTCAATGCCCTGATGAAGCATTATCATGTGGAATGCCGTGTCAAGGGCAACACTATATCCTACCGTCACCCGAATTATACCGATAAGAACGGTAAACTTGTCTCGGTCAGGGGCAGTAAGCTGGGTGACAAATATACAGTGAAAGGAATCAAATATGAGCTTACCAAGATTTGGCGAGGGCAAGAAGCCGACAGAGCCGAAGCCCTCACCGCCGACAGTACAAGAACCGCAGACAGAACACAAACAGCAAACGGCGGTCTTTACACGGGAACAGATGATAAAAGAAGCGGAGCGTATCCACAGGGAGTACGAACAATCACACAAGGCACAGAGACAGGGGGTAAGACCAATGGAAACCAAGAAACAGGCAGCACCTTTGCCGGAACTGGACGCAATCGAAACGAGAGTTCGGGAAATGGCGGAGGAGATCGGAGTATCGTCAGTGGACGCACAGAGGGACGAGAGAGTCCTTCTTCTGGTAACGGCAACGCTAAAGATGTGCCAACTTTTGAAGAACTATTCGACAGCTATAAACGCCGAAATACAAAGGTTGTCCGAACATCAGATGCAGAACCTGAGCCTGCAAGAGCAGTACGCAAAAAGCGTCAGGACAGAGGTCTCTGACAGTGTTTACAACATCTATCATCAGGTCAAAGCGCAGGAGAAAGAAGCCATCAACGAGCTGATGCAGTATGTGCAGGCAAACAGCGATCAGATGGAGAAGGATATAACTTCCTGCACCAACAGCGTGAGATCGGCAACAGCGGCGGCGGAAAATGCTTCCGAGCAAATCAGCAAGTCAGTAAAACGTTTCTGCACCGTCAGAACGATTGGCGATGTTTTGTACTATGCCGCACCTGTTGCTGTGGTGATTGATGTGCTGCTGAGGTTATTCGATTTCATCTGATGAGTCGGATTTATCGGTGTCCTCATCTTCTGTAAAGGCATCGGGATCAAGGAAGAACTCTTCATCGTCATCGATCAGATCGTCATCATCAAGGTCATCATCGTAATCATCTTCAACCTCAAACAGATATTTCAAAGGCTTCGTTTCCATAATATCAGAGTCCACATCTAAGGCAAAATTGAATACCCATTCGAGCTTGTCTTCGATGAAATCGGATTCTCTTTTGTGATCCATTAAGTATATGCGGAAAGCCCTGTCCAGTTCAAATTTTGCGATTTTATCATCATTTTTAAGCAAATGGCACAGCCCTCCGACATATAGCGCATCGGCAAAAGACTCATATCTGGGTACAGTTCTTGGTCTGAGATTTGCAAGTGTATTAACGGCTCTATCAGCCCACGCAAGTGCTTCATCTGTTTTACAGGTCATGAGGAGCAAGTAGGCATAACGGGTGATGATACGGCATTGTTCCACTTTGCCGCCGTTATCAAGTTCAAGACCTTCAAACAGTTCTATACCTCTTTGGTAGGCTTCATATAATTCTTCGGTGGAATCAGCCGTTTCCGAATATTCAAGGTAATAGGCATAGCTGCTTACAGCTTCTGCTTTCAGATATTCATCATCAAGTGCCATGATTTTTTCAATGGCGTTTTTCTGAAATTCCAATGCCTTGACATAATTTCTCTTTTCGGCTTCGATAGCGGCTTCTTCCAGTTCTTGTATCGCAAGCTGTTTCGGCTCTGTCAATCCACGAAGGGTAAAGGTTCTCTCATTCAGTTCTTCCATACGTTCAATATCATGGATACGCCAAAAGAATTTGAAACAGTCGAAGGCGACCTCCACGGCTTCAGTGTCAGGCTTTACTATGGGGAAAAATGCAAACTCAGCTATGATATTTCTTATATCGCCGAAATCGCACTGAATACTTTCATCTTTTCCGATAAGCCTGATTCGGTCTATCAGCTCACGGCAGATATTCTTGTCGGGTTTCAGGGCGCTGAAAACAATCTCCGATATGAAATGGCTCATCTGTATCATGCCGTTTGAAGTTTCCGATACAAAACCTGCGTCGATCAGATCGTCTATCGGCTGAACGCTGTTAATCCCAAACATGGCTATTGCTGCATCTTTTCGTATGGGGGCTTCTACTGCAACGTGCATCATACACAGAACCTTGCGATGAACCTCCGAGAGTTCAGAAAATCCGAACATATTTCTCAGAACACCGATAAGAGACTCTTTCATGAGTTTTCCATCTTTTGTGAAGGTTACTTTTTGATCAAATTTGGAATAGTCTCCGGCGAGAAGCTCAAAATCTAATCTTTCGGTTGTACAGCCGCCCTTTATCAGCATTTTGCCGACTATTTCTATGAAAAGAGGATTTCTTCCGAGCATACTGACAATGCCCTTAAGCCTATGTTCAGCTAAAGGCGTGGGGTTGTCAAAAAACTTTTCTACAAGCTCCATTCCGTCATTCTTGGAAATACCATTTAGCTTGAATGTAGTCACTCCCTCATATCGCCTGCGTGAAGTAAAGATGACCCTGCATTTCAGTTTGAGAATATCGTCCGCACATTCATCATCTTCAATGCCGACGTTGAAATTGTCAATAACGATAAGGGTGCTTTCATCAAGTGTGTGGAGAATATTAAGGTTGCTTATGTAGAGAGCGTTATTTGTATCACTCAGCGATACAGGCATATCCGAGTTCATATTTGCAATGATCGAACGCAGGCTGCCGCTGTAAAAATAATAACCGATTTTCTTATATTGGGAACGGTATTTCTCAATATAAGCACGAACAAACTCACTTTTGCCAACACAGGGATAGCCTGTCACAAACAGCTTGTTGTCCTTTGCAAACATTGTGTTCAGGTCATCAATATCAGACGCATAACCGCAGAAATGCGGACACGGCGGTACATATTCGCTGTTGGCGAACAATGTGTCAGGCGATTCCGGAGATTTTATGTTTACAGTGGGCAGTACATCGGCTTTCTGATCTGTAAACGGAACTTCATTCTCGGAAACATCAAAGGGTATAACTACAAAACATTCCTTTGTTTTTTCTTCATAAGGACGGACGATAGAAATGAACAGAACATCATAAATGAGTTCCGCAAGTGCGTTATCATCGGAATATTCAGGTTTATGGCTTGATAAAAATATCTGCATATAATCATCGGGGATAAATCTGTCGTTGGTGTAAAGCTCAAACAGTGCTTTCTGCATTGATGTTTTATCTACGATATTTGGAATAATGCTCATAATATCTGCGATCATGACAGACTTATCATTCCGCTGATAGAAGTCTACCCACGTTTTTGACGGCACACGCTTACCGTTGCCCAGACGTGAAAGCTCACTGCTTGTAAACGCCTGTTTTCTTTCAGCGGCGTTATATGCACCAAAAAGGTCGCTCATCATTACGTTATATGATTTGATCGTAGATTTTATCAGCCCACTGTACAGCAATTTGGTAACAGACTGAAAGTCGCAGAACTTGTACATAGATAGCCGCCTTTCAATAATTATCCAATATACATTATAGCACAAAGCGATATGTATTTCAAGTATCGGGAAATGTGCTGTGCTGTTATCACAAAATGCAGGCTCTCATTTTGTGATAACATATGATTTTTAATTTAATAAAAACATATTTTATTTAAAGTTGTACGTTTTCGTACAACTTTTGGGGTGAAAAAGGCTGTATGTGAAGGAGGTCTTTTAATGACAATATTTGATGAAGTAAAAGAGCTTGTGGACGTACCCACCGCCGCCCGCAGTTACGGCGTGGAAGTCCACCGAGGAAACATGGCGCTCTGTCCATTCCACAGGGAGCGTCACCCGTCCTGCAAGCTGTATGATGACCACTATTACTGTTTCGGTTGTCAGGCACACGGCGATGTTATCAAGCTGGTGCAGGAGCTTTTCGGCTTGTCATCTATCGAAGCGGTGAAACAGCTCAACAGCGATTTTGCACTTGGTCTGGACGTGGACAAGCCACCGGATATGGAGAAAGTCAACAGACGGCGCAGGGAGATCGCCGAGCGTAAGGCAGAGAAAGCAAGGGCGGAGCATATGTATGATGTTCTGCTCAGGTATTTTACTTTGCTGGACAAGTACAAAATGCTTTATGTTCCGACTTCTCCCGATGATGAAACGGACAGGCGTTTCGTATACGCTTTGCAGAATATCGGCTATGCGGAGTATATGCTTGAAACGTTCAATCGTTTCGACAAAGAGCAACAGGAAGAAATAAAAACGGAGGTAGACAGGATTGAACGAGAATACAAACGATGTATCGAAGAATGGGGAGAATGCCTCGGCAACCGTTTCACCTGAAAAGAAGAAAGAGCGTGAGCTTCCCGATTGGATGCTGGACAAGACCACCGTTAATGAGCTGAAATTCTGCAAGCTGTTCACGCAGAAGCACCCTATGAAATGCATCGGCGGACGGTTCTTCGATTATGACGGACTTGTGGACGAGAACGCACTCGGCAACGAGGTCTATCGTATGCTCCGTCTGGGTGTGTGGATAGGGCTGTCAAAGAAAGTCGTGCAGATAATGGACGCGCTCAGGCTCTATACATACAGCGAGCCTATACCGCCCGACATGAACTTTATCCATGTTCAGAACGGAAAGCTGGACCTCCAAGGGAACTTCTATCCCAACAGGGAGTTCTGCACCAACCGCCTGAACATCTGCTATGACCCGAATATCCGAAACGGTGCTTATTATCCCGAACAGTTCATGACGTTTCTGTTGGAACTGCTCACACCGGAAGATGTGGTCACTTTGCAGGAATATCTCGGCTATCTGTTGATACCCTCCACGAAAGGGCAAAAGATGATGTTTCTCATAGGTCAGGGCGGCGAGGGAAAGTCTCGCATCGGCATCGTACTCCGTGAGATTTTCAGGGATAATATGCTTACGGGCAATATCCACCGAATCGAGACAGACCGCTTTTTTCGCTACAATCTGAAAGACCGTCTGCTTATGATAGATGACGATATGCAAATGCAGGCGCTGTCCTCAACGGGTTACATCAAGAACCTCGTCACCGCCGAAACGCCCATAGATGTTGAAGCAAAGGGCAAGCAGTCGGAACAGGCGCTCTTGTATACACGGCTTTTGTGCTTCGGCAACGGCAGTCCCAAAACGCTCTATGACAAGAGCAAGGGCTTCTCACGCCGAATGATAATCCTTACCACCCTGCCGCCGCCCGAAAGGCGAATTATTGACCCCTATATCGCCGAGAAATTCATCGCTGAGAAAGAGAAGATTTTCTGCTGGATGTATGACGGACTGCTCCGCCTGCTTGCCAACAATTACCGCTTCACGATATCCGACAGGGCAAGGCAGAACGTCATGGAGACTATGCAGGATAACTGCAATATCACGGAGTTTCTGGAAGATACGGACAGGGTGATGTATGGGGAAAAGCTGTGCGTTTCATCGGCGGCACTATATGACAGTTATTACCGATGGTGTGATGATAATGCTCTGACGGCATTGAAGCGAGACACTTTCACAAGCTGGGTAAAGCAGAACAGCGACCAGTTCAGCATCAAGTACACCAATAACATCTCAGTAGGTGGAAAGACCGTCAGAGGATTCAGAGGTATCGCTATAAAATATATATCGACCTGAGTTTAAGGTGTCTTGGTGTCTTATCGGCGATATTACGTTGTTTCAGATGTCTGAAATGGTGTATGAAAGACAGGCAGGGTGTATGGAGCAGACACCTTTCTGTCTGATAAGACGGCAAACCAGACACCCAAAACGGCGATATTACGCCATTCAGACACCAAGACACCATTTTTGTAAGTCGCACCTATATTATAGCAATCCAAGAAAATACCAACACAAATCTTTCGGATAAAATTCCACATTGCTGCGTCAAACTCCCTTGCAGGGCGACAGCCCAACTGCGGTCGTTTTCCTTGCACTGTGAAATTTTCTCTCGAAATCTTTATGCTGCTATTTTCTTGTATTGCTATATGTATGTGCAAAATCAACCGGGGAATATCCCTTTTCAGTGTCACTCTTGCGGCGCATCTCCAAACTTGCTGCGAAACAGTTGACTTTCACCGCTTTAAAGTGTAACATTGAAGATGAGGGTATTCCATGTCTCCCCGACAAGGGGAAGGAGGAACAATGCTTAACGGAATATCCTACGAAAGTACATCGGCTCTCTGTACAAAGAGCGACAGTGTAACGGAGCGGACACGCTACGGTCAGGCAGAGTATTATTACGCTGTCAGCCGTGAAATTCTTGCCGACCTCGTCAGCAAGAACCTTATCACCGAGGAACAGCGCAGAAAAATTGACGAGCTTGACCGTGATATGATCTTCTCCAGTTATCCGTCTATCGAAGATTATGGTTTAGGAGGTATCACAGATGCTTAAAATCCCCGAATTGGCAATGAACCGCAGTCGCAAGATTACAACCGTCTGCAACGGAGTAAAACGTGTATGGTCTGACCGTGAAGACGCACAGCATTTCTTTCTTGAAGCGATGATGGCATCGGACGGCGAGGAGCATGAAAGAAACGAGTGCATTTTTATCCAGTTGCAGAATGGGCTGACATACTGCACTGACGAAGATTAAACGGAATTGGTACGGAACAGGCGAATTGCTTGTTCCGTATTCAAAAAGCAACAGGTCATCTAAACCGTAAATATGTATCAAAATCTGAACAGTAAAAACAGGAGCTGATGTTTATGAAGAAAATGACAGTGATCCCTGCCGTGTCGCAGATCAGGCAGGGACGTATCAGAGTGGCTGCGTATTGCAGAGTATCGAGCAACAAGGACGATCAGGAGCATTCCTACGAAACACAGGTGCGGTACTTCACGAGCCTGTACAGAGGTTCGGAGACATCGGAGCTTGTCGGTGTGTACGCAGATGAGGGCATTTCGGGGACGAGCATGGATAAGCGTGTGGAGTTTCAAAGGCTCATGGAGGATTGCAGGGCTGGCAAAATCGACCGTATCGTCACGAAGTCTATCAGCCGTTTCGCCCGAAATACTAAGGACTGCCTGAAATCTATCCGAGAGCTGAAAGAGCTGGGCATCACCATAGCATTTGAGAAAGAAAATATCGACACGGCAAGGCTATCGGACGAAATGATGATAACCGTCATGGGCGGTCTGGCGCAGGAGGAATCACAGTCCATATCCAACAACGTCCGCTGGGGCATTCAAAAGAAAATGGCATCGGGTACGTTCGGGCATTGCCGTGTCCCCTACGGTTACACCAAAGAGAAGAAAACAGGCAAGCTCATCATCGAACCCGATAAAGCCGAGGTCGTCCGCAGGATATTCGATATGTATATCAGCGGAATGGGTGCAAGGAAGATCGCTCTTACTCTGACCGATGAGGGCATACCCTCACCCACAGGTAAAGCGTGGAATCAAAAGACGGTGCTGAACATTCTGGAACAGGAGAAGTATATCGGCGATACACTCTGGCAGAAAACCTACTCCAAATTCATGGGTGAGAAGTTCATTCCCAATTCGGGACAGGTGCCGCAGTATTACATCGAGGGCAGCCACCCTGCCATCATTAGCAAGGAGAAATTCGCCCTTGTCAGGGATATGCGGAAAGCGTCCACACCTCAGAAAAGCACTAAGGTCGAATCGCCATTCAGAAAGAAGCTGATTTGCGGAAAATGCGGTCACACATATGCCCTGATACGCTCCAAAAAGCGTGATTATTGGCAATGCGGTTATCGCTACGATGTCGGCAATCCCTGCAATAACACTGTTTTATATGCTGATGAATTGCAGACTGCTTTCACAGCACTGTGCGACAAGCTCCATACCCATAATGCGGAGATCATCGGCAAGTGCTATGCACAGCTCACGGAGCTTCAAAGACTTATGGAATACGGTACGGCAGAGGGAGCAAATCAGCTAAAAACCATTGCCGACCTGAAAGAGCAGAAGCTCAGGCTCGCCACGCTGTACAGAAAACGCTTTATCACCACCGAGAAGTATGACCGTGAGGTCACGGAAATTGATATGCAGATCAGCAGCCTGTCACGCAGTATGGACAGGGCAAGTGAGAACAAGGACAAGACCATTGATGATATGGAAACTCTTGCAGAGCTTTTCAAAGGCTATGACGGCACTCCCGAAGCCCGTAAGGAGATACTTGAAACAGCAGTCGAGAGCATCACCATTTCGGGCGATACGCTGACTTTCAGGCTGCCCAGCGGACTTGAATTTACAGAAAGGTTGGATAGGAATGGCAATTAAAAAGACCCCCTACGGCTACATTTGGGCAGAGGGCAGGATCGCTGTTGATATTGGTGAAGCCGAGATAATCCGCCGTATCTTTGACGAAAAGGCAAACGGCTTATCTGGCAGTAAGATCGGTGCAGCACTCTATGATGAACAGATACCCTATTTCTCGGAGGATAAGAAAAAAGCTATCGACAAGGTGTACGGCATTCTCCGTGACGGGCGGTACTGCGGTGCGGACGGCTATCCTGCAATCATTTCGGAGGACATTTTCGGCGCTTCAAATATCGGAAACTCAGCCAAAAAAGTGAAAGTCCCCGATACCTACACGGTGCTGAAAAAGCTGTCCTATTGTACCGTGTGCGGTACGAATATGGTGCATTTCTCCGACAGGACAGGCTACAAACGGTGGCGGTGTACTCGTAAGGGCTGTGCGAACTTTAAGCCGAGGATTCCCGATGATTATTTCGTGTCGGTGGTGCAGAGCATTATGAACGATGTTGTCGGTAATTCCGATATGCTTGAAACAGGTACGCCTCTGACTGTGTATGAGCCTACCGAAGAAATACGGCAGGCAGAAAAGGAAATATCTCAGCTCTGTGCTGTTCAGCCCATTGAATATGAGCTGATAAAGTCGAAAACGCTTGCGCTGGCAGTCATGAAATACAACGCCTGCACATACAGCAGAGAGCCGTATATCACGCAGGAGCTTCAAGACCTGATTGCAGGACATGAGCCTTCCGAAACGATTGATACGGAGCTTTTATTGCAGATCGTAAGCAGAATAACCGTTGATGAAAACAAGGTTATAGCGATAGAGTTCAGAAACGGAAAGCGCATCGCATACAAGGAGGTTAACAATGCCGAAGAATAACGATATGGCTTCCAATGTTACGATGATACCTGCCCTCTCGCCTGCCGAGCTGAAACAGTCCAAATACAGGCAAATTCGTGTGGCTGCCTACTGCCGTGTATCCACCGACAGCGAGGAACAGGCGAACAGCTATCAGGTGCAGATAGAATACTACACGAACCTCATCAACTCCAACCCCGAATGGACGCTTGCAGGCATATTCGCAGACGAGGGCATCAGCGGTACGCAGACCAAGAACCGCAAGCAGTTCAACAAGATGATACGCAAGTGTCAGCAAAAGAAAATCGACCTTGTGCTGTGCAAGTCAATCAGCCGTTTCGCCCGAAATACTGTGGATTGTCTTGAATATATCCGTGAACTGAGACTGCTCGGCATTGGCGTTATTTTTGAGAAAGAGAACATTAACACCATGATGATGAACAGCGAATTTATCATATCGCTGTATGGTTCATTCGCTCAGGCAGAGAGCGAGAGTATCAGCAAAAATGTATCGTGGGGTATCGAGAAATCTTTCCGTGAGGGCAAGGTCAAGTATGTTCTCGACAAGACACTCGGCTACCGCATGGGCGAGGACGGTGTGCCGTATATAGTGGAGGAAGAAGCGGAGATTGTCCGCCGTATCTATGTCATGTTTCTTGACGGTATGAGTATGCAGGGCATCGCAGATCAATTGCAGTCGGAGGGTATCAAACGCCGAAGCGGTTCGTCAACATGGAACAGGGCGAATGTGAATTTCATCCTCAAAAATGAGAAATACGCAGGCGATGCAATCCTCCAAAAAAGCTACACCATCGACTGCATCACCCACAAGCGTGTCAAGAACAACGGCGAGAAAAATAAGTACATCGTTCATGACTGCCACCCTGCCATTATCGACCGTGATACATATAATCGTGTTCAGCAGGAACTTGCGAAGCGTGGAGCGATCAAGAAACGCTCTGCAAAGGCAAGGACGGAATTGGGGCAGTATTCAAGCAAATACGCCCTGACCGATATTCTAATATGCGGAGAGTGCGGAACGGCATACCGAAGGGTAACATGGACTTCACACGGTCACAAGCGTATCGTGTGGCGGTGTATCAGCAGGCTCGATCACGGCAGTAAATACTGCAAACATTCTCCCTCAATCAGCGAAGAAAGCCTGCAAAATGCTATCGTCAAGGCTCTGAACGCTGTCTATTCCCGAAACGGCGATATGCTTGCCCGAATGGAGCAGAATATCCTTGCTGTCATCGGCGACAATGGCGATATGCAGAAACAGACTGCCAAAATACAGAAACGCCTTGAAGAAATAGAGGACGAGAGGGATTCACTTGTCCGTCAGATCACAAGCGGTGCAGTCGATGAAGATGCCCTCGACAAAAACTTTGAGAGCCTGAACGACGAGGAAGCCTACCTGAAAACCCAGCTTGACGATATGCAGACCAAAGCCAAGCTGAGTGATGAGAAGAAATACGCTCTCATGGCTGTCGGTGAGGAGCTGCGCCGTCATGACTGCCACCTTGCCGAATATGACGATGTGACCGTCCGCAAGGTCATTGAGGTTATCAGGGTACTGTCCAAGAACGAGGTGCAGATCATCTTCAAGGATGGGCATGAAATGAATGTGGCGGTAGAGAAGTAATGTTACATATGCAGGAGGTCACAGCCTACGATTTTTCGGAAGAAATTAGTTGTGACCTCTTGCAATTTTGTTTGATATAGGGTATAATAGAATAGATAAAGTGTATCGTGTTACGATCACGGAGGTGATTTTTATGGGAACATATCTCAATCCCGGCAACAGCGGATTTGAGGAAGTGCTGAATGGTGACTACATTGATAAGACAGGTCTTATCGCCTTGATAAATCAGCGTATCAATACTCCGAGCAAATTGGTGTGTATCAGCCGTCCGCGCCGTTTCGGCAAGTCTTATGCTGCTAAAATGCTTTGTGCCTACTATGACTACACTTGCGATTCTCACAGCCTTTTTGAAAAGTATGAGATCAGCAGCGATAGAACCTATGAGAGTAATATCAATAAATATCATGTTATTTATCTTGATATGACAAATTTGCTTGAAAAAGTTGAACCTGAGAAGCTGATTCAATTCATTAAGGACAACGTTGAAAATGAAATCCTTGCTACTGATACAAACATCATAAAAGGTTCATCATTCGATCAAACGCTTATTAACGCAGTAGAAAAAACAGGCAGAAAAATTGTGATGATAATAGACGAGTGGGACGCACCCATTCGTGAGTCTATGGTCAATTCCAAAGAATACCTACTGTTCTTGCGTATGCTTTTTAAAAGCAGTTCAACAACGCCCAAGATATTTGCCGCAGCATATATGACAGGTATCCTGCCTATAAAGAAAGATGGTTCACAGTCTGCTATATCTGATTTTGAGGAACATTCAATCATAGAGCCTGATGAATTTGCAAAATATACTGGTTTTTTGGAAGAAGATGTTCATAAGATATGCGACAAATATCACGCTGACTTCCGCAAGATGAAGAAATGGTATGACGGCTATACTGTTGGTGATGTTCAGTCTGTTTACAACCCGTATTCGGTTATCTGTGCTGCCAAAAAGAAAAAATACACATCGTATTGGAGACAGACCTCGGCGGCGGATAATCTGCTTGACTATATTGAAATGGACGAAGAAGGTCTGCAAGGGGATATTGCACAGCTTATTGCTGGCGAGACCATTGAGATCAACACAAGCAGTTTTAAGAATGACGTAACAGGATTCAAGCTGAAAGACGATGTTCTGACCTTACTTGTTCACCTCGGCTATCTGGCATACGAACAGAAAGTTGAGATACTCGGAGAGGGCGATGACGAGGACGAGATCATCAGGGAGTTTGTTCATATCCCGAACGACGAAATCAGGCTTGAATTTTCCAATATCCTTAAAATGACCAAGCATGAAGTGCTGGTCGATCTTCTCAGTAATTCCAAAAAGCTCCTGCAAGATACAATAAGCGGAAATGAAGAAGCTGTTGCGAAAGCCATTGACGAAATTCGTATGATGAACTATGCTCCCACCTATTACAATGACGAGCAGGCACTCAGGTATGTTATCAAGTTTGCCTATATCGTTTGTGTTGATAACTACATGAAGATCGAGGAGCTTCCAAGCGGTAAGGGTATCGCTGATGTTGTTTTCATTCCTCGTAAGGCTACCGATCCGACACTTGTTATCGAGCTGAAATGGAACAAGTCTGACACGGCAGCCATTCAGCAGATCAAAGACCGTGAATATCCGACTATCCTAAAGAACCGTAAAGGTAAGATCATACTTGTCGGCATCAACTATGATGAAAAGACTAAGGTTCATACTTGCACGATAGAAACGGTCACAAAGTAAACTTTCAAAATTTCACAGAGATAATTTCTCCCCTTGTATTATTTCTCAATGATACAAGGGGAGATTGCTTTGTGCTTTTATCGAAACAAATTACAAGTTCACTATGGATAAATAATGCACCGATATTTTGTCACGATGAATAAGAAATGCGAGGTTAAAATTATTATATTATTATTTTTTGCGTTCAATATCACAGCTATGAATGATTGATATACGAAATATCAATTTTAGATATTGAAAATGAAAGTCGGTACAAAATAGGCTCGGTCATCTACGAAAACACACTTTTTTGAACGTTCAAATAAAGTGTGAAAAATGACGATATTAGGCGGTTTTAAGGCTATGTATCTATACCGTTAAAGCGATATATGCCTGGTTTACCATGAGCAGGGAAGTTGAAGTCACAGGTATTAAGATGACTGCAACCGTACCAGAAGACCTGCAGATTTCGTTAGGAAGATTAGCAGATGTCGATACACCCAATTCTGCTGAAGTTGATGAGAATGGTGTTTCTCTTGGAGCTAGTACTGGTGTTCTGTATTCTGCATCGGCTGGTGCTGCTGACAATGGCGGTGCTTCTGCTCCTGAAAAATCGTGGGATTGGTCAAATAGTGCAGATATAAGTGCTTATTACCAGTTTGGTAGATTGATACCTGCATCTTCATATGACGGCAGAGAGATATTCTTTACGCCTGATGCAAATGGTGTTGGTAAAACAGTTAAGGGTAATGCTTCTTATTATCAAGCGACAGATAAACTCACACCTGTTGCGGACGCTGGCACTGGAACAACTTACAAAACTACGCTGCATGCTAAGACTTCAACAGCTGATAACTGGAACGTTGTAGGTACAGGTGCTTATGCTCAGGCAGATACTTGGAATAAAACAAAAGATGATGGTTATTATGTTGACATTCCTATATGGCTTAGAACCTCTTCTAATGAAGCTATAAATCTTTCTGTTGATGGCTATGTTTTACCTGGAAGTTTAAATACTGGCGAAGGCGCATCAAACAAGGAAACAGATCTTGAACTGTACAGAGCAATTAGGGTTGCAATCCTTGATGGTGAGACAGTTTCTGAAAATGCTTCTACTGGTGCTGTTGCTTGTACCGCAGGTGATGCAGCAGTTGCAAACACTAATAATATAATTCCTTTGAAAGATGCATGGGATACATCAGCTAATGTTACAGATGGAACATTTTCAGCTATTACAGGCGTTGCAAATCCGTGGGCTAATACTCTTACATCTGTTGTCGACTCTGCTAACCTTGCTACTACTGGCAGAACTCTTCCGTCAGCACTTACTGCTGCAAATCAGCCAAAGTATGCCAAGGGTGCTGAGGGGCAGATGTATGCTGGCGTAAGTGCAGCAGCTACAACAGCAACTGATCCCGATGGTGATGGAGTGGTTGATACTTATGCTGGTACTTATACTGACTACACTTGCATAACACCTACTTCTGCTGCTTCTGCCTGGTCTAATGTAGCAACTGTTGCAGGTAGTACAACTAATGGACAGTATGGTGCTGCTAAGAAGCTCATCATAAGAGTTTGGCTTGATGGTGAAGACTTTGAATGCTGGAATGATAATGCTGGACAGGATTGGGCAATTGCTCTGAAGTTTGCAAAGATCGAAAGCTAATAGTTGTATATAAAACCATAAAGCATACCATAAGCCCCTCTCTCCGAATTTGGAGAGAGGGGCTATATTGCATAATTTATGAGTTCATATACTATAAAGATTAGCTCTTTCTTATGAATCTAAGATCAATCTGGAAGTCCTGAGCGGCAGTTTCATCCCAGCAGTTAACATCTTCGCCTTCAAGCCAAACACGTAAAGTATAAGCGGCAGCAGAGCCATATTCGCCACTTGTTGATGTAGACTTAGGCACAAGGACTACCGCCTCACCATCACCAGCAATTCCATCATTTATAGCCGCAGTTGTGGCTTGTGTAACAGGATCTACCTGAACCCATGTAGGAGCAGTCGAATTATCGGTTGCAGCATTTACTGTATACGCAGATGCTGGAGCATAACCATTAACACTATCTACAGCGCCCTCTTCAGTATGGTAATACTTTGTTGTGCTATCCATAATTGCTCCAACTGCACTTCCACCACTAGGAATCAATGCACATCGAGCAGCAAGATACAAATCAGGCGTAGTTACTGCATCAGCAGTAGCACCTGTCTTTTTAGGAGTAATTGTTGCGATTACAGCAAGCTGAACATTCTCATTTTCCGCACCCGTAATAGATGTTCTAAACCATACAGGAATGTCAACATAGTAACCTCCACCAGTCTTATCAATATCCGCAATAGTCACATTAGTAGTAGCACCCTTTGTGGTTGTGGTCATTGAAGCACCAGTTACATCATTAGGCTCTGTCCATGCCTGATATTTACTTGTTGCAGCTGTATCTGCTTGAACGAATGCCGCATAACTCTTACCAGTAAGTGCTTTTTGATTTGCATCATAAGTGTCTTGTAACAGCGCACGACCAGCTCTAGTAGCATCAGAAGTAAAGAATATATCATTGCCATCTTTTGATGTAGCAGGAGTCAAACGACCAAAAGTATAGTAATCGGATATTGCAACAGTATTAGTCCAATCTGTTGTTCCGTCTGCTACACTAGGAGTTGTGACAGTAAGTGTACGAGTTGAACCATCGTTTGCTTCCACAAACGAAGCGCCTGTTAAACCTGCTGTACCATTTGTACCAGCACCAAGTGAAACTTGAATATTCTCAGGAACTGAAGCTGTCATCTTAATTCCTGTAACTTCAACTTCCTTGCTCATCGTAAACCAAGCATATTCCACTTTTGAAAAAGAGATGACCGCAAAGATGATAAAATATTAAACCTTAACTGTTACCTTCTCGCCACCACAAAACTTCACAACGACCTTATCAGCGCTCTTAACAGTGATCTCCTCAACAACCTGTCTGACCAGATCATTATCAAACTCCCCGAGCGCTTCAATACCATGCGTCAGATTCCTCGCCGCCTTGATACGGTACAGATCATGCCGCCCCGAATCGCGCTTGCTGTTCAGTTCATCAAGTTTGGATTTCAGCTCCTGTTCCTCCGTGTGCAGGAGCTTTAACTTGCTACCAAGAACGTCGGCAGGAATAGCAGAAATATCCGCAAGCAGGCGGTTACGCTCAACTTCTATTTCTCCAAGGCGAGCACTGACCGAAGCTATCCTGCGTTCAAGGTCGGCGTTTTCGGATTCAAGGGTATCTGCGGAAAGAGCAGACTGTCTATCAAAGCCGCTACTGTCAAGTATCTGCTCGTTTATCGCCCTCACTATCGCGCTGTGCAGTGCTTCCTCGTGCAGGCTGGGCGAATCGCACCTCGCCTTACCACCGTCAAGAGTGCTTTTGCAGCGCCACACGGCACGCTTGCCGGTGCCACTTTTCCACAGCACACGCTTGTAATTGCAGCCGCAGCTGCCGCAGACGAGCAGCTCGCTCAGGGCGTATTCAGTGCGGTAACGTCCCCCGCGAGCGTTGCCTTTCGTCATAGCACTGCGACGGGACAACTCCAGCTGCACCCTGTCCCAAGTTTCGCGGTCGATGATCGGGGCGTGACAGTTCTGCACCAGATACTTTGGCTTCTGACCGTTGTTCTTCGCACAGGTGTGGGTCAGGCAATCGACCGTATAGTACTTCTGCAAAATGGCGTCTCCCACATATTTTTCGTTTTTGAGGATAGAGTTCACATGGTCGCGGTTCCAGACGGTGCTGCCATTTCTGCGGGCTGCACCCTCAGAGGTTAGTCTTTCTGCTATCTTTCGCAGACTCATACCGCCCGCAAAAAGGCTGAAAATCTCCCTCACGATCACGGCTTCGTCCTCGATTATCTGCGGAACGCCGTCCACCAGCCGATACCCCAGCGTGTATCTCATCTGATACCGCACGTTGCCTTCCTTGAACGACTTTTCGATACCCCATGTTATGTTGCGGCTGATGCTCTCGCTTTCCGCCTGCGCGAAGCTTGCGTACAGCGTTATCGCAAACTCCGAACTGACCGACAGCGTGTTGATGTTCTCCTTTTCAAACTGTACCGCCACATTCAGCCTTTTCAGCTCACGCACGAAATCAAGGCAATCGACGGTATTCCGCGCAAAACGGCTGATCGACTTGCAGAGTATCAGGTCGATGCGCCCCTTGCGGCACAGCTCGATCATGCGGTTGAACTGTGTGCGGTTCTCGGTCTGCGTGCCGCTGATGCCCTCGTCCGCAAAAATGCCGATCATCTGCCAGTCGGGTCGGCTGCCGATGTAGTCGGTGTAGTACGCGATCTGTACTCCGAAGCTGTTCATCTGCTCGGTTTCGTCTGTGCTGACCCTGCAATAAGCCGCCACTTTCAGCTTTTTGCCTGTAAATACGCTGTTTGCCTGCTCCTTTGCAGGGATAAGTGTCACGTTTGCCGCTGTCTTTATATTACTCATGGTTGGTGCTCCTTTCACTTTTGACCGTCTTTCCGTTGATGAACTTAACACGCACTCTGTCGGGCGTGACATAGATGTGCCTGACCGCTTGTATTAGAAACTCCGGCAGCTCCACACAATTCTTGATAGCGTCCTCTATATGCGCGGTCTGCTCGGTTTTCACGTTGTACTCAATGCAGCCGATTTTTTCCTCTGCAAGATGAACCGCCGCTTTGATAAGCATTTCAGCGTTTTCTCCCAAAGCTATCAGCTTTTCAAGGCTTTCCAGCATTGTGAGAACACTTTCCGTTGGACGATATTCCGTCATGGAACATTTAAGACTTACTAAGCGTGGGTCAGCGTATACCTTTGAAAAAACGTCAGTTGTGTTGCCTATCATATCTTCGTCCGTATGCTTTGACCTCCAATAAGAACAACGGCGGTTTGAGCATTTCCAGAGATATACACCCTCGACCTTGCGCCGTGAAAGCCTTCCTCCGCAGCCTCCGCACAAGGCAAGTGAGCGAATCGCATTTATAGGATTATGTGATGTAATTATTCGTTTTTTATGCTTCGGGATGCTCATAATGATATGTATGCCGCTCACAAGCTCAAAATCAGCGGTATCGTGGGCAAATCGGATAGATTTGAGAATATCGGCACAACAATCACTATGAGCAGCGGAAACCGCTTTGTAGAGCGTTTTTACCTCATTTATCAAAAGTGAATTATGCTCCTTTTGTTTTCTGCAATTCTCAATCAAGGAGGAATACTCGGCGTTAAGCTCGGTCTCGGAGGTTATGACTTCCCCATAAGAAATAAGACCCTCCGCACACATTTTGCGAAGGGTCATTTTCTGTTGCATTATTTCGTCAAGGCGACCGCTTTCTGCATTTTCAGAGACCTTTTCAGCGATCCTTTCAAGCTGCCCAATAAGCGGCAGGAGAACATCATCGGCATGGTTGGTGAACTTTGTCCATATCACTCGCCACAAGTCGGAAAGCGTTTCATCATGCAGAATATCGTTCGTGCAGGGCTTGACAAGATCAAATCGCCTCGTGCATTGCCAGTAAGGGCGAGCCGCACCAATCAAGTAGTACGACCTCCCACAAATTCCGCAGACAACCTTTTGACGAAACGGGCTGTTATTGGTCTTTTCGGCGGGACGAACGCTTTTTAACCGCAAAGCCTGCGCCGATTCAAAAGTCTCTCGGTCAATTATCGGCTCATGACTTCCACTGACATAGAAGCTGTTAGCTTGCCCCGTGTTCGGGTGGCTTGTCCCCATAAACACGGACACTGTTTTCTGCCAGCGAATATCACCGAGATACATCTCCTGTGCGAGCATTTTGTAGACAGTGATATTGTTCCATGCGGTGGATTCGGGTGCAGGCAGACCCTCGGAATTGAAAAGAGCGGCGATTCGTCTTGCACCCATTCCGCCGAGATACAGCGAAAAAATGCGCCGGACGACCGCCGCCTGTTCATCATTTATCACAAGTCTGCCGTTCACCTTGTCATAACCGTAAGGTACACGCGCCACGCCGAGCGTCCCTGCCGCCATTTTGCGGTGCAGGCTCCAGCGAATGTTCCTCGAAATGGACTGCGATTCTTCCTGTGCAAGACCGCCCATAATCGCTATCATCATTTCGTCGGCAGTTCTCGCAGTGTCGATGTTCTCTTTCTCGAAGAAAACCGTCACGCCCAGTTCCCGAAGCTCACGCAGTATTGCAAGACAATCACGGGTGTTGCGGGCGAAGCGGCTGATCGACTTGGTGAGTATGCGGTCAATGCACCCATGCCTGCAATCGTTAAGCATACGCATGAACTCAGGGCGGTCGGTGGTCGTTCCGCTTATCCCTATGTCCGCATAGATGTCCACAAGCTCCTCTGTCTGCGAGCCACCGAGCAGCGTCATGAACCACAGCCGCTGCGCCTCATATGAGTGCTGCTGTTCCTCTCGCCCCGTCGATACCCTGCAATATGCCCCGCAGCGAAGTTTTCTGCGGGGCTGTTCTCTTGGCTGTATTATAGTTATTTCAGCCATGCTATCAACTCCTTTCAGAATAAGTATAGCACGGCTTTGTGACAGCGTTATTATGAGAATATTTTTATGTTTAATGGTTCATCTTTTTTGCCGATTACAGTATAGTGTTGCATCGCGATGATGTGTATAGTTAAAAAAATCCCCCCTCTGCGAGGAGGGGGGACACAAATATCCATGTTTTGTTTAGTGTGGTTGTTACGGATCAGATGGTGCGGCAGGTTCAATCTTTGAGAACTTAAGCGATATATTCCAATCCTGCCCAGCATTCTTGTTCCAACACTCGGGATCTTCGCCTTCAAGCCATACACGAATCCAAAGCTGTGTTGCTGTTCCATACTCTGCACCAGCTGTCGCACCTGCAATTGTTGCAATGCTCGCTGTTCCATTATATACAGTAGCAGCTTCGTAAATTAATGACCAATTATCAGCATTGGTTTCTGAACCACCCTCAACGTGATTCTCTGTACCATTTGCGTCTACTGCAGCTTTAACTGCACCATTAGCTATCCCGTGCATTGCACTGGTGCCATAATAGTCAATTATTGAGGTAACACTACTCCAACCAGGTGTATCAGTAGCAGCACCATCCTTAAGGTCAATTACACCTTTAGTACCTTTTTCGGCATTAGTTGTATCGCCAGCAGCAGGTAAGATGGCTACACGGGTAGCCTTATACAGTTCAGCCGCTGTTGCATCCTTTAAACCTTTATTAGTTGCATCCTTAGGAATTACAAAGCCCTCAACTTTAAGATCAACATTTTCAGTGGTGGAAGTTCTAATCCATACGGGAATATCAACATAATATCCATCATCCTGCGTATCCATGTAGTTTACAGCTTGAGTATAACCCGTTCCAGTTGGAGCCGCCCATGCATCAGCGGCACCCGTTCTAGCATGAAGTGTTGCCATCATACTAGAAGTGCTAGTTGTAGGCGTCAATCCTGTTGCTGCTTGTATATATTTTGCATTTCTTGCAACATTTTTACCTTCTTCTGTTGCATCGGGAGTAAAGAATATATTCGTTCCTTTAGAGGATGAAGCAGGAATTAAGCGACCAAATTCATAATACTGGCTTAAATTTACAGTGTTCGACCACATGATATTTTCCGTTGGAGCAATCGCCTTTCCGCTGCTTAAATCAGCCAAAAAGCTATCTGTGTCATTAAGGTTCTTGGTAGCAGTAATCTTACCAACAGAAATCTGTAAATCTTCAGGGACTGTTGCTACCATTTTGATTCCTTTTACTTCAACCTCGCGGCTCATCGTAAACCAAGCATATGCCACCTCAGAAAAATAGATGAACTTTTCCATGCAAGAAAATTATCATAACGCGACAGAAAATTATCGTTTTTTCTACAGAAAATAGTTGATGTAGCGATGAATGGAATAATCTAATATCTATGATCTATAGCTTGTTTCAGATACTTATGAATCAATCAGCTCGGTGTGAAACTATATTTTTTTCGCTGTATGACAATTGACTAATTGTGCAAATTGTGGTATAATAGAATAGATAATAAGTTCTCATAGTACGGTATTATGGGAAGTTACTTTATGATGGAGGTGATTCGTCATGAAATCTAATTTTGATTTTTTGAGCAAGTATTGGGGAACTCTTGCTAAAATCGGAAAAACTGCTGAAAGCTATCTCTATAACGATCCTAATGCGTGTATTTATAAGCTCGGAATGTTTGCTGAACGTCTTGTACAGGAGATATTTGCGAACGAGGGGCTTGACGAGCCTGATTACGATAATACTCACGCCAATAGAATAAAAATCCTGAAACGTGAGGGGCTTATTGATCGTGGTGGAAGAATCGATGATATACTGTATTCTCTCAGAATGAAGCGTAATGACGCTGTTCATAAGTATGAGGATTCGGTTGATACCGCTAAATCTTTGCTCAGAATGGCATTCAGGCTTGCTGTGTGGTTTATGGAGGTGTATGGTGATTACAGCTTCAAAGCACCTGATTTTGTTATGCCCCAGAATGAGCCTATCCCTGACTATGAAAGCATAATCAAAGGCTTAGAGGAACAGCTTGCGAAAGCTGCTAAGGCTGAACCTGTTGTAACAGCTACCGACGGATCAACTTCAAAAGAAAGAGCCGACAAGTCAGCAGAAGTTACAGAAGCAATGGAACTTTCAGAAGCTGAAACACGCATTATCATTGATGATCAGCTCAGAAAGTACGGCTGGGAGGTTGATACAAACAATCTTCGCTATTCTAAGGGAACCAGACCACAAAAGGGACGTAACCTTGCTATCGCTGAGTTTCCGACTGATTCTACGGTAACTAAGGGTGGTTATGCGGACTATGCTCTCTTTGTGGGGCTTAAACTTGTTGCTATTATTGAAGCAAAGAAAGCAAGTATAGATATTCCGTCTGTAATAGACTATCAGTGCAAAGACTATGCCCGTATGATAAAATCGGAGCATAGCGATTATGTTATCAAAGATTGGAACGGCTATAAAGTTCCGTTTGTGTTTGCTACTAATGGCAGAAAGTATCTGAAACAGATAGAGCTGAAATCCGGAATATGGTTTCTTGATCTGCGTGACGGTGCGAATACTCCAAAGGCTCTGCAAGGTTGGTTTAGCCCTGACGGTCTTATGGAAATGCTCGATAAGGATATTGCTTCTGCTAATCAGACGTTGCAGAATACCCCATACGATTTACTGCGTGATCCAGATGGACTGAATCTGCGTGAATATCAGATAAGAGCTATTGAAGCTGCTGAGAATGCTATCATTGATGGTAAGAAAACAGCGTTGCTGTCTATGGCTACGGGAACCGGTAAGACCAGAACAATCCTCGGAATGATATACCGCTTTATCAAGAGCAACCGTTTCAGACGTATTCTGTTCCTTGTGGACAGAACTGCGCTCGGTGAACAGGCAGCCGATGTATTCAAGGAAGTCAAGATAGAGGATTTAATGACTCTCGACGAGATATATAATATCAAAGGTCTTGACGAAAAAGAGATTGATAAGGAAACAAAGATACATATAGCTACTGTCCAGAGCCTTGTAAAACGCCTGATATACAACGAAGATGGCACAATGCCCTCTGTTTCTGACTATGACCTGATTGTTGTTGATGAAGCGCATAGAGGTTATACGCTCGACAAAGAATTGAGCGATGATGAAATGCTGTATCGTAATCAGGAAGATTATATCAGCAAATATCGTACTGTTATAGAGTATTTCGATGCTGTCAAGGTTGCTCTCACGGCTACTCCTGCTCTGCATACAACAGAGATTTTCGGAAAGCCCGTGTTTACATACTCTTACAGAGAAGCTGTCATTGACGGTTATCTTGTCGATCACGATGCTCCGCATGATATTCACACTAAGCTCCGTGATAACGGCATTGAATACAAAAAGGGTGAAACGCTCGCAATCTACGATCCGAACACGGGCGAAGTCCTCAACAGCGATGAGCTTGAGGACGATATGAAGTTTGAAATAGACAAATTCAATAAGGACGTAATTACTGAGAAGTTCAATTTAGCCGTGTTTAATGAAATCGCTATGGACTTCAATCCTGACGGTGAGGGCAAAACGCTTATCTATGCGGTCGATGACGATCATGCTGACCTTATCGTAAAGATACTGAAAGATATTTACTCGAAATACGGTATTGATAACGATGTAGTCAAGAAAATCACCGGAAGCATAGAGGGTGGCAATAAAAAGAAGATACTTGAAGCGATACGGCAGTTTAAGAATGAAGCCTATCCAAAGGTTGTTGTTACTGTTGACCTGCTGACAACAGGTATTGATGTGCCTGAGATCGTCAATCTTGTATTTATGCGTCGTATCAAGTCCCGTATCCTGTTTGAGCAGATGCTCGGCAGAGCTACGAGATTGTGCAGTAAGATAGACAAAGACCACTTCGAGATCTATGATCCCGTAGGTGTCTATGAAACCTTAGAGCCTGTAAGCAATATGAAGCCTGTTACACCAAATCCCCAGACTACCTTTGAGGACTTACTTAACGGTTTGAGAGTTGTTGAGAAGGACAAACAGGCATATCAGCTCAGTTTGATTATTGCCAAACTGCAAAGGAAAAGCCGTAAGATCAGTGCAAAAGCTCTTGAGCAATTTATATACCTGACAGGCGGTAAAGACCTTAATGCTTTTGCAAAAGAGCTGAATGACGGCAAAGTTGCCGACTCCACAAAGAGAGCTTTGGAATGCTCGGAGGCATTTGCTGTGCTTGATAAAGACAGAACACATAGAAAGCGTCCAGTTGTAATAGACGATCATGATGATGAGGTCGTATCACATGAAAGAGGTTACGGCAAGGCAAGCAAACCCGAAGACTATATTGAAGCATTCAGAAAATTTGTTGTGGAGAACCTTAATGAAATAAATGCACTCAAAATCGTATGCACTCGCCCCTCTGAGTTGACAAGGGCTACTCTCAAAGAGCTGAAAATGGAGCTTGACCGTCATGATTTCACGGAAAAACAGCTTAATACAGCTTGGAATGAAATGACAAACGAAGATATTGTTGCGGATATTATCGCATTTGTTCGGCAGCAGGCTATTGGCTCGGCGCTGATAAGTCATGAAACAAGGGTAAAAAATGCCTTTGCAAAGCTGAGACAGAACCACAAGTTTAACAAGGTTCAGCTTGACTGGCTGAAACGTATAGAGAAGGTCATGCTTGAAGAAGCTGTGCTTGATGAGCAGATGTTTGAACAGGGTGCTTTCAAGAATAATGGCGGATTCAAAGGCATTGACCGCCGATTTGAGGGACAGCTCCATGAGGTTATTATGGAACTGAACCAATACTTATATGACGATGGAGGAATCGTAGCTTGAATAATCAGGAAATTGTCGCAAAGCTCTGGAATCTGTGTAACGTACTGCGTGATGACGGTATCACCTATCAGCAGTATGTTACGGAGCTTACCTATATACTGTTTTTGAAGATGTGCAAGGAAACCGATACCGAAAAGGCTATTCCCGAAGAATATCGTTGGGATAAGCTGCTTTCAAAGCAAGGTATTGAGTTGAAGAAGTTCTATAAAGAGCTTTTGGAACACCTCGGAGAGAACTGTCAAGGTCGTGTGCGTGAGATTTATCAAGGCGCACAGACTAACATTGACGAGCCTAAGAATCTTGAAAAAATCATCACCACTATTGACCAGTTTGACTGGTACAGTGCAAAGGAAGAAGGCTTGGGCAACCTTTATGAAGGACTGTTAGAGAAGAATGCTACCGAAAAGAAGTCCGGTGCAGGACAGTATTTCACGCCCCGTGTTCTTATCAATGTTATGACAAGGCTGATTGCTCCGAAGGCGGGAGAACGCTGTAACGATCCTGCCTGCGGTACTTTCGGATTTATGATTGCTGCCGATCACTACGTTAAGGAACAGACCGACGATCTGTTCGATTTGTCGGTTGATGAGCAGGAATTTCAGCGTACACAAGCATTTTCGGGCTGTGAGCTTGTTCATGATACCCATAGGCTTGCCCTTATGAACGCTATGCTTCACGACATTAGCGGTCCGATCTATCTCGGTGATACGCTTTCCAATTACGGCAAGCAGATGAAAGGTTTTGACGTTGTACTGACGAATCCGCCGTTTGGCACGAAAAAAGGCGGTGAACGTGCTACCCGTGATGACCTTACTTTCCCCACAAGCAATAAACAGCTCAATTTCTTACAGCATATTTACAGAAGCCTGAATCAGTCAGGTCATGCTCGTGCTGCCGTTGTTCTGCCTGATAACGTGCTTTTTGCTGACGGTGACGGTGAAAAGATACGCCGTGACCTTATGAAAAAATGCAATCTGCATACGATCCTGCGTCTGCCTACGGGTATTTTCTATGCCCAGGGTGTAAAGACCAATGTGCTTTTCTTCACAAGGGGTACTGCGGATAAGGGCAACACTAAGGAAGTATGGATATACGATCTCCGTTCCGAAATGCCGTCCTTCGGCAAGACCAATCCACTGAAAGAAAGTCACTTTGATGAATTTGTAGAGTGCTATCATGCTGAGGATATTTCCGCAAGACAGGAAACATGGAGTGAGGAGAATCCGAACGGCAGATGGCGCAGATACTCATATGAGGATATTTTAGAGCGAGATAAGACAAGCCTTGATATAAGCTGGATTAAGTCAGCGAATACAAGCGATGATTATACGCTGACTGAGCTTCTTGAAACGATAAAGACAAAATCGGAGAATATCGCAAGTGCCGTAGCTCAGCTTGAAAGTCTTATCGGCGAGGTAGATGAATAATGGATACAAAAGCATTAAGACAGAAAATCCTTGACCTTGCGATCAGGGGCAAGCTCGTTCCGCAAGATCCGAACGATGAGCCTGCTTCTGTGCTGTTGGAGCGTATCAGAGCCGAAAAACAGCAGATGGTCAAGGACGGCAAGCTGAAAGCTAAGGATATAAAGAACGATACTGTTATATTCCTCGGTGATGATAATTTGCATTATGAGAAGATGCCCGACGGCACGGTAAAGTGCATTGAAGATGAGATACCCTATGATCTGCCGGAGGGGTGGGAATGGGCAAGATTACAGTCTATATGTGAACCAATTACCGACGGCACTCATAAAACTCCAACATACAGCGATGAGGGCTTCATATTCTTATCTTCAAAAAATGTCACATCTGGACATATTGATTGGGACAATATAATGTATATTCCTGAATCCCTCCATAATGAACTGTATGCAAGATTAGCACCACAAAAGAATGACATTCTTCTTGCTAAAAACGGAACAACGGGTGTTGCTGCAATAGTTAATAGGGATTGTGTATTTGACATCTATGTAAGTTTGGCTTTACTTAGAATCATAGGGTATATAATCTCTCCTGAATACTTGCTATCAACAATAGCAAGTTCAACCATACAAAACTATTTCAATTCTTCGCTTAAAGGGATTGGCGTTCCTAATCTTCATTTGGAACACATTCGCACAACCTTGATTCCTGTTGCTCCCATTAACGAGCAAAATCGAATAGCAGCTAAATTAGAGCAACTACTTTCTTTTGCGGATAATATAGAATCCGACAAAACAGACCTACAAACCACCATACAGCTCACCAAATCTAAAATCCTTGACCTCGCTATCAGGGGCAAGCTCGTACCGCAGAATCCTGATGATGAGCCTGCGAGTGTTCTCCTTGACCGTATCAGAGCTGAGAAAGAGGAGCTTATCAAACAGGGCAAAATCAAACGTGATAAGAAGGAATCTGTCATCTTCAAAGGTGATGATAACTCTTATTATGAGAAGATCGGTGATACCGTCACTTGTATTGACGAGGAGTTGCCGTTTGAACTGCCCGACGGGTGGGCGTGGGTACGGCTTCAAACGTGCTGTCAAAAGGAAATAAAGCGTGGAAAATCTCCTAAATACACCGAAAGCAGTGGTACGCTTGTGTTCGCTCAAAAATGTAATACCAAATATGACGGTATCAATATGGACTTAGCTCTGTATCTTGATGAATCCACGCTTGTAAAGTATCCTGATGATGAATATATGCAGGATAAGGATACAGTAATAAACTCAACAGGCACAGGAACTCTCGGTAGAGTCGGCATATATAGAAGAACCGATAATAGACGTGAAATGCCTGTCGTGCCTGATTCTCACGTTACTGTTATAAGAACTAATAATGAAATAAGTGCAGAATATATTTACCATTTTTTGAAAGCACATCAGCATGAACTTGAAAAGCTCGGTGAAGGCTCAACCAATCAAAAGGAGTTAAAGCCATTGACATTGAAGAACCTGATAGTGGCTCTACCGCCTTATGCAGAACAGGAACGTATCATTGAGATTATCACAGCAGCATTTGAAATCATGACCAATATAGAAAAGAGCCTCAGCTGAGGCTCTTTTCTATATTATGAAGCATTGTCATGATCTCGGTGCATTTATTTATTATTCGTACCTGTTCATTCAGCGGAGGTACAGGGACTAAGTAATCGCAAACATAGTCCTTGCTTATTCGTTGTTGACCTACAACGCCTGCACAGGTTTGTTTACCACCTACCAAGAAACTCTCCGTCTTTACGATATATAGTATGTATTCAGGCATAATAGTATCAGGAAATGTTCTCAGAATATATAGTTCCGTTGTTCCTGCACCGTATCCATTGCACAAACCACGGAATACAACAGATTTGCGGTTTTCAAAGCAAGGTGTTATTTTGGCGAAGCCTACGTCATTTTCAGCAAAATGGGTAAAACCTTTTTTAACCTCGCCCCATTTCCTCTGCTCAAACGTAAACTGATTGGCATATCCGTCCTGAATCAGCGTCATAGGCACAAAAGATACAAGAGTATCATCGCTTATATTGTTCTTTGGATTGATAATGCAAGCACTTGAAAGTCGTATCCACGCCCAATTTTCGGGAATATCAAACGGCAGTTCCTCGTCAATACAAGTGACGGTATCACCGATCTTCTCATAATAAGAGACTTCTACTCTTTTGGTATAATGATTATACAAGGAATTTCGCACCAAATTCAGTATAAAAAGGAGTAGAAGTAAATGACAGACAGCACATTTGAAGCGTTCCTGAAAAAGACCAATCTCTCGGCAAACACGATAGAGGTCTATCTCTGGACGGTAAAGTATTTCGAGGAACACTATGATGGTATCACTAAGGAGAACCTGCTTGCCTACAAGGGCTATCTTATGGAGAATTTCAAGCCTAAGACCGTAAATCTCCGTATTCAGGCTATGAACAAGTATCTTGTGTATCTCGGTAAGGAGTCGCTTCGCATCAAGGCAGTCAAGGTGCAGCAGAAGAACTTCCTTGAAAATGTAATCAGCAATGCAGACTACAAATTTTTGAAAAAGTCGCTCAAAAAGGACGGCATTATGGAATGGTACTTCGTTGTATGGTATCTTTGTGCTACGGGTGCGAGAGTGAGTGAGCTGATTCGCATTAAGATTGAACACGTTGAAACGGGCTATTTTGATCTCTATTCTAAGGGTGGTAAGCTCCGCAGGCTGTATATTCCGAAGAAGCTCCGCAATGAAACACTTGAATGGCTCAAAACTCAGGAGCGTACATCTGGCTACCTGTTTCTTAATCGCTTTGGTGAGCGTATTACAGCAAGGGGCATATCTCAACAGCTCAAAAACTACGCCGAAAAGTACGGGCTTGATAAAAAGGTAGTGTATCCGCACTCTTTCCGTCACCGTTATGCAAAGAACTTTTTGGAGAAGTATAATGACATCGCTCTGCTTGCCGATCTTATGGGGCATGAGAGCATTGAAACTACCCGTATCTATCTGCGTAAGACCGCAAGCGAACAGCAGGCTATCGTGGATAAGATCGTTACATGGTGATTAAATAGCCGTCCTCGGCTGAGAACGGCTGATATATCAATTCACATTTTCCGCTATGGAATCAAGCAGGGAGAATAGCTGACTAACTTTGTCGGCTATTCTTTTTTGTTCGTTTAATGGTGGTATAGGAATGACAATACTCTTAAATTCATCAAAATTGATATTCTCAACAGTTGTGCCTGATTTAGTGTATCTCAGCAGTATAGAGTTTTCCATACCCTTTAAGAAGGTGTATATAAACTCAACAAGAGAGGTATTATATATTGAAATTGCTTTAATGTCTTGATTGATAGTAGCCTGTCTTTTTAGAATAGCAACAGGGAGAGTGTGACGTAAGATACCGCTTCTTGCAACTAACAAAAGCGTATCGGGGGCTATTATCTGCATTATTTCTGCGCCTTTTTCACTTAAACTGATTTGAGAAGAATCAATATACTTACTTTTCATATCTTTTGAAGTGATCCAAAAATAATCATTACCCCAGTATTCATCTTTTGAGGTTGATGGAGTTTTACCTCCTGAAAATGATGCTATATTACACAATCTTTCAAATGACCAACCATCAGGCAAATCAAACGGTATCTTATCATCAATATTGGTGGTTTCACTTCCGATAGTTTCATAATAAGAGTTATCATCACCTCGGAAGATAACGGATTCCTTCTTATCACGCTTAATCTTGCCCTGTTTGATAAGCTCCTCTTTCTCAGCTCTGATACGTTCAAGGAGAACGCTTGCAGGCTCATCATCAGGATTCTGCGGAACGAGCTTGCCTCTGATAGCGAGGTCGAGGATTTTTGATTTAGTGAGCTGTATGGTGGTTTGGAGGTCTGTTTTGTCAGATTCTATTTTGATAACGAATGATATTAAAGAATCAAGTTTTTCTGCTATCCGTTTTTGTTCCCGCATAGGTGGTATAGGGAATAGAACCGATTTAACAGTATCAGATTTCAAATTTTTCACGGTAGATCCTGCTGCTAACAACGATAGAGTTTGATACATAAAATCCGAACTAAGTGCATAGTAGAGGAAATCCTGATTAAATACGGTATCTATATTTCCGATTACAAGCCAACCGTCATGAATACAGCCATCAGTTCTCAATATATATGGTCTGCCAAAACTCATGGAGTTAGTAAGAAGAAAATCGCCTGATTCAACATAACGTGATTTGGATAATCCTTCAGGTTTTATTTTTTCTTTCGTCTTAAATATATATTTTCCGTCCTTTTCTGTATCACCGATTTTAATCCAATTTATACCGTTTTCATCGTCTGTTATATACGATTCTATTGGACGTGGTGAACCACCTCTTGCAATGATTGATACATTACCAAGCCTATCCCAACGCCACCCCTCCGGCAGCTCAAACGGTATCTCATCTTCGATGCACTTCACCGAACCATCGGGGAACTTCTCATAATGCAAACTATCATAATATGAATTTGCCATTGGAAGTTCATTGACAAAGGAGCTTGCCAACAAACATAATGCCATGATGTGATTATCATGGCAAAATAATATAAGCCACATTTATCTCCATTATGTTGGTATATATAGTAAACGAAAGGAAAACCTATCCCAACATCATCGCAGATGCTGAGGCAGGTTTTTTAATCAAAAAAATCTGTCCTTGATCTCCTCGTCCCAAACAGTAAGCTTAATGTGTCCGAGAAAGCAGATCAGAAAAGCGCAGGCTCTTAGTACCCATTTCCATACCGTATCTTCCACTTTAGGTGCAATAATGATCCCGTTTGCGACCCATGTGAACAATAAGCTTAGGGCGACAATGGCAATCAAGCCGATGCCGAACTTTTTTATGTTCATTATAAAGAAAGCTGCAAAGAATATGGCGAAAATAATGAGTATTCTCAGCAGGATATGAACGCCGGAGGGTATGCACTTTATTCCGACAAATATTGATACAAGTATATCAAATAGCGTTACGATTCTGATTCCAATATTATTGCTGTCGTCCATTGATGAAGTCTCCTCGTTTTTATAGTAACAACCGTTATATAGATTATACCATAGTTTATCTCATAATGCAAGTCCATTTTAGAAGCAGGCTTTATATCCGCTTTTCAGACCATTTGGAACGTAGTCACCGGCATCCAATATATAATCAAGCCTAATCAGTGAACTCAGATGTCGGTTCTTATTCTTATACGGCTGTTGTCAGTTTAATACCTTTGTTGAGCCTATAAGCCAGCAACTCGGGTATATCATGGTTATAATGCAGCCATTCAAGCGCTATTTTCCGATCATGCTGTAATTTCTTATCATCGGTAAAATCAAGAAGATGATATTGTTCAATCGCACTATTACGGCGTTCATTCCTTTCCGCAACCAGTCTGTCAGCTTCTTCCTCGGTTCGGAAGAGCCGGTGGAAAGGTACAACATAGTCTTCTCCCTCACTATCTTCGCAGAAGAATAGAAATCCTTTGCGGTCGGTTACTTTGACAGGGAGGACGCTTTCGTAGTCAATGACATGAAATGCGTCGGAGCCGATGGCTATCAGATCATCTTCATTGATCGTAGCTTCTTTCCCTGTAAACTCTTCACGAATGCTTAAAACATCTTCGTCGGACATCTGATATATAGTGTAGCCCTGTGAGGAACTTTTTCCCTCTAAATAATCCGATACCATTTCCGGTAAAATAGACCTTGTAACTATAACCATTACGGCTTCCTCCCCGGCAGAGGGTCTGTGCTCCTGCCCCATTAAGCCGGGATACACGGCTATGTTCATCCACTCCTGAACATATCTTAGAAATGTTACAAGCGTTCTCCTATATACATAGGACGCCGCTTCTTCGGAATAATTCTTCTCCATTCTGACAAAGTCATCATCAAATTCGGAGAGAAGAAACAGTCTTGCTATTTCGACCTCCTCGTCTGTTGCCATAATGGTATCGAACTTGTATATATCCAGATCATTAATATCCTTGCTTGTTGTAAATAAATAACCCATGTTGTATTCCTTCCTTTCTACAGCCACGTTTCCCGTCCATAGGGAACATAGTCATCAATATCCATAATATCATCAAACCATATCTTCTGTTCGTTCACCACAAGGAACTTGTACGAGTAATCAATACGGCTGACCTTGCCTTTTTCTGTGATGTAGTTGCCGCACTCAAAATACTCGACCTTGATGCTGCTGCCTTTATTGATACGGTTCAGCTTGTCGGAGATCTTTGCGGCGGTTTCATCGTCCACCTGCCGTTTGACCTCTTGTCCGTCCTCTTGTGCGAGGATAAGGTCATAGTAGCCTTTCAGACTGGCGAAAGGCATAAAAATCTTCGCTCGTTCTGCTCTATCCACCGCTGTGACCTCCTACAAGTGTATTTCGTATCATTGCCGTAGCGTCCTCCTGCAAGCTCATTCCTCGCAGAACGGAGTTTTTGCCGAACCTGTCCTTTAAGACCGAAACCGCATGAAGAAGCTGTTGCTCCTTTTGTGCCTTAACGTCGTCCTTGAAAAACGACAGCTGCTCACAGTGCTCGTAAACGAGATCACCATAGCTGATACCGATCTGACGGATACTGTATCCTTTGTTTGTGGTGCTGTCGTATATTTTCAGCATCATCTCTGAAATATCCTTGTAGGAATTGGTGTGCTGTTCCAGTTTCTTTGAGCCACCCGTAGGGGCTATAACGTCATTACTGTAACGAATATACAGTGAAACGTGATTAGTGTACATAGCCTGTCCCACAAGCTCGTTCGTAAGGCTGTCCACCATTTCTTTCAGTATGAGCCGAGCACCTGAATGTGAATAATCTTTGAAAAGTACCTGACTGTTTGACAAAGAACGTGTTTTTGACTGATAATTCTGAACGTCGGCAAGTGTACATGGCTCCCGACCGTATGCGTGGTCTATCAATATTTCGGCGTTCTTACCGAAGGTTCGGTACATGGTTGCTTCGGGAATATGGGTTATCCCTTCAAGGTCAAATACTCCGAAACGCTCCAGCCGCTGCGCTGTTCCTCTGCCTATACCCCAGATGTCGGTTATGGGGCGGTGCTTCTGAACAGTCGCAATAAAGGTGTCCTCGTCAAGAACGCCTATGTGATTGGGAACGTGCTTCGCCGTTATGTCAAGCGCAACTTTCGCAAGAAACATATTCGTGCCGATACCTGCGGTCGCGGTGATGCCCGTTTCTTCCATTATCTTGTCCATTATCGCATTAGCAAACTCTTTCGGGGTCATCTTGTATAACGAAAGATATGGACCGGCATTCAGAAAAACCTCGTCGATGGAATAAGGATAAACGTCCTCGGGGGCTACGAACTTCTTGTAAATGCCGTAGATATGAGCCGAGATGTTCATGTACATTCTCATTCGTGGCTTTGCAATGATG
Organism: Ruminococcus albus 7 = DSM 20455; assembly: GCF_000179635.2. NCBI lineage: Bacteria > Bacillati > Bacillota > Clostridia > Eubacteriales > Oscillospiraceae > Hominimerdicola > Hominimerdicola alba. The sequence goes on along the minus strand of NC_014825.1, from coordinate 241,724 downwards.
TAGTCGAGGTTGTCGGGTATCTCATAAAGGCGGCAGCGGTTCTTAACACCCTTTTTATGAATAGCGGGAGATACAGCAAGGCAGATAGCGCCCTTGCCTCTCGATTCGTCGGCAACTACAAGGTCGGTCGTATTCGGGTCAAGATTCCTGGCTACACATTCTGCACTTGCGAAAAAACTTCGACAGATCCACGCACATATAGCATTGTTCTGCCATTGCACTCCCTCCCTTCATAGATCAAACTATCATCAATTGAACAGTTCACGATTTCCCCATGATAAATCGAAATTATAGCCTCGTCTGTTCATTTCTCTTAGCTTTATATATATGAGATTGCTGCTGTAGCCCAAAGCACTTGCAGCTTGAAATATGGTATAGCCTTCTTCAAACTTTTCCAGTAACTCATCTTCGTCAATGAGCAGCTCCGCGGCGAAAACGTTAGCTTCATTTTCAACTATGTTTTTCATGTTGAACAATCCAAACTCCCGGAGCACTTTTTCCTTTGCTATTTCCGAATGAAGATAATAGTGTCCAAGCTCATGAGCACACACTATCAGCCGCTGAAAAACATTTAATCGTGATGAAATGAAAATGCAGGGAACACCATCAATATATCTGAAAAAGCCCTGCTGATTACCCATGTCTGCTTCTTTTACGAGTATCCCCAGACTTTCTGCTATCTCAAAGGGGTCTCTCGTCATATATGTCAAAATAATTTGCATAACAAGAGCATAGATACTTTCCAATGTTTGAATACCTCCGGAACATCATGTATTGTTGTCTTTATTCTTTTTTCTTATCTTTATTTCCCAGTATGCTTCTTCCATGACCTTCATGATCTTGTCGGCATCTTCCTCGGAAAGCTCGCCGCCCGCAAAAAGTCCGGCAATCTCGTTTGCAAGCTCCTCAGCCTGCTTTTTTCCTTTGGCACCGTAACCGTATTCTGCGCACTTCTTAAAATCATCTTCGGATTCGTTCTTTAAAAACTCTACGGGGACATTATAGTATTTTGCTGCCTGTTCATAGATCCTGTCAAATCTCGGGATAGTTTCGCCCATTTCATACTGCTGCAAAGCTCTCCTTGAAATGCCTATTCCGTCTGCTGCTTCTCCCTGCGTCTTATCTATTGAAATGCGCAGATTTTTTAATTTTTCACCAAAAGTCATAATATTACCTCCGTTTATTTGCGCTCAACCAAAATGTTATAAAGCGCACTTTGGTATATTTAAGATAACACAAAAAAGTGCATTTGTCAATAGCAAATCCGAGTAAATGCGACGATTTATCTATTTTTGTGACTTTTACGCATTTGAAATGCGCTTTTCGGTGCAAACTTACAAAATTTCAAAATTTGTTGAAATGCGCTTGACATTGTGCTTTTGAAGTGATATAATTCATATCACAGCAAACGTGCAAGCCCCGGTCGCGGGAGCTGATGAAAATATATCAACGTATCAGGTAAAGTGAAAGGAGTAAAGAAACATGAACTACTATTTATCACCGAGAGCGCAGGACGAGATCTGCGAACAGCTTATCAAGGATTTTGCGGGACTTTACTATTCGTACCAGCCCGTTGACATTGCAGGCTTTGCAAGGTCTATCGGACTGACGCTCAGATATGTTTCCTTCTGTAATGAGGAAGATGAAAAAAGGCTCGGTTTCTATTCCGACGGAGAAACTCCGGTAAACGTTATGACTAAAGAAGGACCGAGGAGCGTGACCTTCCCTGCATTTAACATTCTTATCGCTGATGAACTTAAGGTAGACGAAAAGAAACATAAACGTCGCTTTACGCTGGCTCATGAGGTGTATCATCATCTTGAAACCGTTTTTAATAACGGAACCCCTATTGCGGCATACCGTACCGAGTTCAGCATGGAAAAGAAGTGTTCTGTCGCAGAACTCAAAACTCTCATGGATAAAAGGGAGCTTCAGGCAGACAGAGGTGCTGCCGCGCTCCTCATGCCGAGAAGACTTGTGAGAAACACCTGCCGCTCGGTAATGGAGGATCAGCCTATATGTGTTTACGGTAATGATACCTTTGACAGAGAAACGCAGAACAAGCTCCGTGAGATCGCCGATTTCATGCAGGTATCCATGAGCGCACTTATTATCCGTCTGAAGCATCTGAATATGCTCGAAAAGCATAACATAAAAGAGCTTACGGGAGGCTTTTTCCTCGGAGGTGCTGCGAGTGACCACTGAGGCTATGTATAAATATCTTTCTATTTCCTCTATGGAAATAGACGCGGCAGGGCTGAACGAGAGGTTCATCAAATGCCCAAAGTGCAATTACAAGGTGCAGAGCGTTTATTCCGACTGCACCGGACATATGAATATAAAGTGTCCCAAGTGCAAGCGCATTTTTGCGATAAATCTTGCGTATTTCAGGACAGCAAAGAGGTATTTCTGAGAATACCACATAATCAATAATTACAATTGGATATAGACTAAGATTTCTAATCGTGCATAATTGGGGCGGGAGAGAAACCCGTCTTAGCGGAGGCGCAGCTTAAAAACTGCGGACTACCAAGCGCCGTACAAAATCTGACCGAAAAACCGGTATATGAGTATATCTGTACTCATGTACGCAGGCTTATTCGGTCGTTTTGTGCAGCGCTTTTTTTGTGCTCGATTTTGTACTGTGTTAGATAGCCCCTTTCCGGCATTTGTGTGCGGGAAAGGGGCTTTTCGTGTTTTTATCGGCAAAATGGCTGTGCCTTACAGCTAAATATCCATGATCTCCGTTTTGAATTTGAATTTAACAAAAATCAATCAAAACAATTATCAAAACGGAGGAATTTTATCATGAATAAGAATGTAAAGGTTATCGGCAATAAGGAAAACGGCAGCAAGAGCAGCGTGACCATGAGGATCGCTGTTAAGGAATACTTCCCCGAGGACATTTCGGGCGTGGAGTATTTTGACGTGGGTCTGGAGGCGTATAATGACCTCTGCCGCTACAAGGAGCTTATGTCTTCGCTTGTGAGCGAGAGTGATGATGCGGTAAAGATGGACATCAGGAGATTTTATCCGCACCTGTGCAAGAAAGAAACATGGGTGTATGTTACTCCCGAAACGTATGTAAGCCAGCTCAACCATGTAAACAGCCGCAAGACGGTGCTTGTAAAGCTCTGTGATCTTATGGAGGATTACAGAGACTGTCCCGATTTTATTGAGGTATCCAACAAGATCTGTATGCAGCTTGCAAAATACAGAAGCGAGGATAATTACGAAAAGGAAAAGCTGAGAAAAAAGCGTGACGGAAAGGGCTTCGAGGAAGTGGCGAGAGGTGAGATGAACGGTATGTATCAGGAGGATAATACCAGAAAGATCGAACTGCTCATCACCGTCAGAGAACTGTTCAAGCCCTACGGCGAGATACTGACCAACAGAGCCGTGATGTATCTCTGCTATGCACAGACCCCGACCATGATTGCAAAGCACGAGGGCATAAGCACTCACTCCGCATGGGAGTCGGTCGAAAAGATCAAGTCTATTGTCAAAAATGCCGGCAGAGAATACTTCGGACTGTAATTCGTTTGTGCAAAAAAGAGAACTTGCTCTGTCCGACCTCAAAAAAACGGCTTCCCGACCCCTAACTTATGAGAGGGCAAGACAGGCAAGTCACTCTTAACAGCGATCATCCTATCATGAAAGGAGTGGTGAAAATATGCACGGAGATGACGTCGCAAGTGCCGGTGTTACTGTTACAACGGATCTTATCTCGAAGGCTAACGAGATAATTCTGGAAATAATCAAGATAAACATCGACAAAGAACGGCAGAAGGGACCGAAGGTCAAGAAAGCCAAGGAGTATCGCGGCGATGTCAGTTTGAAGAAGCTGAAATCGGGCGGCGAGATAGGTATGCTGCCGTCGTACAGCAAGGAGGACTTCAAGGAACTTGCAAAAAGAGCCAAGAAGCTTGGGATACCTGTTGCCGGTATTCAAGAAAAGGGCAAGGAAAACACCTTGTCCGTGTTCTTCAACCTAAAGGACAAGCCTACGCTTGATAATATCGTAAAGGATATCCATGCTATGAAGGCGCAGGGACCGCCGGAGCAAGCCGAAAAGATGATAACCTTTGATAAGGCTAATGTCGAGGGCTTTCAGATGTACTGCGCCGACCACGATATTCCCGTGAATTTCATGGAATCGCAGGACGGTGTTAAGTGTATCTTCAATGCGGCTTACGAAAAGCAGATAGACCGGGCGCTTGTGAATTACAGAAAAATGCAGGCGGAACTATCGAAAATATCGGTGGAGGTCGTAAAGGAAAAGGGCAAGCCTAAGATCGTCATTACCGATATGAACGACGGTAAAAAGCTGACCATGAACTTCTGTACGAAAGCAAGGCTGGAACGAATGCTGAATGAGCGTATGGGCTTCGAGCCGTTCAAGGCAGCGGAGGTCGCAAATGTCCTTGCGGGCAGGCTGACCGATGAACAGAAGAAGTTCTATTACAGCAGCTCCCGAACGGTCGAGCAAATGGATTACTTTGAAAAGGATATAAAGCTTGATGATGACAATATCCTCACTGAGAAGTTTTCCTTTGCGAGAATGAAGTTCAAAAACGAGAAAGCGCCGCATCTTACTATTACCGACAGCGAGGGCAATTTTGTCGTGCTGTCAGCGGCAAGTATCAGGCGCGAGGACGTGGAACGGAATATCCGCGATTACTTGAAGGTCAATGATAACGAGACCATTGCCGCTATTTTGGCAAAGGCTGAAAAGCTCGGATTTGCAGAAAAGGCTGTAATGCTGAATTTCAAGAATTTCGTCATAGAGCGTGAATCTCAGAACAGCTTTACGGTCACGGGCGGAAATACTGTGCTGCGGCTTGATCTGACGGATAAGGATTCGGCAATAAAACAGCTGACGGACAAGTTCGGAATAAGCAGGAGCAAGGCTGAAAAGATCTTCAACAAAGCAAAGAAACAGAGCGTTTCGATGAACACGCTCCAGAGGGTCAAGGCAAAATTGCCAAAGCCTACCAACCCGCTTACAAACAAGACAAAGAACAGGGGGTCGAGAAAATAAGCCGCGAGCCTAAGAAACTTGATTTTTTAACGGTCAGTATCTATTCGGCTCTTGCGGGATTTACGGTGTATATGTTGGCAGCGGTAGGTGCCTGTATGGATATAGCTGCTGATGATAGGGAAAAGGTAGATTTAGATATGCTGTCCAAATCTTTGGATAGTACATTGAAGGATACTCACCTTGTTTTCGAGCTTGTGAAGGCTGGCGGTTATGCTGCAAAGATACCTATGTTTGCAGCTTTTGGGATAGGTCTGTATGCGCTGAATAAGTACACAAGCAAAAAGAAGTTTCACCGCAAAGGTGAGGAACACGGCTCGGCAAGGTGGGCAAACTCGAAAGAGGTCAAGAGCCTGCTGGACAAGCCCAAGAAACAAAAGCTGCCGTTCAAGGTCAAGGTGCATAATTTCTTCGAGCGTTTGAAATTCTGGAAAAAGAAAGATAAGACCTACACCATTGATAATAACGTGGTTCTGACAAACGAAGTAAAAATGTCGCTGAACACAAGGCAGACGAGGAAAAACCTGAATGTGATGGTCATAGGCGGTTCGGGCAGCGGTAAGTCCCGATTCTACGTCAAGCCAAATCTCATGCAGGCAAACACCTCTTATGTCTGTACCGACCCGAAGGGTGAGCTGCTGCGGTCAACCGGAAAGATGTTGGAGCATTACGGATATGACATCAGAGTTTTTAATCTGATAGATATGGCGCACTCCAATAACTACAATCCCTTTGAGTACATCTATGATGTGGACGGGCATTACAGCGCTACCGCCGTTATTAAAATGGTAAACGTGCTGATGAAGAACACATCTAAGGAAAATAGCGGGGGCGACCAGTTCTGGGATGACAGCACAAAAGCCCTGCTGGCTGCACTTTGCTTCTACCTTGTAGAATGCGAGGACAAAAGCCGCCAAAACTTTTCCGAAGTCATGAAGCTGCTGAAAAAGGCTGAAGTCAAAGAGGGCGATGATGCATATATGTCCGATCTCGATCTGATCTTCGACGCGCTTGAAAATCCCGATAAATATACCGAGGAGGCAGGAAAAATTGATAAGAGGGTCAAGGATTTAAACCTTATTGATCTTGCCAAAAAAGACAAGCAGCCCCATGAGTATATGTGTATCAAATACTACAAGGATTTCAAAAAGGCGGCGGGAGATACGGCAAAGTCGATTCTAATATCGACGGCGGTGCGCTTGCAGGCATTCAATATCCCCGAAGTAATGGACTTAACGAGCTGCGATAATATCCACCTTGAAACGATAGGCGATAAGCCCGTGGCGATGTTTATCATTATACCAAGCTCGGACGATACGTTCAATTTTCTGGCGGCTATGATGTACACTCAGCTTTTTGATGTGCTGTACGACAGAGCGAATTTCAAGTACGGCGGGCGGCTGCCCGTTCATGTGCGCTGTCTGCTCGATGAGTTCGCAAATCTTGGTCAAATTCCGCGCTTTGAGGAGCTTTTGGCAACTATGCGTTCTATGGAAATATCCGCTAACGTCATAATCCAGAACCTTTCTCAGCTCAAAAAGATGTACAAGGACAGCTGGGAGAATGTACTTGGTAACTGCGACAGCCTGCTGTTTTTGGGCGGTCAGGAGCCGACTACATTAGAGCATATTTCAAAGACACTCGGAAAAGAAACAATAGATACAAGGTCGCATAACCGCACACGCGGACGGCAGGGTTCGACATCGGAAAATGACGGTATTCTCGGACGCGAGCTTATGACAGTTGATGAGCTGAAAACGATGAAGGATAACGAATGTATCCTGTTCGTCAGAGGTATTTTCCCGTTTTTCTGCAATAAGTTCAAGATCGAAAAGCACCCGAATTACAAGCTGCTGGAGGATTTCAACGGCGATAACGCTTATCTTGTAAAAGATGTCATGACCGTGAAATTCGGTCAGGCGGCGGAAACCGATGATGAGGACTTGCACAGTGAGCCTGCGGAAGATAATGAAGCCGATGATAATACCGAACATGAATCAGCCCCCGAAAATAATAATGAAGAAAAAGAGCTTGATTGTCATGTCGAGGATATATCGGTCGATTCGGAGCAGCCTCACAGCAGGATAGCCGAAATGGAAGCAGCCAAAAGGCTTGCAAATATCCCGAAAAAGCCGAAGAACGGAAAACCGGAGCCGGCAAGCCTTGATGACGAGGATACTGTTGTGACAACAGAGCCGGAAATGGAAAATGATAAGGACTACATTTGTGTGAATGCAAATGATTACCTTGATAATTATGATGAATTTTAAGGAGATGGTTACTACGAAGTGGATTCGTAACAAGGCGGCTGAGATAAAGACCGCCTTCAAAGAGGATTTTACAAGAAACAGTGAACTGACAGTCGAGCAGCGTGACAGAAAGCGTGAGCGAGCTGTGCGCAGGATCTCTATGGGCTTTATGGCGGTCATGATGATGACTTCGCTTTTCGGTATCACAGCATTTGCTGAGGGCGAAGGAGGCGGCGGTGACGGTGTTGAGACTTTTAACACGGTCGTTCAGTTCATCGTTGACTGGGTAGCCCGTATCGGTCTTGTTATCGGCTTTATCGGTGCTATCCAGTTTGCACTCGGCTTCAAGGACGATTCGGCAGACGGCAAGACAAGAGGTCTTATGTGTCTGGCATCAGGCTTCATCGTGTTCGCGGTCGCTAAGGCTTACGATATGTTCACCATGTAAGCTCCCTTTCTCTTGTCGAAATGGGGTGGTGACACATGAGTTTTATTGAATGGGAAACCGTCGAGGATTGGGTGTACGACTGGCTTTGCATGATAAACAACGCCTTCGACACCGCAATGGAGACCCTCACGATATCTCCTTTTAACAGCTCGATAACCGCCGTAAGCACGGCGATGTCGGCTGTTGAGGGCGTGGCTCTTGTGCTTGTATCGCTGTTTTTCGCAATGCAGCTTTGCAACGAGGCTATGCTTTTGAAGTTACAATCATACGAACAGGTCTTCAAGGTATTTTTCAGATTTATTCTCGCTAAGGTCATCGTACAGAATGCGAGCGCTTTGATGGGGATAATCTACAACAGTTTCAATGGACTTGCGGCAGGGCTCGTTGAAGAAAGCTATGGTTTCTTATCAAGCTTTGAAACGGATGCTATCCTCAGCGAGCCCGCCGAGGAGGGGTTCATGAATCTGAACTACCTTGTAAAATACTTAGAGGTCATGCCTACCTTTCTCATTCTCATGGGTGCCTGCTGGGTGATAAACCTTATACTTATCGGGCGTATTTTCGAGATAGTTGTCTACACCGCCGTTTCCCCTATACCGCTTGCTACATTCGCGGCAGAGGGCTGGCACGACAGCGCAAAGGCTTTCCTGAAGTACTATGCCGCTGTCTGCCTGCAAGGGTTAGTAGTGGTGCTGATGTTCTATTCCTTCTCGCAGGTCATTGACCTGATGGGAGGCTCGGACAAGGTAGGAATAACAATAGTAGCGCTGTCATTGGCTCTGGGTGTTGCGAAATCGGGGCAATGGGCGCGTCAAGCTATCGGATGTGGTTAGTACAGAGGGTAGGTGATGTGAATGGTCAAGAAGATAATTGTTTCCGCAGCGGTCATCGCTGTCGGGACAGTAGGCGCATTTATCGTGCGCAGGGTAAGGGGGAGATAAGAGATGCAGTTCATGAGTTGGGCTGCCGTGTTCGCGGGTGCTGCGGGGATAATATACACCATCTGCGTACTTGTGCGGCTGAATGACTATTTCTACGAGGTGTATGCCTATGATAGAGATCCGTATTCCTAAAGAAATAAAGAACTATCGTGAAAAGCTGTTTTTCGGACTGACGCTGCGGCAGTGTATTTGTACGGCAATAGCGCTGCTCATCTGTGTGCCGATATACATTTTCGGCAACAGATTTCTGCCGCAGGAGGCTGTTTCGTGGGTCGTTATCCTCATAGCTGTTCCGCTAATGTTTACGGGATTTTTCCGGTATAACGATATGGCGTTTGAGCAGTTCGCACTGGAGATCATAAGATTCTATACCTCTCCGCAGCAAAGGATATATTCGTATGAACCGCCCTTTATGGAGCTGAGAAACGGATACATGACCGAGGAGCTTATCACTGAAACAGAGGAAAAGAAGTCCCGGAAGAAGCGGCTTTTCAGGAAAAAGTAAGGAGGCAAAATGTTAAGTATTGAACCGCTCGTAAATCACATTATACGAATGATAATGGCAGGAGCAGTGGCGGTGTCCTCACAGGCGGCAGATGTGCCGAAGGCAGAACCCAAGCCCATAAAGGAGCCTACGCCAATAGTTGCTGTTACCGATCTGAAAGCAAGCAACATTTCCGTGTCCACCATCAAGGTGACATGGAACGCCGAGAAAGACCGCGACTATTATGTTGAGTGCAGCACCGAGACCGCCGGCGAGTACGCCGATAATATGTACTTCGAGTTCCGGGGCAACGATATGTGCTACATAAACGGGCTCCGAGAAGGCACTGAGTATGAGATAACTGTGACCCCCGAACTGAAAGAAAACGAAGATAAGTCAACCAAGCTGAAGGGTCAGACCGTAAAGGCTGAAACTGAAACCGTTGAGGTTATATGGGAATTTGAGCATATAGACGGCTGGACCTCGGCAATGGCGGGCGAGAGAGCCAGCGGCTTGACGGCACAACCTGCGTCGGGAGCTATTTACGGCTCTATCCCCGACCCCGTGACGCATACCGGTATCCGCCGTGATGAATACGGAGATTACTGTGTTGCTATGGGTCTGCACTTCGGGCTTGACGGGGATCGTTATCTCGTTTGTATGGAGGACGGGACACAGTTCACCGTCAAACAGTGCGACAGCAAGGGCTGGGCAGATGACGGCGAAGGCAAGTGGCACTGGTTCGGCGGCGAGGGCAACGGAAAATGTATCATAGAATTTATCTATGACGACGCAAGCCTGCCGGGGTGTGTGGCTTACAGCGGTTCATGGGGCTACTATAATTGGTACGGTCTTGATCTGAGCAGCAACATACAGAGTATCAAGAAGATCAATTATGGTGAGCCTGTCGAATACTAATAGGGGGCGATAGAGATTCCTACTAACAATGACAGTTCGAGGGCGGAAACGACGCGAAAGACGGCGACAACTACTGTAACCACTGCTTCAATGTCAGAAGCGTCTGCGCCCGAAACTATTACTACAAACACAACGGTCACAACTGCTGCGCCGGTTACATATACCTCTCCGCAGAGTTCAGCCGATAACATATATGAGGGAGTTGACAGCTATGCACAGACCGGAGTACAGCAGACCACGACCTATTATCCGCAGACAACGTATTCCGGTCATTCCGAAGCTTCACCTTATGAGAGCGGATACACGTCGGAAGAAGATATATCCGAGACAGTTTCATCAGAAGGAGAAGTGAGTGCGGAAACGGTTCTTTCATCGGGTACGGCGAGCGAGACAGAGGTTTCTTCAGTTACGGAGCAGCCCGTTATAACGCTCAACGCAAAGCAGGCGCAGGCTTTTACTCTGCTTGCCGGGGCTTTCGGAGTGGTGATCGCTGCGGCGGTAATCATGGTAAAGGTGCGCGGTAAGAAAAAGAAAGAAGAATCCGAATTATCGGCGCTTACGGCAAAGGAGCGCGACGAGATCAGGCTTCGTGAGGAAAACAAGAAGAAGCCTAAGCAGAAGAAGATCAAGAAAAAGCGTGTCGTACCCAAAACGGTGCAGAAAACTCTGCCATACCAGAGGGTGTGCGACGACTATATCTTCAAAGTGGACGATAACCGATATTCCAAAACATATAAGTTTGAGGATATAAATTATCAGATCGCCAAGCAGGACGAGCAGGAGAGCATTTTCTTAGGCTATTGCTCGGTGCTCAACAGCTTCGATACTAACGCCGACATTCAGATAACGGTACATAATAACCGCGTCAATCGTGCCGATTTCGAGCGCATGGTGCTTATCGGTCACAAGGGCGACGGTTACGATAACTACCGCGATGAGTATAACGATATGCTCATCGAGAAAATGGAGCAGGGGCAGAACGGTATCATCAGAAACAAGTATATTACCGTCACCTTGCAGGCTGCCGACCTTGAAAATGCGCAGACCAAGTTCAACACCATTGATCTTGAACTGCTGAACGCTTTCAAGAAGGTTGGCTCTAACATAAAGGCACTGACCTCTAATGAGCGTATTTGTTTACTCAAGGATATTTTCCGCAACGTTGATGAAGAAATTCCGGAGCTTACAGCAAAGCATTTCAAGCGGCAGGCGGAGCGCGGCTACTGCTGTCCCGATTATCTGGAGTTCAAAAAACACTACTTCATGTGGGGCGATAAATATGCCCGCACCATGTTCATCAAGGATATGCCCGCAAGTCTGAAAGACAATCTGCTGACGGATATTGCGAATACCAATCTTGATGTCATGGTCACTGTGAACATTGCACCCGTTGACCCGTACAAGGCGCTGAAAATAGTAAATCATCAGCTGACTTCCATGAGGGCGAACAAGCTGCAAGCTGAGAAAAAGGCGATACAGTCGGGGTACACTTCGGACGTTATTAACGAGGACTTGAAACACAGTCTTATCGAAGCCGAGGAGCTTTTGGATGACCTTCGTTCTAAAAACCAGAAAATGTTCCTTGACAATATCATCATAATGGTGACGGCAAAGGACATGGAGGAGCTTGAAAGCAACACCGAAGCAATAGAAGCTGTGGTGCGTAAGCATATTTGTTCGCTCTCCACATTGAAATTCCAGCAGGAGAAAGGCTTGCAAAGCGTTCTGCCGCTGGGTAACTGTACGCTCAAAATCCGCAGGACGCTGACAACCGAAAGCACGGCAGTACTGATGCCCTTTAGCGGAAAAGAAATAAACCATAAGAACGGAAAATACTACGGCTTGAATGCGCTGTCGAATAATATGATACTTTTTGACCGCTTACAGCTTAAAAACCCGAATGGCTTTATTCTCGGTTCCCCCGGCTCGGGCAAGAGTTTCAGCGCCAAGCGTGAGATGCTGAATGTATTTCTAGCTACCGATGATGATATAATCATCATCGACCCCGAAAGAGAGTACACAAACCTTGTTGCGGCGCTAAACGGAGAAACGATATTTGTTTCCCCTGCGAGCAACAATTTCATCAATCCGCTGGATATGTCGAAAGATTATTCCGATGATGAATCACCGCTTGTAATGAAGTCGGATTTCATACTCTCGTTCTGCGAGTGTCTGGTCGGCAAGCAGGGACTTACAGCCAAAGAAAAGGCTATTATTGACCGCTGCCTTACAATGACCTATGGCGAGTATCTCATCAAGTTCGACCCGGACAAGATACCGACTCTCATGGAGTTCTATGAGAACCTCAAAGCGCAGCCGGAAAAGGAAGCAAAGGGACTGGCGCTGTCGTTTGAACTTTACATTAAGGGCAATCTGAACGTATTCGCTCACAAGACAAATGTTGACGTTAAAAACCGTGTTGTTTCCTACGATATAAAGGACTTGGGCAAGCAGCTGAAAACGCTGGGTATGCTTATAGTTCTGGACTACGTTTGGAACAGAATTACTGTCAACAGAGCGCAGGGCAAGCGCACATGGATATATATGGATGAGATATATTTGCTTTTTGCTAACGAATATTCCGCAAATTTCCTTTATGAGCTTTACAAGAGAGCGCGTAAATGGGGCGGCGTTCCTACGGGCATTACTCAGAATGTTGAGGACTTGCTGAAATCGGAAACAGCTCGTTCTATGCTTTCCAATACCGATTTTGTTATGATGCTCAATCAGGCGACAAGTGACAGAGTGCAGCTTGCAAAGATACTCAATATCTCGGACAACCTGCTGTCATATGTTACAAACAGCGATTCGGGACAGGGACTTATATGCTGCGGCGGTTCTATTATTCCGTTCAGGGATAAGTTCCCGAAGAACAATTTGTACCGCTTGATGACCAGTAGTTTCAATGAGGTATCGGAATACAACCATAACAAGGGGTGATCTGAATAGAGATAAGAACGCAGAAGGCGCGTGATACTCCCGAAAAGAGTATCTTGCGCGATGGTATAGAAACGAAGAAATCTACGGTTGGCGTGGCTAATCGGTATCATATTAAATCCGTCAAACATGGCAACATTCAGACGGCGTGGGGCGGTAAAGATCTGGTGCTGAAAAATCCGAACGTCAACCGTGAGGAACGCCTGCGGCAGCTACGGGATATTGACCGCAGAAAGGACTATTTCAAGAGTCGAAAGATGAAACTGGCTCGGAAGAAATATATCACCGCAAAGGGCGAGGAAGAAAGCCCAAATAATATTACTACCGTTCAGAGCACTCTTGAAGCGGCAGGCGGTGTCATACAAAGCGGCGGTGCTATCCGTACTGCTGTGGGCGGCACTCGAAATACCGTGGGGCGCATACAAACAGCGGTCAGGAATGGTGTGAGGGTCGGTTCGGTCAAAGATGTGGGCAAGACTTTTAGCAGTATCGGAACGGCAGCCAAAGGCGCTGTATCTAACGCTGTCAGGGAGGGCGGCAAGTCACTCCTGCAAACCAAGATCGACAAGTCCACAACGACCGATACCGGAACGGAAGCTGTAAAGCAGGGGCTGACCGATGTCAGATATATCGAGAATGCCGGACGAGGTATTTACAATGCCGCTCAGGGAGGTATAAAGACTGCACGAAATATAAAGGAAACGCCGAAGGCTGTCAAGCAGGACGTGCAGAAGATCCGTAAGATACGGGAGAACATTATCCGTAAAAATCATGCAAAGAGGGCTGCAAAAAGCGGTGCAAAAGCAGGCGGCAAGGCAGCAGGTGAGGTTGTTAAAAAATCCGCGAGCGTTATTGGCAAACTTATAACGTCAAAGGGATTTATAGTCGTAGCGCTTGGTGCTTTGCTGATACTGCTTTGCGTAAATCTATTGTCGGGATTTCTTTCGATGATTATTACAGCGATCAGTTCAATGTTTTCATGGATGGATCCGAAAGACCCGAACGTAGACAAGACTATCTTTCTGCAAGGCTATCACGAACAGGTGCAGGCGATAGAGGCTGCAAAGCAGACCGAGCTTGACGGCGTGTTTACTTATACTCCCGAATACCGCTATGATGGCAGTGAGATAACTTCTCTGAATCAATATGGCAGCACTTCGATCTCGGTCGATGAAAACGGCGTTATTGCTGCGGCGGCTCTTATCGAGTATAAAAACGGAAACGACAATATCTCCGATGAAACCATTGCCGACGTTATAGAGAAATTCTATGAATACTGGCAGGACACCGAAACGGGATATTGTCCCAACTGCGACTGCATGAAGGACGAGGATACCGAGCTTACTGCGGCAAACGGTGATTTTTATGTATCTAATACGGCATATATCGCAAGTTCAAATGAGTATGCTGTTTCCTTCCGCGGCACTTGCTATGAGCATACATCATCAGTGTGGACAGACCTTACTATCGCCACTACTGACGGAGGAACGATAACCGGCTCCTGTGACGCGGGCGTCAGCGGTTCCGACTGGGAGGTAACATATAATATCGACAGCGACGGCTTTAACAAGATCGACTGGGACGATATTACCATAAAAACGACTACCGTTTACTGCGACAACCCCGACCACACGATATACAAGGGCGAGGTCACGAATTACGATGTTGAAACGGCGCTCGGCAAGTTCGGATTTACGGAAGATGAAACAAATCTATTTTGGACTTACTATTACGCGCTTGAACAAGGGGGTATCTGATGTTCGGATTTTTTAAGAGAAATAATTTCTTTCCGTTCACGGACAGCTCCGAAAGGGAAAGCGAGCCAAAGAAGGACAAGCGTTTTATCATTGTAATTATCGTATTCGCGGCGGCTATTCTTTTAACGGTCATCAGAGGACTATTCGACCCGGAGATAGCTTCACAGCTGCATACGCTGAAATTCAGCGTCCTTGACGGCATCATGCTTGCAGGCTCTGCGTGCGGCTACTATTATATTACGAAAAGAGGTAAGAAATGACAGATAAAGCGGCGAGGGTGGAGAAGCTATCAGCCAAGCTCGCGAGTGCAAGAAAAAATACGGAGAACACCGTAAGGCTGATAGCGTACCACAAGAAAATGCTGAAGATCTACCGCAAAAAAGAAGCGGAGCTTGAAGAAAAGCTGGAGCGAGAGCAGTTTGCCGATCTGTACAAGGCAGTCCGTGACAAGGGCTGCGATATATCGGCTCTAAATGCTGCGATAGAAAAGGGAGATTTTTCGGCTGAAACTACACCTAAAGAAATGGACACCGAAACGGAAAAGCCGGAAGATGTTCCTGCGGCTGCCGCTGTCCATGATAATAAATCACAGGAGGATAAGCATTGAATATTAAGATCAACAAACTCTTTAAAAGGGGCGTGTCCGGTGCGCTGGCTGCGGCTATGGGATTATCGACCCTTGCAACATCTGTGTCGGCTGCAAGCTCCGGTATCAGTATCGGGTACACATGGGACAGCAGCGTGAATCCGACTATTTACACAAGCAAGTACGCCAATTCAAACGGCGTATCGGGGCAGTTTGTGAAGTACGGCGAGCAGTTATGCCGCTTTGTTCCTTCATCGGGTAACGATTGGGCGTTTTGTATCGAGCCTGCGAAGTCAATGCAGGGTACGCCCTCCGGCACATGGTACACGCAGTATGGCTTTACCGAGTATGATACTTTCGATCTCTCGGACAAGTTCAAGGCTGATTCGACTGCCTACTGGAATTCCCTCGGCGGTACGGACGGCGATATTGCCAAGTACATGGGGCTGGTGCAGTATTACGGCTATTCGAGCCACAAGAACGGCAACTACTACGCGGCAACACAGCTCCTTATCTGGGAGCTGATACTCGGCTATCGTGGGCATACTCCCGAAACGTTCGGAACGTGCAGCGATATTCTGTGGAACGACTTTACTTATCCTTCGGGCGGCTGGTGCTCAAAGTCGGGAGTTGAAACGGCGTACAATGCGATAGTTGCAGATGTAAAGTCCCATTACACACTCCCCGGCATAATGGAAAAGAGTGCGGCACTTGCAAAAGAAGACCCTCGCATTATGAAGTTCAAGACCGATAAAATGCGCTATGAGGCTACTTTCAAGATCAAGACCGCTTTCATCAAGAAGGACGCGCTGGAGCATAATTACAGCACCTTCAAGTCGAAGCTGACCGAAATGGTAAAGGAACGTTTCAGCGGCACATACGGCACAGACTACGGCATAGATACTTCTGCTGACGGCGATTATTCGGTGTTCGTGGTATGGTCAAAGGAGCGTCCTTTCACAAGCACTTCAAGCGGAGGCGTTTACAGCACTTCGGCTATCGAAATGCAGCTTATGAGTGGTTTGACAGAGAGTGAGTCGCTTTTTGCAAGCAGCAATTACCAGACCTGTCTGCTGTCAACCAAAATAGACAGCGTTAAGGGTTATACTGCGATAGGATGCTATAACGAACCAAATCTTACAGTCGAAAAGACCTACACCGACAGTGGAAATAACGCTATCACGGCAACTGCGCTGTCCGATCTGCTTGACAAGACAACGTTCGTTGTATCGACTACGATAAACGGAACGAAGTATTATGTTGTAGCAGATCTGAACAGCGCAGGAACGGGATATTACTTTTCCCATTACACCAACAATATCGTGAACGCTACAAAGTTCAAGACGCTGAGCAAGACCAACAACAAGGGTACGTTCACTGTATGCGACCTGCCTACTTCAATGTCAAGCGGCAGGACTTACACCGTCACCGAGTACAGCGTTCCCGACAATGACCGCTATGAAAAACTCTCCAAGTCGGTAAGCCTGCCCTCTCCTACAAGTGATTTTACAACAAATGCAGGCACGGGAACAGTAAAGCTGAATAACAATGAGGAGGGCTATGACGCAAAGGTCGGGACAGCAACGCTTGATAAGGTAGTTCACAACGGTGATGGAAAGGCACTGTCCACCGACAATGCCGATGATATTAAGACACTTGCTGACATTTACAAGACCACAAAGTTCATCATCGGCTACTGGGACGGAAGCACCATGCGTTACCTGACTAACGGCTATCTGTCCGCCAAGGACGCTTTCAGCGGAAACCTTGATGATCTGAATAACTTCAATGATACCGCATACAAGTCAGGGGACGGAATGTATTATGCTCCCACTAAGCTGGACAGCAGCCATAATGTCACTTTTGACATGAGCAGAACTTCAACCGATATTTCTAAGGCTTATGTGTTTGATGCAGGATATAACTATTCCGGCTCCGATACTTGCGACTATTTTGGTCAGGTGTATCTGAACCTGCTGCCACTGAACAGTTCAGGTGTTTCGCAGGAGGTAGTTTTCATCGAGGTGAACGGTGCAAAGGGCTACGGCTATGACGATGATATTGACGTATCAAAGGCTGTAAATCTCAGCACTCTCGGCTCTGTTTCCGATAAGAGAAACATCAGCGGTGTGATGAAGAATGATACCGCAAGCAGCTATACCGTTACCGATAGCAAGGGCGGCAAGTACGTTATTTCTTCGGGCAAGTATTATCCCATTTCTGGTAATAAGCTGGAGAGCAACAAGCTGCACTCTGACGCAGAGATCGTAAACGAACTTGTGAACTACGAGCTTGTTCTCACCAAGAAAGACGATAGCGATACCGTGCTTTCGGGTGCGACCTATGGTCT
Organism: Ruminococcus albus 7 = DSM 20455; assembly: GCF_000179635.2. NCBI lineage: Bacteria > Bacillati > Bacillota > Clostridia > Eubacteriales > Oscillospiraceae > Hominimerdicola > Hominimerdicola alba. Next base: position 224,016 of record NC_014825.1, on the reverse strand, counting down.
TTACAACAGCAATAAGAAACTGCTGAAAACCGCGACAACCGGCGCAGACGGTAAGGCGAAGTTCAGCTACAACCTTATCCCGAACACCGACTACTATGTGCATGAAATTACCGCACCGGCAGGCTATGTTCAGGACACTGAGTATTACAAGATCAACCGTGAAAATGCTGTCGGAAACGATCTTGATACTTTCCAGAACTCGAAGCTCAGTGACTTCGGTTATGAGGTCAAGGATAAGCCTTATGAGCTGAAAATCGAACTCAACAAGTACGACATAATAAATGATATTTCTATCGAGGGCATCATCTTCGACATTACCCTTGACGGCAAGCCGATCACTTCTATTACGACCGACAAGAACGGTTATGCAAGTGCTTCCGAGCTGCCGCTGGGCAAGCTGAACGGAGATACTTTCTCCAACGTTTACACCGTAACCGAGCGTGAGAACGACAAGTACATCATGCTTGATGAGAACGGCAACGCTTCAAGGGAGATTAAGATCGTCACCACTCTTGACGACATCGAGAGCAAGACGAATCCCGTAATCACCTACACCGCCGACATTCCGAACACCTTACAGCTTGTTGACCTGAAAGTCCACAAGAAGGACGTTTTCGACAATTCCGTAAAGGGCGTTACTTTCGATATTGCGCCCACCGAGGATATTTCGTTCAACGGCAAGGTGGTTCAGAAGGCAGGCGAGGTCATCGGCACTATTAAGACCGACGCAAATGGTATTGCTTCTTCAAAGTATATAGAATATGCAAGCGACGGCACTCAGGGCTATGAAAAGGTTATGCCTATCTATCCAAATTTTGAGTACGCTATAACCGAGACTTCCGCGCCCGAGCCGTACATTGTTCCCAAGAATAATGTAACAAAGTTCACGGCGGTTTCCGAGAAAGCTGACACGCTGACTATCCCTCATGAGGTGACGATCAGCGATGATGTTCAGACAGGTGTGCTTGATGTTTACAAGATGGACAACGGCACAAAAAAGCCGCTGGCTAACGCTGTTTTCGAGGTGAGAGCCGCTAAGGATTTCTCTATCGGGTCAAAGCAGCTTCACAAGGCAGGAGACCTTATCTGCACCATGACTACGGGTGCTGACGGTCATGCCGATTCGGGTGACGCTGAAATGTATATCGGAGCTGAATATACCCTTACCGAGATTAACGCTCCCGAGGGCTACACACTCAATTCCGATAGTAAGACATTTACATTCAACTTCGCAGGTAACGAGTTTGAGTATACAAAGCTCGGTATCGACTTTGACAATACTTCACAGCAGGGCAAAATTTCCGTTCACAAGACGGGCGAGATTTTCAGCGCTGTTACTGCGCTGGGTTCTGCTATATCCATAGACGAGGACGGCACTGTTCATGAAGCAGGCTACAACATCTTCACTCCTCATTTTGCAAGCGGGTTTCTCGCGGGTGCAGAGTTCGAGGTGACTGCGGCAGAGGATATTATCACCGCTGACGGAACTGTAAGAGCGAACAAGGGCGATGTTGTGGCAACTATCACCACCGATAATAAGGGCTATGCGGAAACTCCGCTGCTGTATCTCGGAAAATATACCGTGACCGAGAAAAAGGCGGCTTTCGGCTATGTGAACAATCATGAGCCGCAGACTGTTGAGTTGACCTATGCAGGACAGGAAGTTGCAATCAGAGATACAGTAAATACTGATTTCAGCAATGATTATCAGGGTGTTTCAATTCATCTCACTAAGTTCATGGAGCATGACGATACTTATGGTGTTGGAGATAATTCCGATGCTGCAAATGTTGTTTTCGGTCTGTATGCCGATGAGCCGCTGGTGGCTGAAAACGGTTCTTCAATCCCGAAGGACGGTCTTGTGGATTACGCAAGCGTTGGCGAGGATATGACCGTAAGATTTGGTCAGAAGCTGCCTTTCGGCAGATACTACATTCAGGAGATAAGCACCGATGACAAGTATGTCATCAGCGGTGAAAAGCATATCGTGACTTTTGAGTATGCAGGTCAGGATACCAAGGTAGTCGATATTGACGGCGGTACTTTTGTAAACGAAATAAAGCGAGGGTCGGTCAAGGGCGTTAAGGTCAATGAGCATGACGAGCCGCTTGCTAACGCTGTATTTGGTCTGTTCAAGGCTGATGCGGAAACCTTTGATTCGGCAAGTGCAATAGTTACTGCGATTTCCGATGAAAACGGCAATTTCGGTTTTGATGAAATTCCCTACGGAAAATATATCGTTACCGAGATCGCACCGCCTGCCGGATATGTTTTCAGCGATAAGAAATACGATGTTACTATTTCGGAAAATGAGCAGATTGTTGAGATAACCGCAATAAATTCGGCAACACATCTGAACGTATCCAAGAAGGATATTTACGGAAACGAGCTGAAAGGTGCTTCAATGCAGATACTTGACAGCGAGGGCAATATCTTTACCGAGTGGGTGTCTGACGGAACTATCCATACCGTGACAAATATTCCTGCCGGCAGCTATGTTCTGAAAGAAACAGCCAGCCCTGCCGGATTTGTTATCGCAACAACAATCAATTTCAGCATTGATGAAAACAATGTAGTGACTGTGGAAAATGTTGACGCGCTTTCCACCGACGAGAACGGCAATTCTACCATTACTATGGTGGACGATACAACAAAGGTGCATATCACCAAGCTCGATATTACCGGAACTAAGGAAGTTGTGGGTGCAAAGCTCAGAATAGTTGACAGCGAGGGCAATACCGTTGATGAGTGGACAAGCACCAACGAAGCACACATCATCGAGGGCGTTCTAACCGCAGGCGGCACTTATACTCTGCATGAGGAATATGCTCCCAATGGATATGTGGTAGCAAACGATGTGACCTTTACGGTTTCCGACAACGGCACCATTGATAAGGCGGTTATGTATGACGATACCACTAAGGTCCATATCACAAAGGTCGATATTACCGGAGAAAAGGAGATAGCGGGCGCGGAGCTTCAGCTTATCAACAGCGAGGGTAATGTTATCGACAAGTGGACAAGCACAAATGAAGCTCACGTCATCGAGGGACAGCTTATTTCGGGCGGCACTTACACGCTGCATGAAGAAGTTTCTCCCGATGGATATGTAGTTGCGAGTGATGTTACCTTTACGGTTTCCGACAACGGCGAGATCGACAAGGTGACTATGTACGACGATACCACAAAGGTACGCATTTCCAAGCGTGACATCACCAATGATGAAGAGCTTGCGGGTGCTACATTACAGATAATCAAGGACGGCACAGTTATAGAGGAATGGGTTTCTACAAATGAAGCTCATTATATCGAGGCTGTTCTGATTGCAGGCTCGACATACACTCTGCATGAGACTGTTCCTGCGGACGGCTATGTTATCGCCAATGACGTTGAGTTTACCGTAAACGAGGACGGCACTGTTACCGAGGTCGTTATGTATGACGATACCACAAAGGTTCATATTTCCAAGCGTGATATAACCACCGGCGAGGAGCTGCCCGGTGCTACCTTACAGATACTTGACGGCGATGAGATCATTGAGGAATGGGTATCTACCGACGAGGAACATATCATCGAGGGTAAGCTGATAGTCGGCAAAGAATACACTCTGCGCGAAACAATCGCTCCCGAAGGCTATGAGATAGCACAGGACATTACCTTCAAGGTCAACGAGGACGGCAGCGTTACCGAAGTCATTATGTATGACGAGTACACTCCCACCGAGGATACTCCCCATGATGATACTCCTCACGACGACTCGCACGGCGATGACAGCTCTCACGGAGATACCCCTCACGAGGACACTCCTCACAGCGACACACCTCATTCCAACACTCCAAGCGGCGGTACGACCACAATTAATCCTCACACCGGATCGCCCGAAGTTTCCAACAAGGCGGCAATTATCCTTGCTTGTGCTGGCGCACTGCTTTTAGTTAGTATGCTTATTCGCAGGGATAAGGACGACGAGAACGAGGACTATTATTCTAACCTTTAAGAACTTAAAACGGATAGCCCTGCGGAGCTCTCCGCAGGGAGCTATCACCTATTTTGAAAGGAATAATATATGATGAGATTTATAACTATGACCAACAAGCTGATGGACGCGGTTTTCAACTTCTGCATGGAGCAGGACGAGTGCCAGTATGAGTATATGGACGAGGAAGTGAGAAATATGCTTGACACGGTTTTCGCCCAGCTTCGCGGCATCAGAAACGGCGTTCTGCCCGTTACCTGTATAAACAGATACGATCTGACGATCAAGGGCGAGTGCGAAAAGAATTATATGCCGGATGACGCCGTAAACAACAGTGTTATAAGCTGCGAGGCGGTACACCTTGCGACCATTCAGACAGATATTTCTGCAACCGATGATGGTGAAAAGCTCATCGAGCGCGGTTATGATATTATCTATGACGTCAATGCCGACATGGTGATCCCCGTGTATTCTGTTACTGTTTCCGACCGTGATATGACTTCCGTTTATCGTGTAGAGTGTGACTACATAGAGGACTTTTGCACGATAGACTTTATGATCGCTCTCGGCGTTCAGCTTGCGGACAGGCTCAGGAACGCAAGGGAGTTTCTCGGAAAGGTGTGTGATTTCCCTTGCGCCTGATACTTTGTGAGAAGCCCTCCGTCGCGTTGACGACCGCCTATTGCGTGGGAGCAACCGAAAAGATTTCCGAGGGCAAGCGTTTCTACTGGCATGGTAACGGATATATCGTCACCAATGCAATAGGTCATTTGGTGAGTATCGGCTATCCGGAGGACTACGGCTACAAAAAGTGGTCGCTGAAAGACCTGCCCATGATACCCGATTTCAAACTGTTTCCTATAAATGGTTACGGTTCGCAGATAGCTTTTCTTAAAAATCTGTTTCTCCGTAACGATGTGACCGAGATCATAAATGCCTGTGACGCGGGGCGCGAAGGCGAGTGCATATTCAGATATATTTATCAGTATATTGGCTGCACAAAGCCCGTCAAGCGGCTGTGGATAAGCTCTCTTACAGATGAAGCGATAAAAGACGGTATGGATAATCTTATGGATTCATCTGTTTTCGATAATATGTATCGTGCGGGATACGCCAGAGCAAAATCCGACTGGATATTCGGTATGAATCTGTCCCGATATTACAGCCTTAAAACAGATCAGCACCACAAGTCCGGCAGGGTCAAGAATACTGTTCTCAACATCATTGCCGAGCGTGAAGCGCAGATAGCGGCATTCGAGAAAAAGCCGTATTTCAAGGTGGTTCTTGATAACGGTGCAGAGTGTTCCCGTACTTTTGACACAAGAGAGGAAGCCGAAGCTGTTGCAAACAAATGCAGCGGCAAGGAGGCTGTTGTATGCTTTGCGGTCGGAGAGGAAAAGAAAGAGAACCGCCCATTACTTCACAGCCTGACATCATTACAGAGAGAAGCAAATGACATATACGGCATGACAGCGGCGGCTACTTTGAAAGCGGCACAAAGCTTATACGAAAAGAAGCTGCTGACATATCCGAGGACAGACAGTTGTTGTATTTCCGAGGATATGAAGCCTTATGCCGAAAGTGTTGTGAAATGCCTTGCAAGCTACGATAAGGAGAGGACGGACAAACTGCTTTCTCAGGGGCTTAACCTTGATAAGCGGGTCGTGAACAATGAGAAGATAACCGACCACCATGCTATTATCCCTACAAACCTTATAGGTTGGCTGGATTCATCTGACCTTAACGAGGAGGAAAAGAAGGTAGTTCTTCTTGTCATTAACCGTTTTTTGTCGGCGCTTGATATGCCCTACACCTATCTTGAAAAGCGTTATGAGTTCGAGGTCGAGGGTGAGATATTTAAGCTCACGACCAAGCTGCCTATCGAGCTTGGGTGGAGAGCATACAACAATTGCAGGGACACCGGGGCGATGATCTCTTATGACAAGGGGCAGGCTGTTCTTGTAAACAGTGCTGAGGTGCGCGAATGCTCGACAAAGCCGCCTGCACACTTCACCGAAGCAAGTTTGCTTGCTGTTATGGAGAACATTGACCGCCGCATCGACGATAAGGATTTAAAGCCTTTTGTTAAAGAGCGCGGTCTTGGGACGCCTGCGACAAGAGCTTCTATTATCGAAGGTCTTATTTCTGCAAAGTACATTTACCGCAAGAAAAAGCAGTTATACATTACCGATTTCGGTAAAAATTATGTGAATGCGCTTCCCGAAAATATCAAGTCACCGGAGCTTACTGCACACTGGGAACAGATGCTCTCTGACATAGAATCGGGCAAGTGCGGAGAGGAGGACTTTATGGGTGAAATAATCAAGAATGTGAATGATGTGATCGAAAGCGAAGAGGTGACGGTGGATACCGCTGCCGAAGATATGGAGGATGCAGATACTGCGGCAGAACAGCCTGTCGAGATCGGCAAGTGTCCGTGGTGCGGCAGCCCTATCCGTGAGGGTAAGAAGGCGTTTTTCTGCTCCAATGGTGAGGACTGCGATTTCTTCATTTACAAGCATGACAAGCGTATCGGCAGAAATTACAAGGCTGCCGAGATAAGCGAGCTGCTTGCTAACGGCAAGGTGACGCTCCGTAATTGTACTTCAAGCAAGGGCAACAAGTATGCTGCTGTGTTTGAGCTTGATGACAGCGGTGAGTATGTCAACCTCAAGTTTGTGGAGTACGCAAAGACGCGCAGACGCAAGCCAAAGGAGGAGTGATGATGATGTACCTTCGGGTACGTTATCCCACATATCTATTTTACCTCATCAGGCTTTTTAAGTCAATAGGTATTCGGAAATCATACAGCGAAAATAATAAAATCATACAGGGAACCAAAAATTCGAGGAGGACGATATTATGAGAAAGAATGTCATAAAAACACTTATTTGTATAGCAGTAAACACGGCTGCGCTCACTATAGCCTATAAGCTTGGCAAGAACAGTGGCTACGATGACGGCTGGAATGACGGGGAGATGGCGGGCGGCTGCAAGCGCTGTGTCATGTACGATGAGGACAGCGATACTTGCGCCGACATTCCCGATTTTGACAGGATATATTCCTGATTAACTGAAATATAAGCGCAGGAGCGAGAAAGGAGACAACTAATATTGAATAATCGGTATCAAAGCGTATGCTACAACTGGTCGGAAGTGACCGAAAGGCTAAGACGGGACAAGCAGACTTTAGCTCGTTTCCTGCGTTTTTCGGCTTCTCTCTATAAGATGGGATTTCCCGACGCGGCACTTGTGTTCTACCATGACCCTAACGCCACAAAAGTCGCGGAGCTTGAAACATGGAACAAGCTCGGCAGATTTGTAAACAGGGGCGCACACAGTATTGCAGTATTCGGCGAGGGTGATAGGTGCAGACACCTGTTTGACATCTCACAGACTAACGGCAAGCCTGTTCCGAACGGCTGGCAGTTGACAGAAGATGTAGCAGGAGAGCTTGTTGATGTTATCTCGGAAAAATACGGCAGGGAGTGCAGAGATATTCATGAAGCTCTTGCCGCTGTTGCCGTGGATAACATCAAGGCTCATAACTCGGAAATGCAGTACACTATTTCGCAGATAGATATGCCGCAGGAAGCTGTTGCAGATTATCAGCGTTCTGTCGTGTCGGCAGTTCGCTTCGTAATTGCAAATCGCTGCGAGCAGAACGGCGGTATGCCGCTTTCGGGGAACATAAACCTCAATGCCGCTGATTATTTCAAGGACACCCGTGACGTTATCCGCTTCTGCGATTTGGTGCAGAGGTCGGCTAAGGACAGCCTGCTTGAAATAGAGCGCGAGGTCATACAGATTTTAAGACGAAGGAGAGAAAAAGAGCATGAATTACAGACAAAGCCCGACCGGACAGATGTTAGCAGAGGTAGCATACAGCGGCAATCCGCAGGAGATAGAACTGCTGAAAACCCCGATAGGCAGGTGGGGCAGAATGTGGCAGGATTGGGTGCGCACGGAGTACCCGACCGAGGTGACGGTGCTGATAGTAACGGGCAGGTGGAACATAATTCCGAGGGAGATAGACAGACTGGCAGAGAGCCGCTTCAAAGAGCTGGACGCACTCTACCGAAAAGAGAACCCTCGCCCCGTGACATTCAGCGAAATGCAGGCGTGGGAGAAAACAAGACTTCTGACGATAGAACACCGGATAATGGAGGAGATAGTGTATCAGCTGAGAAGCTGACAGCCGATGCCCTTATCCAGCGTTATCTTCAGAGCGACTTCAACCGCCGCCCTGATAGCTATGAAATAGCAGGGCGTTTTCTTGCGGATTTCCTTGATACCGATGTAAATATTGTAGAGTTTTTCAGGAAACACGAAGCATACAAGTATTCCGAAAGACAGCAGGCGGAGATAATTCTCCTCATTGAAAACGCACTCCGTATGCGTGAGCAGGAGCAGGTCAAAACAGAGCAGCCGCCCGAAGTGACGGTTGCCGAGCCTGCTACAAGTCCTTATGCGGGCATAGAGATACCGACCAATATGGAGCCGGTATTCCCGACAGAGATAGTCGAGGATATAACCCCTCCGGAGGAAGTTCCCGAAGTAGATTTATCCGAACCGACTGAGGAAGAAGTCGAAAGCATAATCGATAATCAACCGCAGGACGATACAGTTATCGTCAAGAACGAAGCTGTTATTACAACTGAATTGCCGCCCATTACCGATGAAAATATAATCTTCGGGATACTGCGGAATGACCAGTTCTTTGCTATAAAAAGAGATCAGATAGCGGCATTTTTCGAGAACAACACCGACCATGATGAGCGTGTGGCTTTTGTTAAGCAGATATTCAATTCCGACTACTCGGAACTGTTACTGGGCGATAACGAAGATACTCGCTATGGCTACAAGACGTATGACGAGGGTATCCACATCTGGAAAGGCAGTTTTCTCACCCGCACTATGGAGTCAGGCTTTAGCTGGGATCTGGTACAGAGCTTTTATGCTGATATGGTTGAGCGCGGGCTGCTGATTAATACCGCTGTATCGGAGATAGATGAGCCGATTTTTGCAGAGCCGACCGAAGAAAAGAAATATCCCGAGCCCGAGGAAGATATTGACGATTTCGAGGAACTGACAGAGGAATTTGAAGCTGAGGACGAAACAGAGGAAGAAATATCCGATGAAGATATAGATACTCCTGCGCCCGTCAATGATTTTGACAGAGATGATAACGAAGGTGCGGAGCAGCTTTCGTTCTTCGGGGAGCCGGAGCCAGTAAAGACTGCCAAGAAGAAGTCGCAGGAAAAAGAACCGAAGAAATTGCTCAATGTTGACACGTCGATCAGGGCTATAAGCAATGACATGATATATTATGTTCTTCGCTGCGGCAGTCCTGAGCGTGGATCGCTTTCAAGGATAGTGGCACAGTTCCAAAAGGGAAAGACGGACGAGGAAAACTCCGAATTTTTGCGTAAGGAGTTCGGTAATGATGGGCGCGGATATATCTACAATACGCCCGATTTTTCAAAGACAGCACATATATCATCGTGGTTCGATGATTTCGGAATTAAGATAACTCTTGGGGATAATGTTGATGAAAACGGTATCCCGAACTCAAAGATACCCTGGCTCATAGCCGCAAGGCGTATAAATGATCTTCTTGAAAACGGCGAGTTCTGTTCGCAGGATATTATTGACGGTGCAGCCGAAAAGGAGATAAAGGATATAGCCGACAGGCTTTGGTATCTGCATCAGGATATTGATTACGACAATTACGAGTATTTTATTCCGAAAGATATGTTCAAGGGCGGTTTCCCTGAAAGCACCGAGAGAATAAAAATCGCACTGCTGGACAAGGATACCCTGCAATCATACATAGACGGGCTTACACAGCTTGTGAACGATTATGAGCAAAACAGGGATATTCTGCGTTTCCACTTCCATAAGCCGAAAGAACTTTTGTATCGTCTGAAAGACTTACAAATAGAGCGCAGGCAGTTTGTCACAAAACCCGATTTTGCTTTCAAGGGTCACTATTTCATTTCCGAAAGAGAGAAAGACGCTCTGCTTGGACTTGGCAGTGGCTATTCGGACGGTAAGTTCAGGATACAAAAATACTTCAAGGAGTCTCACACCCTGCCCGAGCAGATTAAGTTCCTCAAAAATGAGTACGGCACGGGCGGCGGTTCGAGGCGCGGAGGTGATGAATGGCACGATTCTAAGGGTATCGCTTATGTGCGCGGCGAAAAAATAGGCACACCGGACGCTAAGACCCTTATGAAGTGGAATGAAGTCGTAGAGCGCATTTCACGGCTTGTATCCGAGGGTAAATATATTACTCAAAAGGATATTGACAGTAAAATTCATGACTGCAAGCGCATAGTTCAGGACTATGACCCGGACAGCTACGATAGCTTTGAAAAGGAATACGAGCGCAGACGTTATCATGAAGCACTTCAATTTCTTGGTGAACAGGGTATCGTTGCTGAGGGCGTTACTGCCGTTGAGCAGAAGCCCGTAGAAAAGCTCATACAGCGGGCGCAGGATATGGGTATCCCGGTCGAGATAACTGGACAGGCGGCAGAGCAGGAGCAGGCAGTATATATGGATATTCGTGATGAATCATTCATAGAACTGCACCAGACCGATGAGGGTATTTCGTATTCTGTTTATGCCCCCGATCTCACGCTTACCGACGGCGGCGTATGGGAGATGGAAGAAAGCATGAGCCTGCTGACCGCTGCGGCGGAGATACTGGCTACAACAAGCAACGCACTTGCCGAGGTGGAGGACTACAACCACTTCATGGCGCTGGTCGATATGGACGTGAGCCTTGATATTCCTCGGGAACTGGCACAGCTGAAAGCGGATATTTTCGCAAATCTTCCTAATGAAGCCGCTGAGGTTATTGACGTTGACTACACCGAGGTCGATGAAGCACCTGTGGCAGAAAGAGCAGAAGAAACACCGACAGAAACAGAGCCAAAAAAGGTGGCTGTAAATGCGCCCGAAAGAATAACCGCTGTCCCCGTAGTTCCTAAAAGCGGCACACCTATCACTTACCATTTCAACGAGGGCGATATTGTTCAGGGTGGCGCAAAATCGAAATTCAAGGCAAATATCGAAGCTATAAAAACGCTTCAAAAGATAGAAGCCGAGAACCGCTATGCAACGCCCGAGGAACAGTCTATACTTGCCGGATACGTCGGCTGGGGCGGTATTCCACAAGCGTTCGTGACCGATCTTGCTGCGGACAGTATCGGTGGCAACCTGGGCGATGCCGCACCGACGGGCTGGGAGGAGGAACAGCAGGAGCTGCGGTCGCTGCTTTCGGATGATGAATACAAGGCGGCGAGGGAGTCAACGCTTACAAGCTTTTACACGCCCCCGGAAGTGACGGACGGCGTATTTCAGGCTCTCAGACAGCTCGGCTTCGAGGGTGGCAATATCCTTGAACCGTCAATGGGTGTCGGCAATTTCTTTGCTAAAATGCCCGATGACATAAGAGATAGTTCTAAGCTGTACGGTGTGGAGCTGGACAGCATTTCGGGTCGAATAGCACAGCTTCTGAACCCCGAGGACAGAATACAGATCACCGGATTTGAAAAGACCCGATTTAATAACAATTCATTTGACGTTGTTATTGGTAACGTCCCGTTCGGTGATTATAGGGTATCTGACAAGGCTTATGACAAACTCGGCTTGAAGATACATGACTATTTTGCCGTAAAGAGCATTGACAAAGTAAAACCCGGCGGCGTGGTCGCTATCGTAACATCGAAGTTCACAATGGACAAGATAAACGATAAAGCTCGCCGTCATCTTGCAGAACGCTGTGACCTTTTAGGCGCAGTGCGACTGCCGAACAATGCTTTCAAAAAGAACGCAGGCACGGAGACCACAACGGATATTCTGTTCTTCCAGAAGCGTGAAACGCTGACGGTAGAGATACCCTCATGGGTACATTTCGGACAAACAGCGGACGGCATACCCTGCAATCAGTATTTTGTCGATAACCCTGACATGGTGCTCGGAACTATGGCTTGGGACGAGCGCATGAAGGGTAAGTACGGCGATGACAGCCGTGTCACTACTTGTATTCCGGACGATAGCAAGCCCCTGTCCGAGCAGTTACAGGCGGCTATATCAAAAATCAAGGGTAAGATCGAAACGGTGAAAATCGTCGAGGAAGGCAAGAAGGATATTGAAATTATTCCCGCCGACCCGACCGTAAGAAATTACACCCACACTGTTGTCAACGGCAAGCTGTTTTTCAGAGAAAACGAGATTATGATCGCTGTGCAGGAAACCGGCAAGACCCTCGACAGAATGATGGGTATGCACCAGATACGTCAAAAGGCTATGGCGGTAATTGATGCACAGGCAAGGGGCTGCGATGATGCTGAACTGAAAAAGCTGCAAGCGGAACTCAACTATACCTATGACCGCTTCAAGAGAGCATACGGAGCAATTACAGACCGTGCCAACGAAAGAGTATTTCAGCATGATGATGATTACAATACTTTGGCGGCTCTTGAAATAGTGGACACCGAGAAAAAGACGGTGGAGAAAGCGGAGATATTTTCAAAGCGCACGATAATGCCGGAGGTGGAAATCGTATCGTGCGAAACACCGCAGGAGGCATTGCAAATATCCATTGACCGAAAGGGTAAAGTGGATATTGCATTTATGGCTGAACTTGTAGGCGTTGAGCCTGACGAGATAATTTCGGAACTTGGAACGGATATTTACAGAAATCCTCAAAAGGTAAAGGACAATGATCCTCTTTCGGGATACGAAGACGCAAGCGAGTATCTTTCGGGTAACGTCCGTGAAAAGCTGAGGATTGCCGAGGAATATTCAAAGCATATCGACAGCAGCTTTGAGCGTAATGTAGAAGCCCTGAAAGCGGTTGTTCCAAAAGACCTCGAAGCGTCGGAAATATCCGTAAGGATCGGTGCAAACTGGGTCGATGTTGAGGACTATAACCGTTTTATGCGGGAGGTCCTCAAAGGAGATATTTATTCGCACCCGATCACCCGAACCCGAATGGGCGAATACAAGATCGACGGCAGGTATCAGGACAGGTCGGTAGCGGCAACGCAGACTTACGGTACAAGCCGTATGAGCAGTTATCATATTCTGGAGAACTTGCTCAATCAGCGCGATATTGTTGTCCGTGATAAGCGAGAGGAGGACGGGCGAGTCTGGTATGAGATCAATGCGAAGGAAACACAGCTTGCAAAGGACAAGGCTCGTGTCATCAAGGAAGCGTTCAGAACTTGGCTTTGGGAGAATATGGATAGGCGTGAAAAATATGTTGAGCGATACAATAATCTTTTCAACGCTATCAGGGGCAGAGAGTATGATGGTTCACATCAGACCTACCCCGGAAAGAACCCCGCGATACAGATGCGTCCGCATCAGAACAATGCTATTATGCGTGGTAAGCTGGGCGGCAATACGCTTTTGGCTCACTGTGTTGGTGCCGGAAAGAGCTTTGAAATGGTCGCTATCACTATGGAAAAGAAAAGGCTTGGTCTTATCTCAAAAGCCTGCGTGGTAGTGCCGAAGCACTTGACTTTACAGATGGCGAGCGAATGGATACGTTTGTATCCTAACGCAAAACTGCTTGTTGCCCGACCCGAGGATTTCACAAAGGAAAACCGACAGCGGTTTATTGCAAGGTGTGTCACGGGCGACTATGATGCTGTCATTATGTCGTTCAATCAGTTTGAAAGAATACCTATGTCCACCGAGTACCGGCAGCAGTTTATGGAGCGCGAGCTTGATGAACTGATGGCTGCGCTTGAAGAAGTGGATAGTTCTGACAGAATTTCCGTTAAGGCACTGGAGCGTCAGAAAAAGAAGCTGGAGGAGCATCTTGAAAAGCTGATGTCATCTAAAAAGGATAACAGCCTGTGTTTTGAAAAGCTCGGTTTCGATTATCTTGTCTGCGATGAGGCGCATTACTACAAAAACTGCTTTGTCGCAACAAAAATGTCGAATGTTGCAGGCGTTCAGACGACTGCCGCGCAGAAGTCGGAGGATATGTTGATGAAAACGCAGTATCTGAACGACAAGTACGGCTGTAACAACATTTTGTACGCCACGGGAACACCTTGCACGAACAGTATGGTCGAGTTCTATGTTATGCAAAGATACCTGCGTCCCGATCTCTTAGAAAAGGCAGGTCTTGAAACATTCGATGACTGGGCATCAACATTCGGTGAGGTCGTATCGCAGTTGGAGATCAAGCCTGCGGGCAACGGATTTCAGATGAAAAACCGTTTTTCAAAGTTTGTGAATATCCCCGAATTGATGTTGATGTACAAAGAATTTGCAGATATTCAGACCCCCGACATGATAAAGCTGCCTGTACCCGATCTTAAAACCGGAAAGCCTATCGTTATTTCTGCGAAACCCGACGAGTATCAAAAGGAGTACATGGAACAGCTTGCACAGCGAGCCGAAATGATACACTGCGGCGGCGTGGATCCCCGTGAGGATAATATGCTCCGCATCACGCACGAAGCACGTCTTTTAGGTCTTGACTGCCGCTGTATGAACCCGGAAGCAGTTCCGGCACCTGACAGCAAGGTGAATAAGCTGTTGGATATTTTGGTGGAGAATTATAACAACACAATGGCGGAGAGGGGCGTTCAGATAGTCTTTTGTGATATAGCTATCAACGAGGACGCAGAGCATTTCTCAATTTATGAAGCTATAAAGGACGATCTTGTAAAGCGCGGCATTCCCCGTGATGAGATTTGTTTTGCGGGCGATGCAAAGAACGACAAAGCAAGAGCAGAAATGTTCGAGCAGCTGCGGCAGGGCGAAAAGCGTTTCATATTGGCTTCGACCTCGAAACTCGGCACGGGTGCAAATATTCAGGACAGGATATGCGCTATTCACCACTTGGATATTCCGTGGAAGCCTGCGGATCTTACTCAGCAGGACGGTCGTGGAGTACGTCAGGGCAATATGTTCAAGGAGGTCGGTATCTATCATTATTTAACCGAAAATACGTTCGATGCCTACATGATGGGCATTATTACCAACAAGGCGAAGTTCATAAATCAGATAATGACCTCAAAAGACCCTGTTCGTGTATCCGAGGACGTTGACGAGATGGTGCTGACATACTCCGAAATGCAGGCTATCGCTTCGGGCAATCCCATGATAAAGGAGAAAATTCAGCTTGACAACGATGTTGCAACGCTCAAAATGCTTGAAGCGGAGTACAAGAAATCGTTGTATCGGTATCAGGAGCAGGCGGAGCGCACTTTGCCGCAGCGTATCGAACAGTATTCTACTTATCTTGAAAAGGCTTCTGCCGACATAGCACAGTTTAGCGTAAATCATCCCGATGGAACCGCTTTCCAGATAGAAATTGACGGAAAGGTTTATTCCGAAGCGACAAGTGAACACGTTCGTGATGAAGCCGGAGAAGCTCTTGAAAAGGCTATCATCAAGGTTTCAACTACGGGAGAAAGCATGAGAGTCGGCAGCTATTTCGGCTTCGATCTTCTGCTTGAAAAGAACCCGCAAAATCTAACTTTCTTCGACCAGGGCGCACCGTGCGTCATATCTCTTTGCGGTTCGTTGAAATATACCTGTGATGTCAATCTTGAGAACAAACAGGGCAATATGCGCCGTATAGAAAACCTTGCGGCGAACGAGATAGCAAAACGTATTGTGCAGTATAAGAATGACATTGAAAAGGCTAAGGCTAACCTTGCCGAAGCAAAAGAGAACTTGACAAAGCCCTTTGACAGAGCCGATGAACTTGCCGAAAAGCTGGCAAGGCTCGATGTAGTGAATGAGGCACTCAGCAGCGGCAAGGGTGATGACGCTATCCCGTCGGTAGTCGAGGAGGTAGCGGATATGCCGAACTACAAGCCGAAGGTCACAGTGTTAAATCCGCCAACAAATGTTAGTACACCTACAAAATCGAATAGGAGATGATGAAATGACAAGAGATGAAGCGATTGAGCAGATAGCCGCCAATCTCGGCGGTCAGGCTCTCGCTGCTGTGATCGCGAAAGGGTATGATGATAATACCCTTTCGGTCATAGCGGCGGCGGATAAAAAGAAAGCAAAGGTGTTCACCGATACAATGTATTCTGCGGAAACGGTGGATACCCTTACAAAAGCGTATTCCGAAAAGATAATCGACGGTGCCGACCTGCTGCACGTCATGAGGTATTCCACCTTTCGCAACGGCAACGAGGTCGATGTGAAGAAATATATCGAGTGCATAAAGGGCGGCGGCATGAGCCGTAAGACAGCGACTAATATTTTTGTTGCGGATAACTATGAGCAGGAGGACTACGATACCCTTGTAGGCAAGGTGAAGTCGGGTGCATATTTCCCGACGAAATACGGAACGCTGTCGCTGTCTTATGAGGTCGCAAGAGTGCTTTTCAAACTGAAAGTACCGCTGAGGGCGAGCCGAAAGGGGCATATCCCGAGCGGAGTAATAAATGTCGAGGACAGTATCAAGTACGGCGATTGTATCCGGGGCGGCAGCACTAAGTTGGTGCAGACTATCTGTGAGTACATGAGTAAAGACGACTGGGACAGCTTTTACAAGTATCTGCTTTCAAGAGAAACAGAAGATATTTCTGCCGATGATATGGAGAAATATTATTCCGAATACAAGGCTGCGCCCGTGCGCTCGAAAAAGAGGTGACGTATGATACAAACAAATCGTGATGATAACCTTGCAAGTCTTGCGGAGGTGCTGTCAAAGGAACAGATGGCGAGGATAATCGCTTGTGATTATTCCGACCAAGCAATTGCGGTCATGGCTGAATTTGATAGGGGTTATGTCGAGCGTTTTGCAGAATCAAAATTTGACGTTGAGAGCATCGAAAAGCTGATAATCGCTTATGACGATAAGCTGTTCGACTGGAAGGATCTTCTGCACATTATGGAATACTCTTGCTATGATTTCGGGTGTGAGGAATATATTGATGATTTTATCCGCTCGCTCAGGGCGAAGGAGATAAATCATACCACCGCCGCACGGATTCTCACCGCAACTTCCTATGAGCCTGACACCTATCACGGTCTTATGGCACTTATAAAAAGCGGCGCATATTATCCGACGCAGTTCGCAAGCATTGGTCTGAATACGGGAGTGGCAGCCGAGCTTCGTGACCTCGGTGTGCCTTTGACCGCTATGCGAAAAGAAGGCACATACTACGATCTCACACAAAAATCGGATTTTGATGAAGCAGTCAAAAAGGGAGACAGAATAAAACTTGTCAAGTTTCCGAAGCTGGCGGTCGCTGTCAATGAAATGATGGCGTACCCCGATTGGCACGATTTCAAAGCGTGGTTTCAGAAGCATCTGGGCATAGACAGGACACAACTTACTGGCGATGAACTCAGAGCGCAGTACCGATATTTTTCTATGGAGCGTTATGCTGACAAGCTGGTGGACAAGGTAGCGGCTGAGCATACTGCTTTCATGGAAGATATCAAGAAACGACCGCCCGAACAGATCATAGGTTCGGCGTATGAGATCGTCATCAAGGAACAGATAAAAATGTTTATGACGGAAGTTCCGCAGCTGATACCCGAACAGAAAACGGATGCACTCATGTCAAGTAATAACGCTCTGAACGCTATCTATGAGCAGTGGCGCAGCGACGATGATTTTGCCGATACGGATATTGAGGTCATTATTGAAAACACCGCCGATAAGCTGATAGCTGCCCGGGAACGTGAACGGAAGCTGGCGGCGGAGCTTGCAAAGAAAACTATGGCTGATGATTTGCAGGACAAGCCGCATTTCAAGCCGGGAAAGAAATTCAGGAGGTGAGCAATATTACACGAGCAGAAAGCATGGAGAAGCTGTGCAACATGGTCGATAATGCGGAATACGCAAAGATCGTTAGTCATCATTTTCCCGACTATGTGTTAGAGGTCATGGCGAACAACAGCCGCGAGCTTGCCGACAGGCTGGCGCATACAAAACTTAGTAATGAGGGTGTGGAGCGTCTTGTCAAGGCTTTTGACAGCAATATAATAACTATGGGCGATCTTCTCCATATCACAAATTACAGCTTGGTTTCCGGCGGCAGTGAGAAGTATTTTAACGACTATTTTTCTTCTATTGCCGCAGGGCTGGACACACAGACCGCTTCACGCATTTTGGTAGCGGCGAAGTTCGAGGACTGGAGCTATAATGAGATATATTCGATGGTGAAATCGGGTGCGTATCAGGTTGGCGACAACACTTTTGTTGCTCTCGATCCCGATGTAGCCCGTGAGATCAACAAGCTGGGCATAGAGCTTTTCGCATACGACAAGAGCAACGATTTTTATCTTGTAAAAGACATCGAGCAGACCATTGCGGATGGTGACAGCATCACTTTTTCAAGGTCGGCACTTGCTGTGAAGATAAACGAAATGCGGAGCAATCCCGATTGGGAAGATTTTCGTAATTACATAGCGGAAGATATGGAGGACATTGAACACATGACCGTTGACGGACTGGTGGAAGCTTATCAGGAGTACCGTGTGGAGGAGCTGAACATTGAACTCAGCCGTAAGGTTGACAGAAACTTTGAAGCCTTTATCCACGGTATTCGTGAGCAGGGTGTCGATGAAGCCATAAAGTGCAGTTACGAGATCACTGTAAAAACCAACATTCAGTCATATATTGAATCCGAGCCTGCGGATATTACCGAGGAGCAGTATGGTGCGCTGATGTCAGCCGAGAACCCTCTTGATGAGATATATTCCGCTTGGCTGAAACGCGAGTATCTCAAAACCTATGACGATATTCCGAAAGCTATGGAGTATGCGGCAGACAGTATTCTGGAACAGCAGAAAAGGTCAAAATCCAAAAACGAAGATATACTTGCGGATAAACCGCAGCTGCCGAAAAAGAAAGGGGGAGCAAGATGAACAGCAGAGATGACAATCTGAAACAGCTTTCCAACCTGCTTGATCCGTATATGTTCGCAAAAGTCTTAGAGATGAATTATTCCGACAGAACGCTCGACTTTATTTCTTCCTATGCCCCGACCGCCGTTGTTTTTGCGAGCACACGGTACAGCCCCAGAACAGT
Organism: Ruminococcus albus 7 = DSM 20455; assembly: GCF_000179635.2. Lineage (NCBI taxonomy): Bacteria > Bacillati > Bacillota > Clostridia > Eubacteriales > Oscillospiraceae > Hominimerdicola > Hominimerdicola alba. The sequence continues at coordinate 204,997 of NC_014825.1, read as the reverse complement.
TGATGAGCTGATACACGCCTGCGACACAAGGCTGATAGATAATTTTGATGTGATGCAGATAGCGCACAGCTCGGTCAATTCCAACCGCAATGAGCGTGACCTCGGTGCCTTTCTCGAATCCATTGACAGAGAGCTTCCGAGAAGAACTGCGGTAAATCTTTTTGTAGCGGAAAATGATACTCAAAAGACCTACCGTGAGCTTGCGGAGTTTGTAAAATCGGGAGCATATTACGCTGGCGATAAGGGGTTATTTCTTGACCCCGGACTTGCCCGTGAAATGGCGGCACTTGGTATGACGCTGACCTCTGAATATTCGGGAGAGCATTTATCCACCTTCAAAGATATTGATGCTGCACTTGCCGAGGGCGACCGCATGAGATTTGACGATCATCGGCTGGCGGCGGCAATATTCAAGATAATCGAGCAGCCCGACTGGTTACAGTTCAGCGAATACCTGAAAAGCAGTATGGGTGAAAACATAGAAAAGCTCACACCGTATATCCTCGACCAGAAGTATTCCGATTTTCAGGTAAATAAAGGAATGTCAAAACTTGCGGATAAGGTGGCGGGGGAGTATGAAAAATATATAGCTGAACTGAAGCAGGGCGACCCGGATAGGATAATCAAGTCGGCGTATGAGATCTACAACAAGGACTATATTGTTGATTTTTGCAACACTAATATGACTTCATTAAGCCCCGATGATTTGCAAGTTTTGCTTGATACGGATAACGTTCTTGATGAAATTTACCAGGAGTGGGACACGATGACCCAGCTTCACGGAGTTGCCGAGATAGATACTGCTATTGAGGACACGGCATACAGGCTTAGAACGGCGCAGGCGGTAAAGCAGATGATGGAACAGAAACAGAAGCAGGAGCTTTCCGAAAGCAAGGTCATCGCAGACAAGCCCGGAATACCAAAGCCTGCAAAACACAGAGGGAGATGATAATATCAAGAAAATAGATCTATACCGTGATTTTCAGAAAAGCGTGATGACGCTGGTGCAGAATGAAGCCCTTATGTGCGGCTTCAAAGAGTACGCTGTCAGCGTGAAAAATCAGAGCACCGAGGTTAAGGTATTTGTTCACGGATATACCGCCGTACTTACATTTTACATCAGTGGCAGAGTGGTTGTCAAGCTCATGATGTATCAAAAGAAACATGATGATACAATTTTGCTCGATAAAATTGACAATGACTTTGTTTCGGGCAAATGCACCGTTGCCGATCTTGCGAGCAGATACGTTTATGAGGTTTTCAATGCGGCACTGGAACTGCGGCAGCAGTGGCGGGCTGAGTATAGAGAACGCTATAACGAACGCATGGCGGCGGTTGATGAGGAAGTCATAACTATCGGAGATCAGCCGCATAAGGTGATTACCCCCGATGAGCTGAAAAGCATGATCGAAGGCAAGGGCATAACCATTTCCGATTATAGTTATTTATCGGAATATGACGAGCTTTAAGGGGGAGTAAAGAATGGCTTGGAAAAAGAGTTTTACCCCCGAGGAACGTGCCGAGTATCAGCGAAGGCTGCAACAGGAAATGCAGGATATATTCAAGCGTATTGATAACGGTGTGCACGCAGTATTTTCATCGGAGAAGTACAAGGAGTATCTGAAATTCGTGTCGAAGTTCACTGACTACTCTGCGAGAAATACGATGCTTATCAATTTACAGCGCCCGGACGCGACTCTTGTGGGTTCGTTCGGGCTGTGGAAGAAACTTGGTCGCTCTGTCAACAAAGGAGAAAGCGGCATTATCATAATGTCGCCCGTTCCCCATAAAACTAATCAGTTTGTAGAGATAGAACGTCAGGCGGAGGACGAGTGGGGAAATAAACTGTATAACGATGACGGCACCGAACAGATGGAAACGGTGGAAAAGAACATTGTTGAAATGCGGTTCAAGAAACAGTATGTTTTCGACCTTTCGCAGACGGACGGAAAGCCAATCCCTGACCCTGTTCAGGAGCTTGTGGGCGAGATAGACGAAGAAAAGCTGAACGTTATTTTCAAGGGGATAAAGAAAGCAACGGGGATTGCACCTGAGTATCGCACCATAACCGGAGGCGCAAAAGGATACTACAGTCCCTCGGCAAAAAGTATTATAATAAAGACAGGTATGAGCGGCGAGCAGGTGCTAAAGACTGTCGTTCACGAATCTGCTCACTGTCTGCTGCACGATCCCGATAAAAAGATCGTTACGACCAAATCACCACGAAATGAAAAAGAGGTGCAGGCGGAATCAATTGCATTTATCGTCTGCGAGAAGCTGGGGGTTAACACTTCGGACTATTCTTTCCCGTATATTGCTTCATGGTCGGAGGGAAAACAGCTTGACCAACTGAACAAGTTTCTTGATGAAATTCAGAAAACATCGCAGACACTTTTCACGGCTATTGACTCGGAACTTCTGAAATACAAAAAGCGTGATCTGACGGTCAACGAAATTATGGACGATACCGAATTATCAAATGTTCAGAAGGCGGAAATGTATCTCGATATAGTTCAGCAGAACGGAGTTGTTTTTGAGGACAGCGACACCGCAAAAATCATGGAGCTGGCTGAAAATGAAACGGATATCGGATCGGTGTTCAAAACTATCGATGATACCGCCAACACGATAAATCAGCGCAATAGCTACGGCTACGACTTTCAGTATATGAACCCTATTGATACAACTGAGGAGGCCCTCGCCGCTTATGATAGGGGTGAAGCAGTCTATCTTTTGTATCCAGACGGTACAGAGGGCATGGCTGAAAGCCGTGAGGAGATTGAAAACTTCTCCGGTCTGTACGGTATTGAAAAAGAGCCGAAGCGCATTGTTGCTGCCGAGGATAACCCCGATTTGTACCCCGTATCGAAAGCGGAAGCTATTGAAATGTGGGGCAGGGGTCTTGATGTTTTCATCGAAGGAAAACAGGCGACAAGCATAGACGAGGTGCGTAATGCTCCCGACACGGCAAACATAGCATTAAGCGAGTATCAGTATTCGGCGGAACTTGATTTCGACAAGGGAGGTTTAGGAAACGTGAGAAATCAGCAGTTTTATGATAGCTACAATCAGAGAAATTTTCCGCAGCAGGGCGGCTATCAGCAGAGGAACAGTAACATTATCGGCAACACGCCTTACGATCAGCTTGGCGGCAGGGGACAGCTCCAGTATTACAAGGGGCTGAACAATAAACACGCTCAGAATATCGCTCGCCAGCTCGATGCGGACGGTATCAGATACAGCGGCGTGATAAAGGGCGGCACTACTACGATTACCATAAATTCAGCGGATATTCCTCGCTACGAAGCGGCGGTCGATAAGGTCAAGCAGATGTACGATCAGCGTAACAACAGCAGGCAGGGCGGCGGTTATCAGCAGAATAATGACAGTCCCGATATGCTTGCGCGTGACATCGAAGCATTTATGTATAACTACAACACAAACGGATACCGCAATGTTGCAGGCGACCGTGAGCGCGGTATACAAAGTGTTGCGAATAATATCGCCAATGGCGATGTTCAGAGCATAAATACTTTTCTGAGTAAGGTCGTAAGCACTGTAGGTGATGCACAGGTATCCGGTGAAGCTAATGTGCTGCTGCAAAGGCTCGGTAATATGACGAGCGGCAGACAGCAGGGGGCGTTTCAGCAGAATGGCTACAATAATCAGCCGGCACAGCCGCAGCAGAGCAATCCGAATGTCATCGGCAACACACCCTATGACCAGTTGGGACAGAAAACCGATTTACAGTATTATCCGAAGCTGAAAAATCGTCACGCCGATAATATCGCACAGAAGTTGAATGAGTACGGCGTTAGGTTCAGCGGTTTGCGTAAAGGATATACGACCACGATAACCATAAACAAGGCTGATATTCCTCGCTATGAAGCGGCGGTCGCTGAGGTAAAGCAGATGTATTCTCAGAACAGCCGCACCAATAACCAGAATAATTATCAGCAGAACAATCAGCCGGCATACGGCGCACCGGCTTATGCTGACAGAGGCGGCTTCGGAAACGCTCGTCCATTCACGGGAGATTTCGATAATATCCCAAGACAGGGCGGCACTATTCCCGATGCGCTTTTTGATACGCTCTCGGATATGCCGCCGCGGTCAAATGCTGTTTTTGATTACAAGTCCGTTCCTGTCGTGGTGGAGTCCTACATGGATGCGAAAATGAATGGGCGGATCTCAGATCTGCAAGCAAGCATAAAGGCTTCGCAGGCTTGCCGTGACTACATTGAGCAGAATATCCACTCCGCGTATGAGAACAGAAACCTGTCGGGGTTCGTTCAGACCCTCACGGACAAGTTTGGTATCGAACGTGCTATGTATACGGTCGCTGCGACGATACAGCTAAAAATGCAGGACGGACGTTTTACAAATGAGGTCAAGGATATGGCGCGGCAGTATATGTTTGACAGCGACAAAACAAGGCTGAAATATCTCACGGAAACACACCCCGTCATCATGAACCATCTTTTTGAGGAATTGATCGACAAGAAATTCCATTTACAGAGAGAACACGCTGTTGTTGAAGAAAAGAAGGAGCTTCCTGACTTTTTCAAGGACAAGTACCTGCTTGCGGTGGAAAAGGTGTCTATCTCGGACGATTTCAGGGGTATCCCCGAAACCAAGTATTACAATACTTCTGCCGATGAATATTTTGTTGAGGGCATTGGCTGGCTGGACAATGACGCATACGATCGTGAGCAGAAAGAAAGCGGTCTGCCCGCTGCCGACTTCTACAAAAAGGTCACTAAGATAAACGCACATTACATTGATGCAAACGGTATGCCAGGGACAGGCGATATGACACCCGAGGTCTATGATATGCTCTCAGAGAAAACATACGCCCCCGAAAACAAGGAGGAATTTGAGCGTTTCAAGGCGGCGTATGAGCATAGGATAGACACCGCTGGGACAGCCGATTTTCCGACCGAGTATTACGGGGTACGTCAGAACAACAACGGCAAGTATGCTGTTGTGGGCATTGCTGCTGACGGTATTGTAACTGTCGTAAAGGACGGCATATCGTCAGTACCCGATGCAAAAGAAGCACTTATGGAAGTGTATGAAAAGCGTAAGGGCGAGGCTCACGTTGAGCTTATGCACCCGCAGACTATCGACGAAATATCAGCCCGTATGTATGATCCGTCACAGGGGCTTGCACCAAATCAGTACCGCATAGAAAAGTGCGACGATAAGCCCGATACTACGCATATGCTTGTGAAGTACACCCTCGATAATAACGATGGAAACTACAATCAGACCGGCGTATTGTGCTATGGCGACTACTTCGCTTGTAATGACGCGCTGAAAGCTGCTATCGCTTCGCCTACACAGCCTATTCCCTCACAGGACAAGCCTACATTCGAGATCTATCAGCTCAAAGGCGGTGATGATACCCGCGATATGCGCTTCATCAGCCTGGAACGGCTTGCGGAACAGGGGAAGAAGCCCGACATTTCGACCTATGACAAGGTGTATGAGGGCGACTATTCTCCTTTTGAAAAGACGGGGGATACCATAGGCAGGCAGCTTGAAGCCGTCTATACAAAATTCAATGTTGACCACCCTGCGGACTTCAAAGGACACAGCTTGTCTGTATCAGATGTTGTTGTCGCAAAGGGAAAGGCTTACTATGTGGATACTTTTGGTTTCAAGGAACTCAGATCCTTCAAGGCTCCCGAACGTGAGCACAAGCAGGAACAGGAGGAACAGAAAAAGCCGGTAGCGAAGAAGCCAAAACGCTGACGGTAAAAATCCGGGGCGGTGCCGTCATCGTCCCCGGAAAAATTTTTATAAAAAAAGCCCTATACAGCGCAAAAGTCTTTTTTTGCTGTAAGGGTTTCGCAAAGTCTGTGATTTTGAGAAATGCCATCATAGCACTATCTCAACACTACTATTATACACGATTTTGCGGTGTTTGTCAATGAAAAAAATGTAAAAAGTAAGAATTAAACGGAGGAATATATGAATAAGGGAACAACGTACAAAAGAAAGGACGGGCGCTGGGAGTGCCGCATTCGTGTTGAAGATAAAGACGGACATAAAAAATACCGCTCCTTCTACGGTAAAACGCAGGAAGAAGCGGAATACAAGATGATGGAGGAAACAGGCGGCAGGAACACAAGCGGTGAGAGCATAACGGTAATGACCGTCAGAGAGCTTGCGTGGGAATGGCTTTTTGTTATGAAAAACAGGATAAAGGATTCCACCGCTTCCAACTACCGCATGAAAATAGAACGCCATATACTGCCCGAATTTGGGGCTAAAGTATGCGCTTCGATCAAGACAAGGATGATCTCCGAATTTATCCAGAAAAAGCTGAGTCAGGGGCTTTCAGCAAGGTATGTGGGCGATATAATTACAGTGATGAAGGCGATGTACCGCTATGCAGCGAACGAGTACAACATTACAAACGTGATCGAGGGCGTGGTGATGCCCAAGAAAGCGAAGCCCGAGATAAATATTATGACTGCCGAGGAAAAGAGAAAGCTCGTGTACTACATAAATACGAACCATAACGAAACGACTCTCGCCGTGGCGCTGTCGCTTTTTACGGGCATGAGAATAGGCGAGGTTTGTGCTCTCAGCTGGCAGGATATTGACATAGAAAAGCGTGTGCTTTACGTCAGACACACTATACAGCGCATACAGAATTATGACGGCAAAAGCAAGACAAAAATCATCATAACAGAGCCTAAAAGCCAGTCATCCAAGCGTGAGATACCCATTCCCGAGTGCCTTGTGCCGATGCTTACGGAGTTAAAAAGAAAGCCCGACAGCTATGTGCTGACGGGAACGGGTACGCCTATTGAGCCGAGAACGCTGCAATACCGATTTAAGAGCATACTTAACAGGCTCGGGCTCGGCAGCTTCACCTACCATAGTCTCCGCCATAAAATGGCTTCAGAAGCGATTGAGATCGGATTTGACGTTAAGACGCTCTCTGAGATACTCGGACACTCGTCGTCCCAGATTACTCTTGACCGATATGTGCATTCGTCAATGAGCCACAAGAAGTCCTGCATGGACCTCATGACGATGGGAGCTTAACGTAATTTGCCGTCAAGGAAAATATAAATAGCCTGTAAAATCGGGCTTCTGAACAGTTTCGCCCTGAAATCACAGACTTTGCGAAAAGTCATAAACCCCACGTATTTATTATACTTTATCGACTTTCAAAAAGCAAGTTGACGGTAAAAATTTCGTCGGATTTCCTAAGCGGATTCTGAGGCGGTGCGGTATGAATATTTACACGGTGACGTTTTTCGGGCATAGGAAACTGCCGAATATGTTTGCGCTGGAGAAAAGACTGCTCACAATTCTGCGGGAATTGATAAAATCAAAAGAGTACGTCGAATTTCTTGTAGGCAGGGACGGCGATTTCGATCAGCTGGCGGCTTCAACTGTACGAAAGGCGATCGATGACTACGCTTGCGGAAATGCGTCGCTGATACTTGTGCTGCCGTATGAACGGGCGGAATACCGTGATAATCGTGAAAGCTACGAAGCCTATTATGATGAAGTCGAGATCTGTTCCGAAGCTGCGGCAGCGCATCCGAAGGCGGCTATCTATGAGAGAAACAAAAGCATGGTTGACCGCAGTGACCTTGTGATCTGTGCTGTTGAAAAAGGCGGCGGAGCGGCTAAGGCGATGAAGTATGCTGAAAAATGTGGAAAACGGATAATAAATCTGCTTAAAAAATGAAAATACCGAAATAGCGCAGGGAAGTGCTATCTCGGTTTGTAACAAAACAACTTAATTTGCGGCAATACGTCGAAATATCGCGGGATAGCGCCATTTTATGGAGCTATCCCCGACGGTTTTTTGACGAATAATTGACGTTAGGTATCTATATCCAGCTTGTCCATCAGCTTGCGCTTCCTGTCCATGTTGGAATGCACATAAAGATTCATTGTCATTTCTATCCGCGAGTGTCCTAATACCTCGGAAAGCGTCTTAACATCGAATCCGGCTTCGATAGCGTTGCTCGCAGCGGCGTGACGAAGGCTATGGAATTTAACGGACGGAAGACCGAGTTCTTTCAGAATCTCGACGTAGTCATAGTACATCATTCGCGGTTCTTTTGGCTCGGTGCTGTCGCTCAATATGTAGTGTTCGGGCGTGCTCCGCAGGTTTTTGAGCATAGCAAACACACTCGTGGGAATGGGTATCTCGCGGAAGGAACTTTTACTTTTAGGCGGCAGAATGACGATCTTTGTCTTTTTTGCTTCGCCTTTCACCCGAATACGCTGTACTGTCCGCCTGACGGTCAGAGTGCGGCACTTAAAGTCAATATCCTGCCAAGTTAGACCGCAAATCTCACCAATGCGCAGCCCCATAGAAATAGCAAGTGAAATGCCGAGGGTTGCTGTATTGACGTTGCTTTTCAGGTATTCCTTTAGCTTTTTCTGCTCCTTCTTCGTCAGCAGACGAGTTTCGGACTTTGTACTTTTGGGCATGATGACGTTGTCAAAGGGATTGAGAATGTGGTACTCCTTCTGCGCGTACTTGAAAACAGTTTTCAGCAGCACCAGAATGTTGGAAACATATCCAGCAGAAAGCCCCTCATCGAGTTTCGCCTGTATGAACCCATAGACTGTTTTTGAAGTGATCTCATAGCACATTTTATCGCCAAAGTACGGTAGAATGTGCTTTTCAAATTTTGTCATATAATTAGCCTGCGTGGATACCTTGACCCTGTGGCTGTTGACCGACAGCCATTCCATACATAGCGCCTTGACGGTAAGTCCCGTTATCTGAAAGCTCATACCGTTCATGACCTCAGCCATCATCTTGCCCTCGGCTTCCTCTTTTGTGCGCCCGTAGAATGACTTTGTCTGACGTTTGCCGTCAACAACTCCAAGGGAAACCCTTGTTTCCCAACGTCCGTCCTTTCGTAAGTACGTGGTTCCTGTACTCATTTTGACTCCTCCAAAATCAAATATTATCAAATTATGGCGTGAAACTTATGTAAATTCTATCATATTCACGAATTAATCGCTTTCTTCTTGACAATGAAACAAATAAATGCTATAATCATAAAGTATGAAAGTGGCTGAAAATCGTTAGTTCCAAGCGTTTCCACTATTCAATAACATTTGTTATTGAACTTTTCTTGAAATAAGTTGATTTGAGAAAAATAATTCCAATTATTTCTAAATATCTGAGAAGGTGAGGACTATGTTTTTGCATAAACACAATAGTGAAACTTATGCAAACATGGTGGGCCTTTTTCAGACGGAGCAGAGGGTCGCTGCGGTGCAGCCTACGGGAACGGGCAAAAGCTACCTCATCATGCAGCTCATCGAGGATAATGCCGATAAGCGTTTTGCGGTCTGCTCTCCATCGACTTACATATTTGAGCAGATGAAGTCGCTTGCTGACGAGAACAGGATTTCACTTGATAACACCGATTTTCTCACATATACCAAGCTGTCGCAGACCGAAGCGTTCTCTGAGTACAACTACATCGTACTGGACGAGTTTCACCGCTGCGGTGCTGATGAGTGGGGGCAGGGTGTACAGAGATTGCTTGACGGCAACCCGAGTGCTAAGGTGTTCGGAACGTCGGCAACTCCGATACGCTATCTCGACAGCGGACGGAACATGGCGGACGAACTGTTTAACGGTGTCTATGCCGTGAACATGAGTTTGGCTGAGGCAATTCGCAGAAAGATACTTCCACTGCCGATATATGTTACCTCATGGTATTCTTTCAGGGGTGACATAGAACAGCTTGAAATGAAAGCCGAGCAGTCGGGCAATCCGAGACTGAAAAGTGCCTTGCTGGGTAAGATTAGAAAAGCAAAGTCGATGATTGCCGAACTTGATGTCGGCATTGACAAAATATTCGAGAAGCATATCCGCAACAAGGCGGGCAAGTTCATTGTCTTCTGTCCGAGCGTGGAACAGCTTCATAGAATGGTCAGCGAATGCGACTCGTGGTTCACGAAAGTCAACCGCGATATTCATAAATACACGGTCTACGCTCAGAACAGCGCGTCGAACAAACAATTCGAGGAGTTCAGGAGTGATAAGGACAGTAATGTATTAAAGCTGCTGTTTTGCATTGATATGCTGAACGAGGGCGTTCACTTCGACGACGTGGACGGGGTCATCATGCTCCGCGCCACGCAGTCTGCAAACGTTTTCTATCAGCAGCTCGGGCGGGCGCTGGCTTGCTCCGACTCAAAGAAAAAACCTCTGATCTTCGATATTGTAAACAACTACGAAACAGGCGATACGGCACAGCAGTACGCCGGTTTCATGGAAATAGCCCGAGGTGAGGGCGATTACGATGATGAGATCGAATTTGAGTTGTATGACTACGTTCGTGACATCAGAGAGATACTCAATGAGTTGAATGACACTTTCGCCAACAGTTGGGATTTCAACTTCGAGCTGCTCAAAGAGTACGCCGAGAAGTATCATGCTTTCCCGGACGGAAATATCTCTTATGAGGGAGTTCTGATCGGCAAATGGGCTAATCAGCAGCGAACTCTGAACAATCAGGGCAAGCTGTCAAAGAATCGTGTTGACAAGCTCAACTGTATCTGTTTTCCGTGGAATGTCAATGAGGCAAGCTGGCAGATGTATTTTGAAGAACTGAAATCAATCACTGAATCGCTCGGGCATTTCCCGAAAAAATCGGAGTTCGGTTCGGACAAGACAAGTCTGTACAGATGGGTCACAACGCAAAAAAACAAGTACCGCAATGGTACGCTTGAGGAAGACAAAGTCCAAAAGCTTATTGCGCTGGGCTGCGAGATCACTAAGGGTATGGCAGAGTATTGGCAGGATAACTGTGATAGGCTCGGCGAATTCGTGAAGCAGCATGGACGTTTCCCGAATTATGCCGATGTAAAGTTAGACCCGGAATTAAAGGTTCTATACGTTTGGGCGAACTCTCAGCGTACCGCAAGGTATCGCGGGCAGCTGTCGGAAGAACGTATTGCGATGCTTGATTCGATTGGTTTTACCTGGGACAAACATGAAGAAGAGTGGTTGAACGCTTTCAATAGGCTTAGAAGCTATTTCAAAGAGTTTGGCAGCCTGCCGGGCATCAATGAGGTTGTTGATGGATACAAGCTGGGAAAATGGTATAAAAGTCAGGTCGTTTTGTATTTAGCCGGAAATATGCAGGCGCACCGCGTCGAGCGGTTTAAAGAGGCTGGCATACCGCTTGAAAATCTGCGTCAGAGACGCAAAAACGAAGTCTTTATGAAATACTACGACAGTTACATGGAGTACCTGCAAAAGTTCGGCAGACACCCAGCGAGTAAGGATCGCTATAATGACCTTGACCTTGTTAAGTGGCGGTGTACTCAGATGCAGAAGAAACGGCAGGGTAAGCTGACAGATGAGTTGGCTGAACTGCTGATGAATATTTGCAAAGATCTTTAAAGCTAACATCAGGTATTCGTCAATGGTGTCTGAAAAGTTGATTATACAGTGCTTTTTTGGGGCTTTTGACAAATTTTATTAGTTTGGGAAATAAATTGGTGAGATTATTATGACTTATAGGGTCGAGCGGTTTGTGGCGAAGATCGAGTCACCGGTTGTTGCGGTGATTGAGGATAAGCAGATGGAATTCGCTGATGGAAAGGCGTTAGCTGAAACTACGTTTTCTAAGCTGTTTTGCATTGAGTCATTGGCTGCGAGGGGCAGTAAGGTGTTTGTAAAACTTGTTGAAAATGATCGCCTGAACGATATGAATTGGACGGGCGAAGAACAGGCGGACTTTTTCTGATGAATAATTTACTGATAATCGGCGCGGGACAGTACGGCGCTATGCTAAAGGAGTCGGCGCGTGCGCTGAATCTTTATGATAAAATAGATTTCCTAGATGACCACAGTGAAGAGGCAATCGGTACACTTGCGGACTGCGCAAAGTTCACCGACAGGTACCAGTGCGCAATTGTGGCGATAGGCGACGCCGATATCCGCCTTGCGGTCACGGACAAGCTGAAAGCCGCGGGGTACGAGATTGTGTCGTTCATCAGTCCGAAGGCTTATGTTAGCCCATCTGCAAAAATAGCCGAGGGGTGCGTTATCGAGCCAATGTCGGTGATAAGCACCGCAGTCAAGGTAGATCGGTGCTGTATCATTTCGAGCGGCGCTGTGGTCAATCACAATTCGGTTGTCGGTGAGGGGTGCCACATCGATTGCAACGCAACGGTTCGCTCGAATCAGACGGTACCGCCGAAAACAAAGGTCGATTACGGCAAGATTTTCTGAAAAGTGGGTGGAGAAATGTCCGATTTCAAAAAGAAACTGATAAAGACAGCTACATATTCGGGTGTTGCGCTTGGTGCGGCTTTCGTTGTTATGCGAGCTATTGCAAAGAAACAGAAGCCGAAGTCCGAATACGCCGACCGCCCTGAGGAGCAGAACCCCATGAAGGGCAAAAAGGTCGTATTTGTTGAGGACAACAACGACCCAATTAATGCCGACGGCAAAAACGGACATCTTGAGGCTGTCGGAGTATGCAATCATACACCGACTTTTTATGAGAAGTATGTAAAGCGCGGACTTGATGTGGTGCTTTCATTCGGAGGTATGGTTGTTCTTTCGCCGCTCTACGCATTTGCAGCGATAGCGATAAAATGCGACGATCCGGGTCCCGCTATATTCAAGCAGAAGCGCGTTGCCCAGTCAAAGGGTTACTTTGAGCTGATGAAATTACTCGATGTAGGAGTTGCATGACATCACGAAAACAACGTAAAATCGACATTTTCGCGTATTATACATATTTATGCAACTACTAATCCGTAGGTAGAGCAGATATAGAATAGGAGCTAAAATAGGCTAAAACGAGCCGAAAACAGCGTTTTTGTGACGAAATACACACCTCGTAAGTCATAGGGAGAGCAGAATAGAGAGTGTAACAAAATGGGAATGTGTGAAAAACGCCGATTTAGCGTGGTTTTCAAAGAGAATATGAGATAGTAGAGTGTGTGGAAGTTGAGCAGAAGTTACACACTTCCTAACTCATAGGGAGAGCAGAGATGTTTTAACAGGCTGATATAAGCTGCTGTGAGTGGATAGATTATGCTTTCCGCACAGAGGCTGATATGAGCTTGTTTGAAGGAACATCAGCATATATAAACGTTATTTCCCAGACCAGCGTGTGGTTGTCCACACATACTCATCGGTCTGTGGCTTGTAGACAGGGGGGGATCACAATGCGTGACAACTTATTGATCATTGGCGCAGGACAGTACGGAATGATAGCCAAAGAAATCGCAGAGGAACTTGGATATGAGAAAATCGACTTCCTGGATGGAAAATCGGATAAAGCAATCGGTACGCCTGATGATGTGGATAAGTTCGAGAGCGATGTGATCGTCGCTATTGGTAATGCAGAAGTGCGTGGAAGGATGCTTGAGAAGATTGATAAGAGCAGAGTTGTGAGTCTTATCTCACCACACGCCTATGTATCGCCAAGTGCAGTGGTTTCTACCGGCTGTGTGGTCGAGCCGATGGCTGTTGTCCACACGGGAGCGAATGTCGGTATCGGCTGTTTCATCTCCGCAGGTGCGGTCGTCAACCATGACTGTGTGCTCGAAGATTGTTGCCATATCGACTGTAATAGCTCAGTTATGAAGGCTTCTACAGTTCCGGCAGGCACGAAGGTCGAGAGCAATATGAGCTGGACGGGAGAAGTTGAGACTGGGGAAGAAGTTAAGCAGATTGAAGTGCATGATGATAACTGGTATGCTATGGCTTCGGGAAAGTGATTTAGCTATCTCTTTTATAAGGGTTAAAGATAAGAGTTCGTAAAAGAATGATTATAAGGAATATGAGATTAAGTGAGGATACAGAGTTGGAAGAGAAGACAAAAAAGAATCTTAAAACTGCGGCGGCAGCCACGGGTATTGTACTTGGCACGACATTCTTAGTTATGAGACATATTGCAAAGAAACAGCAGCCACAGGCTACCTATGCCAATCAGCCGGAAGAACAGAATCCGATGGAGGGCAAGAAGGTAGTTTTTGTTGAAAATGAGAATGAGCCTGCGAATGCTGACGGCAGGTGTGGTCATCTAGAAGCTGTCGGAGAATCTGAACACCTCCCAACCTTTTATGAAAAGTACATCAAGCGTGGCTTTGACGTTGTTCTCTCTTTCGGCGGTCTTGTCGTTCTTTCGCCTATCTATGCTGCAACTGCAATTGCGATTAAGAAAGATGATCCGGGTCCTGTTCTGTTCAAGCAAAAGCGTGTCGGCACGGACAAATCATATTTCCAGTTACTTAAATTTAGATCGATGTCCGTAAATACTCCGAAGGATGTCCCGACTCATATGCTCAAGGACGGTGGTATCACAAAGGTCGGTGCGGTAATTCGCAAGACAAGTATCGACGAGTTGCCACAACTGTGGAACATCTTCTGCGGCAACATGAGCGTGATTGGTCCACGTCCTGCTCTCTGGAATCAGGACTACTTGACTGCCGAGCGTGACAAGTACGGCGCAAACGATGTCAAGCCCGGTCTAACTGGACTTGCACAGATTTCAGGTAGAGATGAGCTTGAGATTGAGGAGAAGGCGAAACTGGATGGAGTATATGCGAAAGCGTTAAAATCATCAAGTCTTGCGGGTTTCCTTATGGATATCAAGATGTTTCTTGGTTCTATCTCTGCTACATTGCATAGTAAAGGTATTGTTGAAGGCGGCACCGGTGCAATTGCAAGAGAAATCAGTAAGGCAGGAATACCTGATCATGCTCTCTTCGATGCTGGCGTTGATGACTATGGATTCAAGAAGGTTTTCTCTATTGATAAGGACAAGCCTCTTCGTATCCTCATCACTGGTGCTGATTCCTATATTGGCACAAGTTTTGAAGCGTGGGCAGCAGAACACTATCCTAATCTTGAGATAGACACAGTTGACATGATTGACGGTTCATGGAGAGAAAAGGATTTCTCCGGCTATGATGTTGTATTCCATGTCGCTGGTCTTGCTCATGCGGATGTTGGTCATGTTGATGATGCCACAAAGCAGAAGTATTATGCAGTTAATACGGATCTTGCCATTGAAACTGCTGAAAAGGCTAAAAAGGACGGCGTGAAGCAGTTTGTGTTTATGAGCTCTATCATAATCTATGGCGATTCGGCTGGATATGGTGAGAGCAAGAGGATTACCGCAACCACTGTGCCTTCACCTGCAAACTTCTACGGCGACAGCAAGTGGCAGGCTGATAAGGGCATCAGAAAGCTGGCTTCAGAGGACTTCAATGTCGCAGTTCTCCGTCCTCCTATGATTTACGGAAGAGGCAGCAAGGGTAACTATCCAACTCTGGCTAAACTCGCTAAGAAGCTGCCTGTGTTCCCGAATATTGACAATGCACGCTCCATGCTTCATATTGACAATCTGACGGAGTTTCTCTGTCAGATTATGCTTTCAGGTTCTGGTGGTATTTTCTTTCCACAGAATGCTGAGTACACAAAGACGAGTGATATGGTCAGAATGATCAGCCATGTTGTAGAAAGCAATATCACAGAGACAAAGGCTTTGAATCCGTTTGTTGTTATTGGTAGCAAAGTGCCGGGTAAGGTGAGCGACTTAGTTCATAAGGCATTCGGCAGTCTAACAATTGATCAGGCACTTAGCAACTATGATGGCATTGATTACAGAGTGAATGGACTGAAGGAATCTATTGAGAAGACGGAGAATGATTTTGCATGAATGTAGCTATTGTTAACTGCTTTGATACATATGAGCATAGGGTTGACTTATTATATGATTTCTTTAGTAAACAAGGAAATAAGGTAAGGGTATATACTTCTGATTTCCGACATATTGAGAAATCCGTTCGAAAAGACATAAAGAAGAATTTCCTATATATTCATGCGAGACCGTATTATAAAAACATATCACCAAGCCGGATGCTGTCTCATGCAAAATTTGCTAAAGATGTTTTTGAACGATTAGAGCATCAAAAAGTGGATTTACTCTGGGTTCTTGTTCCGCCCAATTCACTGGTACGACAAGCTGCTCTTTTCAAAAAGAGCCATCCGACTGTGAAACTGATATTTGATATCATTGATATGTGGCCTGAAACAATGCCAATTGAAAAAATAAAGAGCTTGCCAGTTATTCCAATGTGGGCAAATCTACGTGATAAATGGATTAATTGTGCTGATCATGTTGTGACAGAGTGCGATTTGTTTCAAACAAAACTAATTGAGTTTGTACCGAAAAGTAAGATGACAACAGTATATCTTGCAAGAGAAATAAAGCCTTATATTGGAAATCCAAATCCGCCCGATGACAGAATATCTTTGTGTTATTTAGGTTCAATAAATAATATAATAGATATTCCGACTATAGGAAGAATAATTCAACAGATAAAGCATCAAAAACCTGTTGATCTCCATATTATCGGTGATGGTGAAAAACGTGATGAACTGATTTCAACTGCTAAGCAAGCGGGAGCGAATGTAGTATATCATGGTAAGATATATGATCCAGAGGAAAAACAGGCGATTATGGACAGATGTCACTTTGGATTGAATATTATGAAGGACACTGTTTTTGTAGGATTAACGATGAAAAGCATGGATTATTTTGAAGCAGGACTCCCTATTATTAATAATATTAAGGGTGATATCTGGGATATTGTTGAAAATAAGCGTATTGGATTGAACTATGGTACTGATTATATGGGTGGTATTGACTTTTCTATTATAAACAATGGGCAAGTTAGGCGTTATTTTGAAAACAATTTTTCTGCTATTGTAATCGATAAGGCAATTGAGACAGTTGTGAAAAGTCTATATTCAGCATAAGCTGAAATGATTAGGATAATAAAAAGCTTAAACTGTTGTGATTAATGCCTATAAAATTCTTAAAGATATAGTCATACTCTCACCTTAGATTGTGATAACGCTTTTAGTAATGGGAGGCGCTGTAATGGTTTCAGTATGTATTCCAACATACAATGGTGAAAAATACATCAAAGAACAGATTGATTCAATCTTACAACAATTAGATGAAAATGATGAAATTATAATATCCGATGATTCCTCCACTGACGCAACGATTGATATTATTAGAGCTTTTAATGACCCAAGAATTAAACTATTATTAGATAATCACTTTAATTCACCTATATTCAACTTAGAAAATGCTCTAAAGCACGCTTCGGGTGATTTCATTTTTTTATCTGATCAAGATGATGTTTGGAAGATAAATAAAGTATCTGTTATGAAAAGGTATCTTAAGCAATATACGTGCGTAGTATCAGATGCAGAAATCGTAAATGAGAATTTAATAGTTATTAATCCCTCATATTTCAATTTGAGAAATTGCAAGAAAGGATTAATGAGAAATATCATAAGAAATAGCTACATTGGATGCTGTATGGCATTCAATCGTTCTATCTTAAAGTATGTATTACCGTTTCCAAAGGAGATTCCGATGCATGACGTATGGATCGGGCTAATTTCTGAGAAATACGGTAATAGCATATTTATAAATGACGCATTAATTAAATATAGGCGACATGGTAAAAACGCTAGTCAAACAGGCGAAAAGAGTAAGTATTCTTTGAGAATGAAACTGAAAATGCGTATAAATATAATAATAGCATTAATCAAAAGATAATTGATGATGAATATGAGGGCATAATGAAACAGGATTTTATATATAATATTTTGGCGATAGTGGTATGTATTACCTGTATGTGCTTACAATATAAAACCAATAAAACCAGAATCAAGCGAGTTAGACCAGTACAAGTACAGAATGTGGTGTGGCTAGTAGGATTTTTGATCTATCTGCTAAATGTTGTTCCATATTATCCAATTGATGGAACTGTGTATTTTGCAGCTATGGCATATTTAGTTGCTTATAATTTGGTCTTTCTTATTTCACCGATTGAAGAAACACAAGGACAATCTGGTGAAATTGAATTCAATAGTGATAGGCAAAGAAAAAAAGTAATTACTGCATCTATATTATGCTGGATAGTGTCAATACCGATTCTAAAGAAAACTATCCCAATACTACTAATGTATGGTCCATCACAAGGAATGAACGCCTTGAGATATCGAACATACGGAGAGTATTCAATATTTAGTACACCAGAATTGATGCTGGTAGACTATATTATTCGACCCGTGATGGTTGCAACAATACTATTAATGGCCGAAGAAATATCAAATAAAAAATTTAAATATCAATTGATCATCGTGTCTATTTTAGATGCGTTATGGCTTGTGTTAGCAACTGCTGGAAGATCTTTGTTCGTAACAATAATATTATACGTTTTTTGGGCAGTTGTTATTAAGAATGGGTTTAATATAAAAAAAGTACTAAGTGGTTATAAAAGGTATATTGTACCATGTAGTGTATTATTAATATTTATAGTGCAAATTATATCAAAAAGGATCAATCGTGATAATGGTCTTATAATAGAAGGAACAATTTACTATTTTTCTGGCTTACCGTACTTATCCGCACTGATTAAGAACGGCACAAGTCAATCGTGGACCTTATTTGGAAAAGCTACCTTCAGCTCAATTATTGATATTCCAATTGTTTTTCTTAGAACATTAGGAGTGATAGGTCATGATTTTTTAACAGGTCAACAAACTATGTCTGGACAAGCAAAGGATTTTTTGTTTGTCGGTTATGAAATACAAACAAATGCAACAGCATCAACTCTATTCCCGTTTTATTTGGATTTTGGAATTGTTGGAACGTTTTTAGGCGGATTGTTATTAGGCTGTTTCGCACATTATGTTGAAAGAAATTACACGAATAAACGAGATTGTTTAAGTCTTGGACAATATATTTTTATGTTATCTTTTTCGATGACAACAATTCAAAATTACCCTTTGACAGGAATACCATTTATAATGAAGTGGATATTTATTTATTTATTATTAAAATAAACATGTTCTGTGGTGCAAAAATCGTTATGAATATTAAAGAATGGTGGAGAATCAGTATGATTTACTTCCTTTTTAAAATGATAAAAAAAATGAATAATCTGCGCTTGAAAATCAAGCTTTACTACTACAAGAAACTTTTTCATATGGAATGTAAATCGTGTGGAAAGAATCCGAGAATTATCTTCCCTATTAGTTTAAAAGGCTTGAACAACTGCAAAATTGGGGATAATTTTAAACTTGATTATAATGGGATATTTGAAACTTGGAGTGAACATAATGGAAAAAAATACACCCCATCTATTATTATAGGAAATAATGTTTCGATAGGAAAACGCTGCCATATTGGCTGTATTAATTCGATTATCATTGATGATGATGTATTAATTGGAAGTGATGTTATGATTATAGATCATAATCATGGATTATCTGATTTCTCTGATTTGAATATATCTCCGAATCAAAGGTTATTATCATCAAATGGTGAAATACATATATGTAAAAATGTATGGATAGGAGAGAAAGTGAGTATTCTTTCAGGCGTAATAATAGGTGAAAACTCAATAATAGGAGCAAATAGTGTAGTCACTCATAGTTTTCCTGAAAACTGCATTATATGTGGAAATCCCGCAAAAATCATTCGAAAAGTACAGGTGGATAAATGAAAGAATTGTTTTCTGTGATAATTACAACTTGTAATCGAGATGTTGAAATACTTCGAGAGGCGGTTGAAAGCGTAATTAAACAAACGTATAGTAACATAGAGATCATCATAGTTAACGATGCTCCCTCAAATCAATATAATATTCAAATTGAAAAAATGGTTCGTTCATATCAAGGAGCAATCCAGTATTATATTAATGAGCGTCAGATGGGCGCAAATTATTCTAGAAATCTTGGTGCTTTGAAATCAAGCGGGATGTATTTATCATTTCTGGATGATGATGATTATTGGGAGAATACAAGAGTCTCTAAAATAGTTGAAATGTTTCATAAAGGATATGATATTGTATATTCAGACTTTATTATCTTCGGTAAAAATAAACACCGATATAGTAAACGTGAGAATCCAGAATATGAAAATGCATTAGAACTAATGCTATCCAATAATTATTTAGGTGGGTTTTCAAATGTATCTTTTACAAAACAGTGCTTTATAGATTCAAAAATGCTAGACGAAGAGATGCCCTCTTATCAAGATCAGGATTTATTCATTAGAATGATTCAAATCGGGAGAATTGGATATATAGAAGAAGCTCTTTCTTATTATAGAATTAATGAGAACTCAATATCATTGAATTCGAAAAAAAAATTAGACGGATTACTTATGCTCGTGTCGAAATACTCACTTTTATATGAAAAATATCCAAATGCGTTAAGAATCAGATTAGAGAATGAACTAGTATATGCCTGTAAACAAGGATGGAAAGTGAATAAAAGTAGAATTATCGATATGCTTAAACACCAAGAGAGTTATTTTAGAATTATTTATTTGGTATTACTTGGAACAGCTAAAAATATAGCTGTTAATATATTAAAATTGCAGTGAGGTACATTTATATGCCAAAAATATTAGCACTTTATCTCCCACAATTTCATGAGATCCCAGAAAATAATGAGTGGTGGGGAGAAGGTTTTACGGAATGGAATGTTGTTAAATCAGCAAAACCGTTAAATCGTTACATCAAACAACCAAGGATTCCAGTTGAAGGTTATTATGATCTATCTCGAATTGAAAGTATAAGACATCAAGTTGATCTTGCAAATAAATATGGAATAAATGGGTTTGTAATGTACTCATATTATTCGAATGGAAAAAAACTGCTTGAGACACCTGCAAAACTTCTGCTAATGAATAAAGATATTAGAATAGAATACTGCTTTTCATGGGCTAATCATGATTGGATGAGAACTTGGTTTTCATACAACAAACAAATGCTAAGAAAGCAGGAATACGCAGCAAGTTTTGAAGATGTAAAACAGCATTTTTATGAATATCTCCCTTATTTTATGGATGATAGATATATCAAAGTAGATAACAAGCCTGTTTTGTTTATTTATGATTATGAAGCGATTCCTGATTTTAATATATATAGAGAAGGATGGGATCGATTAGCAAAAGAAAATGGTTTTAATGGTATATTTTTAGTTCAAACATTAGGTGGGCATCATTTAATATGGAACAAGAAATATTTTGATGCGTGTTTTGATTATGAACCCACTTACACAACGTTTTTAGAAATGAAATTTCAGCATACTATTAATAGGATTAGAAGAGGAATAAAAAAGCTGGTGAAAGGCAAATTTGTCACAAATTATTTTAATTATGACTCAGTATGTGATTTGATAGAAAAGCGAATAGATAATGATCCTAATCACTATTTGGGACTGTTTGCTGAATGGGATAATTCACCTCGTCACTCTCACAATTGTACTATATTTAAAAACTTTAGTATTCCTCGATTTAAACAGCTTGTATATTCACAAATTAAGAAGTCTGTTTCGGTTGGGAAAGGCTTCCTTATTATAGATGCTTGGAACGAATGGGGTGAAGGAGCCTATCTAGAACCCGATAATATATCAGGGTTTGAAAAACTTAATACAATTAGAGATGTTTTAAGTGGATTTATGCAAGATAATTAGACTATTTAAGCTTGAATTTAAATTACAGATAACAATTTTGAGTTTAAAAAGTTTTGGTAAGCTCATGGTTATATATGTCTCCACTAAACTACTGCCATTCAAAAAGCAATTAATTCTTGTCAATGAGAGATTGTTTGTTGAATAATTTTAATTATATGCCACATTTATGAGGGCAAAAAATGGTATTAAAGGATAAAGTCGAGAATATGAAAAAACCATAATTTTATAAGGAGAAAAGATATGACTATAATCGTAACAGGCGGAGCCGGCTTTATAGGTTCAAATTTTGTATTCCATATGCTTGACACATATTCTGATTACAGGATAGTATGCGTGGACAAGCTCACATACGCAGGAAATCTCAGCACACTTGAAAGTGTAATGGATAACCCGAATTTCCGTTTTTGCAAGATTGATATCTGTGACAGAGAGGCTATCTACAAGCTTTTTGAGGAAGAAAAGCCTGATATCGTAGTAAACTTCGCAGCAGAGTCACACGTTGACCGCTCTATCGAGAATCCTGAGATATTCCTCCAGACTAATATTCTCGGTACACAGGTCCTCATGGACGCTTGCAGAAAGTACGGTATTCAGAGATATCATCAGGTAAGTACCGACGAGGTTTACGGCGACCTTCCGCTTGACCGTCCCGACCTCTTCTTTACAGAGACTACACCTATCCACACAAGCAGCCCTTACAGTTCTTCAAAAGCTGGTGCTGACCTGCTTGTTATGGCTTACCATAGGACTTATGGCCTCCCTGTGACAATTTCGCGCTGCTCCAATAACTACGGACCTTACCACTTTCCAGAGAAGCTGATCCCACTGATGATAGCAAATGCGCTCGCAGACAAGCCTCTCCCTGTTTACGGCAAGGGTGAGAATGTTCGTGACTGGCTGTATGTCGAGGATCACTGCCGTGCTATCGATCTCATAATACACAAAGGCAGAGTCGGCGAGGTATACAATGTCGGCGGTCACAACGAAATGAGAAATATTGACATCGTTAAACTTATCTGCAAGGAACTCGGTAAGCCTGAGAGCCTTATCACATATGTTACCGATCGTAAAGGCCACGATATGCGTTATGCTATTGATCCGACAAAGATCCACAACGAACTCGGTTGGTTGCCTGAGACAAAGTTCGCAGACGGCATCAAGAAGACGATAAGGTGGTATCTCGACAACGAAAAATGGTGGAAGGACATCATCTCCGGTGAGTATCAGAACTACTACGAGAAGATGTATGGGAATCGATGATGAAGGTTTTTGTAACTGGCGTTAACGGTCAGCTCGGACATGATGTTGTGAACGAACTGGCTGCAAGAAGTATTGAAGCTGTCGGCAGTGATATCACTGATGTATATTCAGGCGCTGCAGATGGAAGTGCTGTAACAAATGCTGAATATGTAAAGCTTGATATTACCGATAAAAATGCGGTTGAAACTGTTATCTCCAACTCCAAGTGTGATGTTGTTATCCACTGTGCTGCATGGACAGCAGTAGATGCTGCTGAGGACGAGGAGAATAAGCCGAAGGTCAAGGCAATAAATGTTGACGGTACGCAGAATATCGCTGATATCTGCAAGAAGATCAATGCAAAAATGGTCTACATCAGCACTGACTATGTGTTCAACGGTCAGGGAACCGAGCCTTGGATTCCGGATTGCAAGGACTATGCACCAATGAATGTATATGGTCAGACTAAGCTTGACGGAGAGCTTGCGGTTGCAAATACCCTTGAAAAGTACTTCATTGTACGTATTGCCTGGGTATTCGGCAAGAACGGCAAGAACTTCATCAAGACTATGATAAATGTCGGCAAGACACATGATGAAGTAAGGGTTGTAAACGATCAGATCGGTACACCTACATATACTTTTGATCTTGCAAGGCTGCTCGTTGATATGATAGAAACCGAGAAATATGGCTATTACCATGCAACAAACGAAGGCGGCTATATCAGCTGGTATGATTTTACTAAAGAGATATACAAAGCAGCAGGAATGTCCACTAAAGTCATACCGGTTACTACAGCCGAGTATGGACTCTCAAAGGCTGCAAGACCATTCAACAGCCGACTTGATAAGTCAAAGCTGGTTGAAGCAGGATTTAAGCCGCTTCCAACATGGCAGGATGCAGTTGCAAGATATGTAAAGGAGTTAGAATAATGGGACAGATAAAAGTTCAGAAAAATGTTGGTGGTATCGAAGGGCTGTGTGTTATTGAGCCTGCCGTCCATGGTGACAATCGTGGTTACTTCATGGAGACATACAATCAGAAGGACATGGAAGCTGAGGGACTGAACTACACATTTGTTCAGGACAATCAGTCAAGCTCCACAAAGGGCGTTCTGAGAGGACTTCACTATCAGTTCAACCATCCGCAGGATAAGCTTGTCAGAGTAATAAGGGGCGAGGTATTTGATGTTGCTGTTGACCTTAGAAAAGGTAGCAAAACTTTTGGCAAGTGGTTTGGCATTAAGCTGACCGAAGAAAACAAGAAGCAGTTCCTTATCCCGAAGAATTTCGCTCACGGCTTCATCGTACTCAGTGACGAGGCTGAATTCTGCTACAAGGTTACGGACTTCTGGTATCCTAATGATGAAGGTGGTTTGATGTGGAATGATCCGACAATCGGTATCGAATGGGAAATGCCTGAGGGTATGACAGATGCTGACCTGAATCTTTCAGAAAAGGATACAAAGAATCTTTCGTTCAATGAATACTGTGAAAAAGAGGGCATAACGCTCTGAGGAGGTCAAAATGAAAGGAATCGTTCTTGCAGGTGGAAGTGGTACACGACTCTATCCGCTAACAAAGGTAACATCAAAGCAGCTTCTCCCCATTTATGACAAGCCGATGATATACTATCCGCTGTCAGTGCTTATGCAAGCAGGGATACGTGATATACTCATAATTTCCACACCGCAGGATACTCCCAGATTTGAGGACCTTCTCGGTGATGGACATCAGTTTGGAATAAACTTACAGTACAAGGTGCAGCCATCACCTGACGGACTTGCACAGGCATTTCTGATCGGTGAAGAATTCACAAAGGGCGAGCCATGTGCTATGGTTCTCGGTGATAATATTTTCTCAGGTCACGGACTTGTGAAGCGTCTGAAAAAGGCAGTTGAGAACGCTGAAAATGGCAATGGTGCAACAGTATTCGGGTATTATGTTGACGATCCAGAACGTTTCGGTATCGTTGAATTTGACGGAAACGGCAAGGCTGTTTCAATAGAGGAAAAGCCTGAGCATCCAAAGTCAAACTACTGCGTAACAGGTCTTTACTTCTATGACGAAAAGGTAGTAGAGTATGCTAAGTCCCTCAAGCCTTCTGCAAGAGGTGAGCTGGAAATTACCGACCTCAACCGTATTTATCTTGAAAGCGGTAAACTCAATGTTGAACTTCTCGGACAGGGCTTTACATGGCTTGATACAGGTACACATGAGTCTCTCGTTGAGGCTACGAATTTCGTAAAGACAATTGAAGATCATCAGCACAGAAAGATCGCTTGCCTTGAAGAAATTGCATACCTCAATGGATGGATCTCTAAAAAAGAACTGATGGCAGATGCAAAGGAACTTATGAAGAACCAGTATGGAAGATACCTTATGGATGTACTGAATGGAAGGTATATCGAAGCGTAAAACGGACGCTTATTTCGGTATTTTATTGCCGAAGAAAAAAATATGGTGGTGAAGATATGAAAATCCTTTTCTTATTGCATTCAACAGTGATGGGAGGAGCGACAATAACTTTTTTAAACTTGTTATCTGAACTGAAAAAAAAAGATATTGAGCCCTTTGTAATAATCCCTTATGATAATCAAAATTCTGGAAATGTAGAAATTATTGAAAGATTGAATCAGTTAGGTGTAAAATATCAACGTTGTAATATGAATCCGTTGTGTTTAACTGAAAAAAAAGGTTCTGTATTACGAGAATTATATAGAAAAACTGTACTATCTTATAGAAGAATAAAAAGTGAAAAAGACATAAAAAGAGTGATTAAAACGCAAAAACCGGATTTGATTCATACTAATACTGGTGTGATTCAGGAGGGCTACTTGTTAGCTAAAAGACTTGGTATTCCGCATCTATGGCATATAAGAGAATATCAAACATTGGATTTTCACAGGAGGTTGTATCCTTCCGAAAAAAAAGTTAAAGAGATGTTTCGAGAATCATATACGGTTATAATAACATATGATATGCAAAAATATTTCGGCTTAGAAAACAATATTAAATCAAAGGTTATATATGATGCACTATTCTTTAAGAATGAATGTAAAATTGAAACAAAAGAAAAGATGAAGTATTTCCTAGTTGCTAATAGAATATCGCCTGAAAAAGGCATAACTGACGTTATAGATGCGTTCGCTATATTTTGTAAAAATAACAGTGAATTTATTCTTAAGATTGCGGGATTTGGTGACGATGGATATATTGATATGATTAAACAAAAGTGTGAAGACTATGGAATTATAAGCAGGGTTCAGTTTATAGGTTTTCAAAAGGATATC
The DNA here is from genome assembly GCF_000179635.2 of Ruminococcus albus 7 = DSM 20455. Taxonomy (NCBI): domain Bacteria; kingdom Bacillati; phylum Bacillota; class Clostridia; order Eubacteriales; family Oscillospiraceae; genus Hominimerdicola; species Hominimerdicola alba. The sequence continues at coordinate 178,916 of NC_014825.1, read as the reverse complement.
AAACCATTTATGTTATCCGCCAAAGCCTTGATAGTTGGGTCGTATAATGAGGGTTTTGGAATGATGACTGCAGAGGCGAATATGTTAGGCTGCCCAGTTATTGGGAGAAATACCGCTGGAACAAAGGAGATTTTAGAAAAAACAAAAGGCGGCTTTCTATATGATAGTATTTCTCAAATGGCAGAGTATATGACTGAAATATCAAAAATGAACGACATGGATGTTTTGAATTTTATGAAAAATCCGATAGAAATTGCCATTAGTTTGTATAGTATTGAGAAATCAGCTTCATCAATTTATGATTACTATAGAGAGATACTTTCAGTAAATAATGGAGGAGTAACATATGTTGATAAATAGGATTGGCATCATAACTTTTCATTTTGCATACAATTATGGTGCTGTATTACAAGCGTTAGCGCTGTCTAATTTTTTAACAAACAATTCATATAATGTAAAAATCATTAATTATTATCCTCCTGAGTTGCATCACGAGTATTCCTTGAATCCATTTGATTCTCGAAGTAAAGGAGAAATACTGGGGAAAGCCAAGCTGTTTTTTAAGCGAAAGAGACAGTATGCCCTGTTTGATAATTTTGTAATTAACAATCTTACTATTACGGATAATGTCACCAAGGATAAGCTGGGATTATTAAACAGTGATTTTGACTGCTTTATTACAGGTAGCGATCAGGTTTGGAATGATGCCTTCCTTAACGATTCTTCTCCATATTTTCTTTCTTTTGTAGATTCAGAAAAAATGAGTATTTCATATGCTGCTAGTTTTGGCAATAAAAGAATATCTAATGAAATATCTGAGAATATAAAAAAATATCTCCCCTTGTTTTCGTGGGTAAGTGTTCGTGAGAGATTTGGCGTAAATATTTTAAATCTATCACATATAAACTCGGATTTAGTAATCGATCCTGTTTTTTTGCTATCATTAGATGAATGGTTAAATTTTCAGAACGAGAATGTAAAAGAGGATAATTTTATATTCTGATTATCCCGTTTACACACCAATTAATTTGGTGTAATATAAGAACTAGAAATACTCGGCGGTTATCCTTCCCCCGCCTGCGGCGGGGGAAGGATAACATCAACACGATGATTCATTGTTATATAGCACTTTTTAATGGTGTGTTAAAGGGATAACCATGTTTTATATTATATTATTTATTGCGCTCTGATAAAGAGTTGGATGAACAAGCAATCAAAATTGCTTCCGAAAAGAATCTCAGAATTATTGGTATTCATCCAACCTGCCAAAATAGGTCAACTAGTAATTTGATTGATATAAGAAATGATGTTGGACCGAGCGAATTTCTCAGCTTAATTTATGAAACTAAAGTCATTGTTACAAATTCATTTCATGCCTTTGCCTTTGGCTTAATCTATAAAAAGCCGGTGATTTTTAACGGAACTAATGATTTAAAAGACAGAATATGTGATTTATTAAACGAAATTAATTACAATTATAGCGAAAACGGAATGATTTATATCGACCCCAATAAGGTTAATTACGAAAGGCTTATTAATTATGTAGAGACATCTAAAGAGTTACTTCTACAAGAGTTGAAAAGCAATTGATGACTGAACTAAGATGAATAAGAAAAATTTATTAAAGAATGCAACTATAGGTTTTGTAGGGCAGTTCATTACCATGATTCTTGGATTAATCGTACCAAGAATCTTTATATCGAGTTATGGCTCTGACATAAACGGCTTGCTCACCACTTTAACGCAAATATTCACCTATATGGCACTACTCGAAGCTGGAATTGGACAAGCTGCGAGAAATGCATTATATAAGCCTATTCATGATAATGACCATGATGGTGTATCGTTTATTGTTTCAGCAGCTATGAATTATTATAGAAAACTGACATTAATCTATGGCTTGGCAGTTTGTACATTGGCTGTTGTAGCACCGATTGTATTAAAGACAGAAGTTGATTATAAGACAATATTCCTTGTCATTCTGTTGGAAGGCGCTTCTTCTGTTCTTTCATTTTATTATGTTCAAACGGTTAAAGTTACGCTTAATACGGATGGAAAGGAATACATTAATGGTATTACTGATCTGGTTTATAAGGTTTTGTCCTATATAATCAGAATTATACTAGCTTTAAATGGCATTAGCATTGTTATTTTACAGGCTTGCTATTTACTTTTAACGATTGGAAAAGTGGCTTTCTATCGCTATTATTTCAGGAAGAATTACGCTTGGATCAATGAGAAGGCTGCACCCAAAACTGCAAAACTGAATGACAGGAATTCCTATATCATTACAGAAATTGCATGGACAATATTCTCATCAACAGACTTAATTGTTCTTTCTGTATTTGTCAGCACCACTTTGTCAAGTGTATATTCAGTTTATAATATGGTCTTTGTGAGTATAAACACGCTATTAAATGCTATATATTCCAGCATCAATTACACTTTAGGAGTGAAGTATCATGAAGGACTATCTGTATATGAAAAGGTTCATGATGCGTTTATGTCTGTATTTATCGGTTCTATGACCATACTAATGTCTGTTGCGTATGTCCTAACAATTCCTTTCATTACTATGTATACGCGTAGTATTGCCGATGTCAATTATCTTTACTCGGAATTACCTATCATGTTTTGTTTAGTTCAGATTCTTTCATGGAGTCGATACATTCAAGGAAACTTGACAGGTGTAGCCGGCTATGCAAAACCAACGAGTCGTATTTCACTTATTGAAGCAATAACTAACATTACGCTGTCTATCATTCTTGTTCTTAAATTTGGAATTGTGGGTGTTCTGTTTGCAACTGTTATTGCGCTTCCTCTTAAAATCATCTATACAACTTATATCAGTGACAAGAAGGTTATGCATAGATCTTATAGAAAGTCTATTACTATCATTGGATCTAACATACTATTATTTATCATAGTTGTTATCCTAGATAAGGTTATAGACTTTGAGATTGCAAATATTCCTACATTTTTGCTTGCTGGCATTGTTTTGACTCTTGTGATAGGGGCAATAGGAACGCTCATGAATCTAATAATCAACCCAACTTGTTTTGAAATGATAAAATCATTGAAACGCTCAAAGAGAAAAGAGGTGTGAATAACGTCTTGGATAAATATAATGTTCCACTTGTATTTGCTGTAAAGCATAAAGATGAGCGGATCCGAATGGCATCACGTTCAGGAGGAATCTTTACGGCTTTGTCAGATTATGTGTTGGATAGAAATGGTGTCGTATATGGATGCATTTTGACTGATGACTTGTTGGCAAAGCATATTCGTGCCACTTCAAAAGAAGAACGAGACAGGATGCGCGGCTCTAAGTATATTCAAAGTTCATTAGGAAATGTATTTGAATTGGTGGAAGACGATCTGAAAGCCAATAAGCAAGTGTTGTTTTCAGGCACTTCTTGCCAAGTAGCTGGATTGCAATTGTTTTTGGGACAAGAGTATTCCAATCTGATTTGTGTTGACATTGTATGTCACGGAGTTCCAAGTCCACTTATCTGGGTCAATTATATAAAATGGCAAGAGGAAAGAGCCAATAGTCAGATAGATAATGTTGATTTTAGAAATAAAAGAGAGTTTGGCTGGGCAGCTCATGTTGAATCATTATATATGAAGAACAATTCAAGAGTGGATAGTGATGTTTTTAAGGAATTGTTTTATGGCCATGATATACTCAGGCCTTGTTGTCACAGATGTCCTTATAAATCTATAATGCATCCTGGAAATATAACTATTGCAGATTATTGGGGAATTCAAAATGCCGCACCGGGCTTTGATGATAACAAAGGTGTTTCATTAGTTCTTGTTAATGATGAATTAGGAAATAATATGTTCAATGCTGTTAATGATAGTTTAGATTATAAGGAATGTGATATTGAAAAGAGTTTACAACCGCCTTTGAAAGCACCTTTTCCGTTTCCAGATAATCGGTATCAGTTTTGGAAAGACTTTTATATGCAAAATTTTGATTATCTCGCAAAGAAATACACTAATTTTGGCTTTATCAATAAGAGTAAACAATTCGCAATACGTTTAGCACATAAATTACTTAGGAGATGATAGAAATGAAAAGAATAACTCGTGTTAACTCATCTCATGAGTACGATGATGTGCCTGCCGGTACCAAGGTTTATCAGTATGCAGATGGCTCTTTTTTACCGGATGAACAACAACCGAAGCCTCAAGACCAGACTTGTTATCAGCCACATATTTCAACACGTTATAAAAATATAAAAATAGGAACAAACGGTATTCCATTAGCTTATAGCCCTAAAACAAAGAGCTTGATTGAAACTGATAAGCAACTTCCGGAACTATATAACATTCGAGAGAATTGCTGTGGATGTACCGCCTGTTATGCTGTTTGCACCGTAAAAGGATTGTTGCTTAATAGCGGCAAAGATTCTGTTGGAAGTTTCGGTGAGAAATATGACCTGCCACATGGTGCAATTTTTATGGAAGAAGACGAGGAAGGCTTTCTTTATCCGGTATTGGATGCAAGTCTCTGTATTCGGTGCTACAAGTGTGTGGAAGTTTGTCCTATTAAATATTCTGCTACTAATTGAGAACCACATAACAGTAAAGGAGTAATACATATATGAATATAGCAGTTGCAGGAACTGGTTATGTCGGTCTTTCCCTTGCTGTGCTTCTCGCACAGCATAACCATGTGACAGCAGTTGATGTTGTCCCTGAAAAGGTAGAAAAGATCAACAATCATATATCCCCGATTCAGGACGATGAGATCGAGAGATACCTCACAGAAGGAAAAACAGCAGGTGGCAAGGACAGCAACCTTGATTTGACCGCTACACTTGACGGAGCATCAGCCTACAGTTCTGCCGAACTCATCATCATAGCAACCCCTACAAATTACGACAGCAAGAAAAATTTCTTCGATACATCTTATGTTGAAGCAGCCATGGATCTTGTTTTTGAATCAAACAAGGGCAAAAGTCGTGAGGAACACCCTGTGATTATCATCAAATCCACAATTCCTGTCGGCTATACAAAGAGGATCACAGAGCACTATATTAGCCTCTACGGAGAAGTTGGTAAGAACATTATCTTCGCACCTGAATTCCTCCGTGAGTCAAAGGCTCTTTACGATAATCTCTATCCGAGCCGCATTATCGTGGGTTTTCCACAGGACGATGAGATCTGTTGCAATGCAGCTCACACCTTCGCAGATCTTCTCCAACAAGGAGCAATTGCAGAGAACATCCCTACTTTATACATGGAAACAACAGAGGCAGAGGCAGTCAAGCTGTTTGCGAATACTTATCTTGCACTCCGCGTGTCATACTTCAACGAACTGGATACATACGCTGAAATGAAAGGCTTAGACACACAGGCAATTATCAATGGTGTGTGCTTGGATCCTCGTATTGGCACACACTACAATAATCCTTCCTTTGGCTACGGCGGTTATTGTCTACCGAAGGACACCAAACAGCTTCTCGCTAACTATGCTGATGTTCCACAGAATCTTATTGGAGCAATCGTTGAGAGCAACAGGACAAGAAAAGACTTTATCGCTGAGCGTGTGCTTGAGATTGTCGGTGCCTATGAAGGTTCTGATGATTTTGATAGAGCGAAAGAGAAGGAAGTTGTCATCGGTGTATACCGTCTTACCATGAAGTCAAACTCCGATAACTTCCGTCAGAGTTCTATTCAGGGTGTTATGAAACGTATCAAGGCTAAGGGTGCAACTGTAATTATCTATGAGCCTTCTTTACAGGATGGTGAGACGTTCTTCGGCAGCCTTGTGGTTAACGACATCGAAGAGTTCAAGAAGCGTTCTGCTGCTATCATTGCAAACAGATATGATTCTTGTCTTGATGATGTGGCTGATAAGGTCTATACAAGGGATCTGTTCCGAAGGGATTAAGTTACCCTGAAACAAGTGTACGAACCAGTGTGGTTACCATTTTAATAGAATTTGTTGATTTAAAGGAGAAGGTAATGGAAGATTATAAGGAACGATTTCGTCAGTTGATGAAACGGATGCACTTGCCGAGTAATAGCGAAAAGTACACGCAGGTTTGCATCCATCCCAAAGACCTTGGATACGGAAATGTGCTATGGGATTTATGCAAAGCATTTACCGTAGAAAACCCTTCATTCGATATGAATGATCTAGCGAAATATAAGGTTAGAGAAGGATTGAATCCACGTATAGCAAGCAGAGATCTTGATAAAATAGAAGAGATATTGGACAATAATGCCTGGGCAAAAGAGTGACTGCTCCAGATGGCTACAGCTCTTGACAAAAACACACTCTCTGTGGTTATACTAAAGCCATATGAAAAAGATAATCAATCCGCACTTCATCCACCTCCTATTCGCCATCTACCTCTTCGCTATGCTATACATCACTCTTATATGAAGTCCGAATACAAGAAAGGAGCCACCACCCATGCCTAAAACTTCTATAATCTTCGACATCGGCGGCGTTCTGACGGATTTCGATTGGGACAGTTTCGTAGCTAAATACTTAGATCCCGAAACAGCCGATATCGTGACTAGAGCTATGTGGCGCAATCCAGACTGGGTGGAGTTTGATAAGGGGAGCATGACTGATGAAGAAGTTCTCAAGTTGTTCATTAGCTCTGCTCCGAACTACGAAGCCGAGATCAGACTCATCTTCTCCAAACTCGGTGAGTGTCCGCGTGATAAAGCATCCACTGTGCCGTTGATCACAACCCTGAGATCAAAAGGTTATAAGATTTTCTTCCTCTCCAACTACTTCGAGTACCTGATGCACGTGTTCCCACTCAACTTTCTCCCACACTTCGATGGCGGCGTGTTCTCCTGCTATGAGCACGTTGTGAAGCCTGATAAGCGGATATATGAGATACTGTGTGAGCGGTATGGGCTAGAAAAGTCAGAATGCGTGTTCATCGATGACAGCGAGAAGAACGTCAAAGGTGCTGAAGCTGTCGGGATGAAAGCGATTTGGTATAATGGGGAAAGTATGGATGAGCTACTTGAGCTGATAGATGAGATTGAGAGGCTTGACAAGAACCGATGAAGTACAGGCTAAAACAGTTAAGAGAACACAATAAAATGACTGTTGCCGTTTTTGCAAGGCTTTGCAATATGTCTGCATCTCTTGAATCGCGCTTAGAAAATGGAGAAACCAATTTTTCTGAAGATAGTATTAGCAGAATTCTAAAAGGCACTCGCGTTAACAAGGAATGGTTTATGGATGGCACTGGAGAGATGTATCCAAGTAATCAGACCGTCGGTGATCGGCTAAAACAGTTGCGCACAGAGCTAAAACTCATGTATATCCCGCCCACACTGCCACAACTGCACGGATATTTTGCCACATCTCGCCGCTGACTGCCCACGGGCACTGCCCGGCAAAATATGATATACTTGATATGGCGCGTCAATGACGTGACTACATATCAAGGAGGTCTATCATATGGTGGACTACAAAGAAATACTCAGGCTTACCAGTATGGGATACAGCTTGAGACAGACCGCTGCAAGAGTGGGGCATTCTCATCATACCGTCAAGAATGTTCTGGAACTTGCTGCAAAGCATGGAGTGGAATGGCCTATCGATGAGGATGTGACTAATGCTGAGCTTGAAAAGCTTTTCTATCCGGAAAGGAGAACAGCCGGAAGTCATTATGCAGAGCCAGATTACGACTACATCCACCGTGAGCTGTCCAAGAAAGGTGTGACACTCACACTACTCTGGAATGAATACTGTGAGCATGCCTATGCAAACGGTGAAACACCCTACATGAGCACCCAGTTCGGTGACAAATACCGTCGCTGGGCTCGTGTAACTAAAGCTACCATGCGTGTAACGCATAAGCCTGGAGATGTTATGCAGGTAGATTGGGCAGGCGGCACTATTCCGTACTTTGACAGCGTTACAGGTGAGGAGTACAAGGCTTACATCTTCGTAGCAGCATTGCCTTGCAGCAGTTATCTTTACGTTGAAGCCTGCACCGACATGAAGCAGGAGAACTGGCTCATGTGCCACATTCACGCTTATGAATACTTCGATGGTGTGACAAGAGTTTTGGTTCCGGATAATCTCTAATGTAAAGCTTCACATTAGAGATTTAATGTAAAGAGGATGTTAATGTAAAGTCGGCCGTTTCAATGAAAGTCTGATCGGCATTCCATCATGACCTACTTTACATTAACAAATGCGTGTTATCCTAGTGAATCCAAGAAGGAAATCAAAATCGTCCTTTTCTTTGTCTGAAAAGAAATCAAGGCTTTCTGATACTGTTTTCTCAGCTACTGTCTCGATAGCCTTTCTGATAACTTCCGGATTCGTTGACAGGTAAATCTGAGTTGTTGCAACAGACTCATGTCCCAAGAAATCCCTGACATTATAAATGTTTACGCCATTGTCCACAAGGTGTGTGGCTTTACTGTGGCGTAATCGATGTGGGTATACAGAGCCGGTTATAATACCGGGAACCGTATCGTTTGCCAACTTAGAGTATTTCCTTATTATGTACGCGGACTGCCTTGCCTTGTTAGCCGGTCACCATTCCTGTTGCAAAACATTGGGGACTCTTGCATAAGACCGAATTGCCTGATATATTTTGAGATGATTTTTTCTGTTTTTCCCAGTAACGGAATGGTGCGATATTTATTTCCCTTACCATGCACATATATCCTGCAGCATTGACCCGGCTGAAAGTCTTTGACATCTAGTGAAATGATTTCCTGAACCCTACAAGCTGAATCGTACATAAGGGATAAGATTGCCAAATGCCTTAGTCCCTCGTTAGATGATGAGTCGATCGATGAAAGCATTTGCTTTATAGCATCCGTAGACATACAATCAGGAAGCCTTTTATCTTCCTTTGCAAATGGTATACTGAGTATTTCGCTGCATTGCCCGGAGTATTCAGGTGAGATCATCATTACATATCGAAAAAATGATTTTATATGTGCCAATCTTACATTTTGGGTAGGCACCCCATTTTTCCTGACATTCGAAAGCCAAGAGAGAAACTTGAGTACTACATCGCAGTCAATCTCATCAACAGTTTTCTTTGATATGCTTTTACCGGATTCTGACATAAATTTAAGCAAAAGCTTAAAGGTGTCTCGGTATGATGAAACAGTATTAGGGCCGTAATTATGCTGTTTCATTAGGTAAGACATAAAATATCGTTGTATATAGAAGAATAAATTATCACTCATTGTCCACCTCCGGGAATAGACTCCCCAAGGATGATTCTTTCTGCAAGAAATCCGTATGTCCCTGTTCTGTGAAATGAATGTATTTTTCTGTATCTATGTAATTCACATGTCCGACGTATGCCGCCAGTATTGGAATAGCAGTATAGACATTCATTCCGTTTTCCAACATTTTTTCCAGACTTTTGGTGCAGAATGTATGCCGGATAGAATGGATATTTGGCGTCTTACCATCTGACTTGTGTATGCCTGCCGTCTTAAACATCTTTGGAAACATATATTTCATAGCATCATATGTAAGATGACCACCGGTGTAGGAGGAAGTGAAAAACGGTCTATTCTCATCAGACATATCTATAGTCTTGGCATAGTCAAATAGGACTTCTTTCAAGCTGTCGGATACAGGAATAAATCTTGAAACGCCATTTTTACCGTTGATAACATTGATCACACCGTTTGAAGTGTCAACATTCGCCCGCTTCAGTGCAAGGACTTCGCCTATGCGCATTCCGGTACCTATAAGTAATCTGACGAGCACTGGGTATATCTGCTGATGCGAGCTCGACTTTCTTGATGCAGGAAGCGTGTCGGCTGCAATAGTCAGACGGCGCAGTTCATCGTCGCTGAAAATGTACGGACGAAATTCACTCTTTACCGTTCGCATATATTTTCGTGGGACGATGACCGCATCAATTCCGAGAAGCGCCAAGAAAGAACAAAACTGGCGGAGATTCGCTGTAAGATATTGGCGTTCTAATTCGCTTAATCCATCACGAGGAGCCAGTAACTCCTCCACCATCTGGTCAGATATATGGTGTTCATAGTAAGTATTAAGCGAATTGTTCAGTTTCCTTAAGCGAACCATGGTTGAATGAGCAACTTTTTCACCTTTTCCACGCTTGAACTCTATGAATTTTTCAAAATATGGTTTGAAAAAACCTTCTTCAAATTTAAGAAATTCCTTGTCATTGATCATTTTTTAGGCACCTCCAATGCTGCTGCTCGGAGATGCTCTATATCTGACCATACATAAGTTTTTGTGGATGCCGCAGATGTGTGTCCAAGTATCACAGCAATCTCATTTATCGGGGTTCCTGAAACCAAAAGGTTTGTTGCCAAACTATGCCTTAAAGAATGCAGACCATGATGTTTACCTTTTGTATCAACACCGGCAATTTCAAAAAACGGTAATATCTTGTCGCCAAAGTGATCATTCATTGAGTATGCAATGTACGGTTTTCTAAGTCGGATGAACACATTCGAACAGTCTGACTCAGGACGCACATTCTTAATATAGTCAAGGAGTGCAAAAAGGATCTCATCTGTCATGGGAAGGGAAATCTCTTTGTGCGTCTTGTACTGCGTGATATTTATTGTGCGATTTTTCCAGTTTATATTGTCAAGAACCATTGCTTTGATATCGCTTGAGCGAAAACCGTACACACTTGCCAAAAGCATCATAAGATAGACTGTTTTTCCCCATGGGGTATTCCTGTCGACAGCATTCAGGATACGCCTTACTTCTTCTGCCGTGTAAAAGGATGGGAGTCTTTCATGCTTTCCGGAATGAATCCCTGTCAAAAAGGGAATCGGATCGAAAGATAGCGCTCCTGAGAACTCATCATAGGAAAAGAAATTCCTTAACGTATACAAAATGGACGCTTTTCCCTGTGATGAATACCTATCATTGAGGGACGATACAAATCTTGCAAACAGCTCCGGCGTGATGCCCTCTAATGATGTACATTTACACTCCTCAAGAAAAGCAAAAAACACAGTGATTCGTCCGGATCTCGTGCGTACTGTGCCATCGCTCTTTTGGTCATTTCTCATGAAAGTTTCATATTTTCTGATGACATTCAGGTACGTAATGGGACAATCACGCTTATGGGTGGTATACTTTCTCTTAGGTTCTTTTCCATTAAGGATATCCAGAATCATCTGAACAGCTCTTCCTCGACGTTCTTTTGATTTTGACGGAACAGCTTCAAATGCAGGGACCCCGACGATAATACGATAGTATTCTTGGATCACATCTTCCGGAGAAACCTCCAAATCCGTTCCTTTAGCATACCGCTGTAAATCATTAGAGATCCGAATGTAAGCCTGTGCTGTTTTGGATTCAGATCCGTAGTTTTGTATGATGTGTCTTTGAAACAGTTGGATTGCATCATACAGTGTCATTGAGTAACTGGAATCAATCATGATGATAATTCCTCCTTTCTATGATTGATCCAATTATATCATATTAATGTAAAGTCGAATACCTATAATCATTAGATTTTAGATCTATTTTTATTCAGCTTTACATTAACATCCTCTTTACATTAAATCTCAAAACCGGTGTGACGGCGAACACTCGCTATGAAACGCAGCTGAACGAGAGTTACCGTGAACTTGCGGAATATTACGGCACAGCCATTGTTCCTGCCAGAGTTCGCAAGCCGCAGGATAAAGGGTTCGTTGAACGCTCGGTCGGATTCTCTACAACATGGATAACCGCCGCACTTCGTGAGCGTAAGTTTTTCTCTTTTGCAGAGGTCAGAGAGGCTGTTGACGAGCGCCTCGAATATGTCAATACAAAGCCATTTCAGAAACGTTCCGGAAACCGTAGAGAAGCATATCTATCTGAGGAAAAGGAATTCATGCTGCCGCTGCCTAAGCACAGATATGAGCCCTCTGTGTGGAAACAGCAGACTGTCGGGAACGACTATCTGATCTCGGACGGCTTGAATAAATATTCTGTTCCTTTTGACCTTATCGGGGATCAGGTGCAGATACGCCTGACCAAAGATCTGATTGAGGTGTATTTCAAAGGTAGCCGCATGACTTCACACAAGCGACTTGAAAAGTACAGCGTTCAGCCTGTCGTGAAACCTGAGCATATGCCGACGAATCACCGCGAGTATCTGAACTACAATGCCGATGAATTCAAGGAATGGGCGTCAACGGTTGGCAAATCCGTTGAGGAAGTCGTGAAGCATTTCCTGACCTCCGGCAGCGTTCCCGAACAGGGGTACAAGGCCTGTGTAAGCCTAACGAAGCTCGGTAAGCGTTACGGAAAGAAGAAACTTGAAGCCGCCTGTGAGCGTATGCTGGCGTTCTCGTCATCTCCTTCGATACGCACGATAACAACGCTGCTGAAAAACAACAAAGAGCCTGACAAACCCACGGAAAAGACCGATGACAGCAACAAATATGGCATCACACGCGGTGCCGCCTACTGGAGAAAGGTAGGTGGTAGCAAATGATCAACAGCACAATTGAGTGTTTAAGAGCTATGAAGATGAATTCAATGGCTGCCGAGCTTGAACGTCAGCTTGAAGATGCCGACAGCTACAAACAGCTTGGTTTCGAGGACAGACTTACACTTCTTGTTGATGCCGAATGGAACCGCAGGCAGAACAACAAGCTCGTAAGATACATCAGGAACGCTCATTTCTCCGATGCTAATGCAACCATTGAAGGTATTGAATACATTGAGGACAGACATCTCGACAAAGGCAAAATGCTTCGATTTGCGACCTGCAATTATGTTGACGAGGGTAGGCATATTATCCTTATGGGTGCATCGGGCAATGGAAAAACTTACGTCGCCTGCGCTCTCGGAAATGCCGCCTGCCGTAAGTTCAAGTCGGTGCGCTACATAAGACTTCCGGAGCTGCTTGATGAACTCTCCATTGCAAGAACAAACGGGGAATTTGCTAAGGTAATCAAAGCATACAAGAAAGTCGATCTGCTGATCCTCGACGAGTGGCTTATCCGCAAGCTTGCTCCGAATGATGCCTACAATCTGCTGGAGATCATCGAAGCAAGGATCGAAAAGTCGATGATTTTTTGCACACAGTACCATGCCGAGGGCTGGTACGAACGCATAAATCCCGATCCTGAAAACGACAGTCCGATATCCGATGCGATAATCGACAGGATAATCAATACCGCATATCCGGTAATGATCGATGGTGAAATATCCATGAGAAAACGTCATGGGCTTCCGGAAGGAGCTGAACCGTGATGGAGAATTACTGTGCTTTCAGCAAGGATCACAAGTGCTTGAAATGGGAGGATTATCTGCTCACCCGTCACGAGCTTGCGGAAGCCGAACACTTGTGTCACGGCAACTGGATAGAGATCCAGCGGCTGTATGAGTATATCGACCGGCTCAAGGCTATTCTTGATGAGAATGAGATAGACTATCCGGAAATCTGATCAACTTTAACGGGGAGCCTGTCTGAGTTCAGGCGGGCTCCATTTTTGATACGTTAAATATGTCGATGCGGTTCTATCGCGGCACGATGCGGTTCAAAATGCGTGAGAGTGCGGTTCCGAGTCCGTGCAGCTGCGGTTTTGGGGTCGGCATATACAATCTGTTCTTTTGCAGATGCAGTCAGACCGTTTTTATTCGGGCTCGACCATATTACTGCGACTTTTTTCATGATAAGTCCTCCTTTAAAAATGAGGGTGTTGCAACCGCAGCACCCTCTAACCATATCCGAACATCAGAGTAAAAAACATATTAACTGGTGAAATAAGCTGTTTCAGTGCGCACATCCCCAACAGTGATACCGTACTCAAAGACCGTCAGAGAGAGTCAGAAAGCGGGACTGCCTATCGAGGCATATTTTGCGGAAAAAGTCGTTCCGAAAACAAAGACATCTTGGAAGATAGTCAACGCATACGAAGATCTGTAACCGCCAACCAATCCACCCCCAAAATTATTCCCACCAAAAAGAGCCGTGCTGACTGACACGGCTCTTCTGTATATCATATGCTGGAAACCACTATACCTGACTGCACCTTACTACACCTTTGCTTTGCATAGACTCATTTCCGGTATTGTAACTGACTCTACCTGACTATACTTTTTCTTGCAGAAATCAGGCAGGCTGTCGCTCCACGGCATCAGAGCTTCAAGCTGTTCCCTTGTCGGAGTATGACCGTACTTCGGCAGCTCTGTCAGCAGATGCAGGAGATACCCGTACACATCAAGACCATTTCGCTTAGCTGTCTCGATAATTGTCATAACCGCCGCGCTTGCGTGAGCACCCTTCTCGGTACAGCTGAAAAGAAAATTCTTCCTTGCAATAATATAAGGCTTGACTGTTCTCTCTGCAAGATTGTTGCTCATATCCACAAGTGGATTATTTAGGAAAACAGTCAGTGCTGCTTTCTGATTTCGGGCATAATTAACCGCCTCGGCTAAGTGTGAACCATTGCCGGGGTGAAGGCTGTCTATGAATTTGTAGAACTCATCTACAAGAGGGGCGATCTTTTCCCGACGCATCTCAAGCAGCTGTTCGTCCGAATAGTCTTCCTTTCTCGCCTCCCGTTCGTATTTGAACATCTTGTCGATCATACCCACAGCGATCGCCGCTTTGCTCTTTTTGTGCTTTTCGGGTATGCAGTCGATCAGCTTCCTGCGTGCATGCGACCAGCAGCCGACTCTCGTGTAGCTGCCGCTGCCATAGGACTGAAATCCGTCAGTCTGCAATATGCCCGTATAGCCATAGTAAAGCTCCTCGGCAACAGCCTTTGTGCGACTGTCACGGTACTCGTATATTGCAATTTTTTTCTTTGCGGCTCTGCCTGTCGAGCATATCCACATCTGACCCAGCTTGTCTATTTTTTTGCCTTTATCGGTTTTCAAAGTTCTCGACGTCGTTTCATCGGCATTCAGGACAGGCTCTTTATACGAATATTTCCAGAGCATATCAATAACAGGCTCAAACCATTTTGAACCCTCGATCACCCAGTTTGCCATTGAAGTACGGCTGAGATATACCCCCTGTGCCGCCCAGTATTTTTCCTGACGGTCAAGCGGAGTACCAAGCTGATATTTTCTCTGCATTATATCCGCAACAAGCGTTTGATCCGGCAGACCCTTCGGTATGACCTGTGCGGGAGTAGGGTTTTCGGATTTGACGATATGGGGATCCTCGCCCTTTTTATCGCAGCATTCACACTTGTACACCGTTCTGTAAAACTCACGCATTTTCAGCTGTTCGGGGATATACACAAGTTTGCTTGTCAGAAATTCTTCCTTGATGACCTTGAGCTTACTGCCGCAAACAGCACAGTTACACTTGTTTTTCGGGCAGCTTCGATACGATCTTCTCTTTGGGAAGATCTTCTCTGAGCTTATTTTTGCCGCGGTGTTCACCGGTCTTTTGGGACTTTCTTTTTACAACGATGGTTTCCTCTGTCGGTTCTTCCGCAGCTTCATCGGAAAGCATTTCGGCTTCGTTGAACACGCCTTCAAAGCTCTCCTGACCGTCACACTGCAAATATTTTGACTTCTCGCTTTTACGCCCGAAAAGCATCTTGTTTCTTTTCAGAAGAAGTTCTTCAAGATGCTCTATGGTCTCATCTTTTTTCTCGTTTTCTTTTTCAAGCAAAGCGCACTTTTTTGACATTTCTTCGTATGCTTTTTTCAGTTCTTCAGTAAGCGTATAACCCCCCGCATCATAAAAGCAAACAGCCGGGCAGATAACACCCGGCTGTAACATCATATTCTGGCTTTGATTTCTCCATTTCTCTTTGCGTCCATGTATATTTCTTTGAAATCAGCTTTGCTGTTCGGACCGAATATGATCGGCATAACAGATACAAGGCCATCGGAAATGATCGCATTTTTAAATGGCAGAAGCGCTGCATCAAGCAAAGTTGGCATCGGTGCATTTCTCAGCATTTCCTCCCAACTGCTGACAATGCCGTTTACAAGAAAAACAGAATTGTCATCGATCGATATAAATACCGATCCCTTTTTCAAATGTCGCTCAATGATAAATCTGCCGGTGATGCACCCTTTCCAGCTTTTAAGTATCTCCATGTGTTATTCGGGCAGATCCGATCGCTCAAGATAATCATCAATGATCCATGTCCGTTCCCATAAAAAGTGGGCAACCTCCGCAGCATCCTGTGGGTCGATCATTCCTTGCCCGAAATAATCTTCCTCAGGAAGTATATGATATTCTCTGTTCACATAGTCAAGCAGTGGAAAAAACAGTTCATAAAACAGCTTTGCATCTTCATTACTAAGTTTCATTTTCTTCCCTCCATGGTAATAATATCGTTCCCGCAGGCTGTGAAAACAGCTCGGTCAGGTATTTCTCAGCATCAACACCGTTCGCCTGTGCAGTTGAAATGATCGAATACAGCGTTGCACTTGATCTGGCTCCGTTTGCTGTATTTGAAAACAGCCAATTTTTTCGGCCTAACGCAAACGGTCTTATTGCGTTTTCGGCTCTGTTGTTGTCGATAGGCACGTCTCCGTTTTCAAGAAACGTGTAAAGATATTTCCGTTCATTCAACGCATATCTTACTGCATCTGTCAGCTTGCCCTTACCACTGACCTGAACATTTTCAAGCCACGCAAAAAACTCGTCAAGCAAAGGCTTTACCTTCACAAGGCGCTGTTTATATCTGTATTCTGTGGAGCTGTCGGCAAGCAGATTTTCTTCGTGATATATCTTGTTGAAATATTCTACTGCCTTTGCCGCAACAGAAGTGCTGTGCAGCTTTTGGTCGTTCGGAAGAGCCTGAATAAAACCACGCCTTGCATGAGTCATACAGCCGCATCGCTTAGCACCCTCGACTGCATTGTAGGCATCGTATCCGTCACAGATAAGATAGCCGATAAATCCTTTCAGGAAATTCGAGGCGTGCTCACCCTTTCGTGTCGGCTGATAATCGAAAATGATGATGCTCCTGTCATTCATTTTGCCGTTGCAGTAGACCCACATTCTTGATGTCGTGGTAGGCTTTCGGCCTTCCTCGTGAAGCACCTGAACGGTCGTTTCATCGGCATGGATCATCTGCCCTGCGATAAGCATCTCATGCATTTTCTCCACAATCGGCAAACACCATTTTTCGGCAGCAGTGCCTACCCAATTAGACATAGTCGCTTTGAGCAGAGGTATGTTTTTGGAATTAAAGTCCTTTTCCTGACGGTGCAGAGGTACTGACTTTGCATATTTTTCGTAGATGATATGAGCCAGAAGTTCGGGAGAGCAATAGCTTCCCGGGATCATAGCGTGAGGATATGGCGCACGGATGATATGACAAGGTTCGTCCCTTTCTTCGGGCTTTTCTCCGCACTCGGGACACTTGTACTTATGTACTATATGCCTGCGGATATGATATTTTGGCGGCGTAAATATAAGTTCATCGTAAGCCTTTTCGGGAGTCAGTTCTTCCATTTCGGCGCCGCATATTTCGCATACCGGGTTGTCAATTTTGTGATGTTCTTCTTTTACAGGCAGATTGTTCATCCATTCATCGTGAGTGCGTTTTTTCTTGCGCTTGTGTTCGGGAACAGTAATTGTTTCGGCAGATTTAGCTGCGGATTTTTCTTCATTGTTTCCGAACATGGAAAGCTGAACACCGAACTCCTTTTCCATAACAACAGATGTCTGCTCTGTTTTTCTTCCGAATATCTGCTTTCTGAACCACGCTAACTGCTGATTGGCAAGTGCTAGTTCTTCCTTGAGAACAGCGTTTTCATTACGGAGCGATACAATTTCCGATGTCATATTTGGTTCGGACATAAAGCACCCCTCCGTTCGTTATGATACTTTAATGATACCACGAAAAGAGGGGCTTTTCAAGCACATATTCTGAATATTCGGTAAGTATTGCCTTAATACAGCGCCCCCGGCTTTCCCTCACGGATAGCCTTCGGCTGCTCTATTTTCAAGCCTTCCAGAAGCCAGCGAATTTGCTGAGATGTGAGCATTACTGCTTCGGTCTCACTGCGCGGCCACTGGAATCTTCCGTTGTCAAGGCGCTTGTACAACAGCAGAAAACCATCGCCCTCCCACAGCAGACCTTTGATGCGGTCACAACGTCTGCCGCAGAACAAAACAATGCTTTCGAGAACGGGTCAAGTCGAAGCTGAGCCTGAACGATAGTCGCAAGTCCGTCTATCCCGCGTCGAAGGTCGGTGTATCCCGTAACAAGATAGACCTGTGCGTCCGCTGCCAGATCATTCAGCATAGCTCATGCACCAAAGCGGTCAGAGTGTCCGCAGATATATCTGCCGGAAGAGATATTTGAAGTCCGTTTTTCTCAATGCGGATATTTTCGTTTGAGCAAGGAACTGATACAGGAACGATGGTCGGAGAATTTTCGATATACTTTTCACGAACTTTTCTTAGGCGGTTGTAATACGTGTTTGGCTTGATCCCTTTTTCTTTGCACCATTCCCGGATCGTCAGACCGCTTGCCTGCTGTGCTTTGATCTGCGCAGACCATTCCTGAAGCTGCATTTCTTTTTGATTGTTGTGATGGATGTTGTTTTGTCCATACCTGTTACCTCCTTGTCTAATCGTCTCCAATGAACTCCATGGATCAATTTGGATTATTCAATTTACTTCATGGTGTTCCTTGGAGTTTATTATACTTTATTAGACTTCGGTGGGGTAGGTGCTGGGGGTTATACGCTTACGTTCTTCATATGTCACAAAAAATGCTCCTTTCCTTGAAAAATCAGTGCTTTGCGATACTTATATTATACCACAAAACGCCCGAAAAATCAAGGAAAAGAGCGCTTTTTAAGTCATTATTTCAGAGAA
The DNA here is from genome assembly GCF_000179635.2 of Ruminococcus albus 7 = DSM 20455. NCBI lineage: Bacteria > Bacillati > Bacillota > Clostridia > Eubacteriales > Oscillospiraceae > Hominimerdicola > Hominimerdicola alba. The sequence continues at coordinate 160,143 of NC_014825.1, read as the reverse complement.
ATTTCATCGATAAATATGTGCAGTTTTTCAGTAAAAATCGATGCCGCCCTCGATAGTTTTTATCGCCTTTGGCTGGTCAACGGATAGTCCCTGCAATAGCCATACAAACTGCTCGTGGCTTAAGTTTCTTACCTCCTGCTCATTGCGCGGCCAGTTGAATTTTCCATTCTCAAGCCTTTTGTACAGCATGATAAATCCGTCGCCCTCCCACAGCAGAGCCTTTAGTCGATCTCTGCGCCTTCCGCAAAACAAAAACAGGCTGTCGGAAAACAGATCGAGATCAAATTCCTCTCTGATTATCGCTGCAAGACCGTCTATTGATTTACGCATATCGGTATGCCCACAGACGATGTAGATATTGGCAGCAGAAAGTTCCTTCAGCATTGTTTCAGCCCTCTGAACAGAGCCATAAGCATATCTTCGGAAGTATCCCCGGAAAGCTCAACTTCAAAGCCGTCCTTGCGTATTATTATCTTTCCGGAATCTGAAATGAGCTCCTTTCCGGTATCTGAAACAGCTTTGTTCTGTGGCACCGAGACAGAGGCGGAAACACTTACGGGAACTATGCTCTGTTTCTCACTGCCCTCGATAAGCTCGGTTCTCAGCACATTCAGACGTTTATAGTAGGTACTGACATTGATGCCGTTCTCTCTGCACCACTCATCGACCTTTTTGCCGCTCGCCTGGCACTCGCTGACCATTTCAGCCCATTCCTTATGCCTCAGCTGCATTTTGATCTCAGATATTTTTCCCATGTTCATTACTCCTTTCGGCTTGCGTATTATCCTTCAGAGTAATTATATCATATTGGGTGGGCTGTGTCGGCTCGGGGGATTGGTTGGCGGTTACTTTATCAACGCACTATTGTGCAATAAATTTGTCAACTGTTTTGTATGCAGGCGGTCAACTTTTTCGTATGGTCAAAGCTCCCCTGCGCTCTACGAACAGATTGGCTTTGGCTATAAAAAATTTGGAATCGACTTTTTCGAGTTGGTTTTTAGGTCAACTTTTTGGTAAGGAGTTCGTCAACTGTTTTGTATACATAATGATTAATCTGAACATAGAGTAGGATTAAAAGCAGTCGTGAACACTATGATTTTGATCATTACCAGAATGTTCTATCTTCAATCACTCGATTATCCAGTATGTCAACTGTTTTGTTTAAACAAAGATGTTCTGCTTACGCATAGCTTCTTGGATGGCTTGGTTTATAATATCCAAAAAAATATGAAACAGCAATATTTGATCCAATTTTAGGTCATCTGTTTTGTAAGGAGTTGGTCAACCGTTTTGTTCAAACATCGCTAAACTCACCTTGAACAGCAACCTATCATTTCTTACGATTTTAGTTATCAGAAAACAGTTCTCCTATCTTATCCATAGCGTTTACAATTTTGCTTTTTTCGATCTCATGCAGATACACGGGATTTAGTTTCTTCTTAGAGTAGCTAAGAAAAGTATCTTTGGTTTCATCAATGAGCAGTGCAGTAAAATACTGTTCCCAACTGAAATACTTGTCACTGAGAATATAGTTTTCAGGATTTGCAAGCATCTCTTGTATGCGAGTTCCGTCTATCAATCCGGACTTCAGGATCAGCCATTCAAACGACTCGGGAAGATACAAAATAACATTATCTGCGTCATGTATCAGCTTCATCACTCTGTCGATTTCCGAGCCAAAGGCTGCCCCGTCAGCAATGACAAGACACGTTTCCGAAGGGTCACGACCAAGGAGCTTTTTAAACACTCCCGAATTACCCTCAGCGCTAATAACAATCGGCTGACCGTCAGCAGCAAGTGCCGAAAAGAATTCATAGCCTGAGTTAGTGTCTTCAACAACCACTTTGACAATGTTGGATTTTTCTATCTCGCTTACCCAATGATATATACGGTAAAACTCATTATAGACTTGTTTTAGCCCTGCATATTTGCCAGATTCCCTTATGCCGTATATCTCATTCACGCTGTAAGGAAGATACGCAAGACCCTCTCTTGTGACAATCACATAATAATTTGAGCTGTGGCGTATTGCTTCGGCAAATTCCAGCGTTCTCAGAAAATCGTTATCTTCATCAATAAACACGATACTATTCTCTATCGCAGGCAGAATGTACTTCCAGTCACGCCCCGATAGTGTTCTGCACGGTACACTTGATTCAAGCTGAATACCGCTTAGTTCTCCGTCCTCATAGTACTCCCTTATCATCTCGACAAGTGTGGTCTTTCCGGTAGCGCTGTTGCCCTTGAGAATAGTAATGTTCCTACAAATAGTGAACTCGTATCTGAGCCTGCTGTTGCCGACCCTGATTGTATAACTGCCCTTCATGCGCTCACCTCACGATCATTCCGGCAATCGGAATAAGCTCCTTCATGCTGTGAACTATCTGATCTGTATTCTGAATGTGAATATCAAAGTTGCCCTCACCAAAGTCCATGATGTGACGCAGATTGATCGTTATATCCTTTTCTTGACCAATCTCAAGCAGCCACTCGGCACAGTTATCACCACAAGCAGATGCGTTGAAAATCTTGTCCGGACAATTGTTGATAAGAATAAGAGTTTTTACGCCGCCCGAAAGTTCTTTAGGAGTAATCGCACCAAGAACAGGGCTTTCGATAACTCGTTCACTGATGACGGTTGAATGGTCAACAGCCTGAATCATTTTTCGAGACAATTCATCTGTGATCCATTCGTCTTCATAAGTGTTTTTAAAGTACACGGCAGGGTTTGTGACTACACCTGCATACTCACCAAATATAATGTTCAGCATTTGTTTTTACCCTTCATTCCGTTTCTGTCATTTCTAACAGCCAATTACTATTTCTTTTTCTTTCTTTTTTACATGGTTGCGAATATATTAAACCGTTCAAAATACACGAATTTCGTGGTCAACTTTTTTGCAAGGAGTTTGTCAACTGTTTTGTTTGCACATAGCGACTGCTTCATTGTTCTTCTCTTACTATTATACACTAAAACAGACTTGATTGCAAGAGGGGCAAAGATGTTTTTCAAGGAAAAATGAAAGTGAGCCGCGGAAATTGGGATTCCTTTGGCTCACAAAATAATAACTTGGCTCAATAAATGTTGAATCGAAAATTGCTTTAGCATAGATAATAAACTCGCTCACAATAGAGAAACACATTTACTGAAACTATGTCCTACTAATTGCTAGGATTAACCCAACTTGATTTAACCTTAGCATTTGTATACTTAATGTAATCAGAAACAGTTGAATTATCGATTTTTCGGCTACTTAAATCTCCAGACAATGCTTCCGAACCTGTATATAATGTAGCTGACAATGTTACCTTGTAATTTGCATATACACCAGTAACAGGATTCCCGTCACCGTCAACAAGAGCTTCAAGATCATCTCCGGTTTTCATTGCATAAATGGTTGTAAGTTTTGTAATGTCCATTGGCGTTGTATAATCTTCATCATAAATAAACGTATTACCAGAAGCCGAAAATACAGCGCCAGAAGTTCGATTACCAACAGTAACATTTCCAGAAACATAATCAGACATTTTTACAGTTTCATAAGCACCGGATTCATTCTTCTTTTCTAAAGAAAGAGTCCATCTAATCTTACCGGCTTGAGCTGAATCAACAAATGAAACCGCATTATATGTTCCGTCAGCAGTTATAATATTATTGAAATATTCAGCCTCATCTATTGGGTTTATGCCAAGCATATTATAATTCTTTACAATATCTATATCATCACTAGTATCAACAACGTAAACAAGCGTTGCTGATGAGGGGGTCTCGCTATGATACTTTACTGCATTAGAATCAGCCATTTCTTCTCTTATACTGCTGTAAGCTATATTAGTATAATCTGAATCTAAGGTCGAATATGCTTTGACAGTTGTGCCTACGGTGTTTTGTCCTTCCACAGTACTGGGTTGATAGGGAAATTGGTTAGGAATATTCAGATAGTCAAAATGAACTCGTAAACCATTGACAGATATTATTGCACCTCCATATGTTGATCCGATTTTTTCAACTAAAAGCGGCTTAATATTATAATCCAAATCACCAATTTGAATAAAACTAGATGTATTGTTTGGTGACGGAATACTGAATCCAGATATATCAACAGCACTATCGGAAAATGTTGAAGATATAGTTCCATAAATCCCTGACGCTGCTTTAGCCGTATTTACAGTATAAGTAGGTGTTCCATAAATAGTGTTTTCAACGGTGGTACCATCATTCTTCGTTAATCCCAACAGAATACTATGGTACACTTCAATTGAATCATTATTCAAATACCTAATTATCGTTTCAGCCTCATCATTATCGTTGTTAACTGAGATTTTTACAGTTATGTCAGCTTCAAAATAATCACAGCTGTTATTCACCAAACCACTTTGAGCATTTTCCGTTTCAAACTTTGTAAATTCTTGCTTGAAAATATTTCCTAAAATCAATGCAGATTCAGTTTGATTTGTGCATTTCAAAGTATGTTTGCTAATCTCCGAATTCTGAGGAGATGAGGAAAGCGAAGGCGCAGAACCACCTATAATTACTCTTAGCGGATCATCTGCCGTATCTGTAAAGAAAGTAATGTAATAGCTTTCCGTTAATCCAGCCGGAGGTAAAGAAGTTACTCCATCAACTGTTAAGTAATACTTGGTTTTTGAACTATCCGATATTTCAGCGTCCGTTGCGGGTCTAAAGTTGGAGCGAGTTGTTTCACTTCCAATTGTTGCAGTTACATATACCGATTCACCAGCAGCCGATATTACATAGGCCTTAGTAGCTGCTGACGATGATGTCGTACTGGCTGAAATTAGCAGCCTCTCTCCAAAATTCTTTGCCGCAAAATAATCAGAACCGTTTTTAAACTTGGTAAGATCAACAAAATAATCATTTTGATCAGAGTTGGTATTTTTAGTAAAAACTCCCGTGTCGCTTGCCTTAGCAAAATACGCTCTATCGTTATTATTTGCATCGACCAAAACCATTCTTGTATTGAACGGAAGATTACTTGCAGCAGTCTTTAATTGCAGCTTGTTGTTAGTATGCCACATCAAACTTTCGCCATTGTTAATCATCTCCTGCCACTCACTTACATTTGAAGTGTAATCATAACGGAAATACATGGTGACCGGTGTTCCGAGATTAGTAACACTTGGTGTTCCCCATTTATCCTCCGTTGTGTGTGATGAAGTTTTGTAAACATAGTTAGTATAATCATATACCGTACCCGGCAAAGAAGAAGCCTTGAAATTAAACTTCAATAATTTCTTTATGAGTACCGGTACATATACATGATATGCGACTTCGTTAGAATTGCTCGGGTTCAAGAACTGAATGTCAACCAAAGTAAAGCACGCTGTATCTGCATCAGTATCAGGGTGTTCAACAGAAGGGTAAAAACCATTAGTATCTCTAGTTAATCCATCACTGCTGGCAGTCTTTACGAATACTTGCTCAGTTGAGTCATAAGTACATCTGTAAATTTGAACCTTATATACATTCCCATTATTATTTGTTCGAGAATAAACATCTGTTGTATGCGTAAGCATCTGAACATAACTATTTATTGCGGTATTTAAATCATCTCTTAATCCGTTATTATCAACCGCAATTACAGCAAAGTTTGAGACTCCTTCAGGCAGAGAACCATCACCCATTTCGTCCTCATAGGTTGAGAATAGTTGAGCATCTCTAAAGCCTGCGTAATTCGTTTTGGCAGTTGAATTTACATCAGCAAGTGAGGAAATAATACCAGCTGTATCAACACCATTGTAATTGCTCAGAGTATCCGCAGCAAGGTAATTTGACATAATACTGTCGCCTGTCAATACCTGAGTGCTATCTGCTTCTGTTCCGCTAATGTTGATACTTGGGCTTACAGTTACCCACGGTGACTTCGCTGTGACATTTGTTTTATCTGACAAATCAGATTGCTTGGTTCCAGCAGTTGCTGTAGTTGTGCTTTTTCCAAGAGTGTCAGCAAAGATAATATACCCGCCTGAACCATAATTGTAATTTGAGTCGGAGTTTTTAGCTCCAACAATTCTGTTCAGGTGATCATGAGCTGTATTTTCTAAGTGTTGTCTTGTTAAACCTACAAGTTTAATTACACAGCCGCCATTATTACCGACCAAATAACCGTATTTTTTTTCGATATATCCATTACTATGCTTATGAACTACCCCTTCCTCATCAACATAATTATTGAACTGAATGTTATCAAGTAGTATGTTATATCCATTTGTAGTACATTTTAAATATCCAAATAATGAGCCATGATAATTAGAATAGATATTCAAATCTGTAGCTTTGAAATTTTTTATTGTTACAGTTCCTCCAGTTTGCATATTTGATGAAATTCCACCAGTATCATTATAAGAACGTAACGTATAACCCTCAACACTACAATCAATAAAATCTTTATTCTTATCGTTCCACATAACACCAACTAATCCGCCACAACCTCTATCACCTAGGTTTGACAACTTTTTGATTCCATTAATCGATGCGCTATTACTACTTACAACATGGACATCTGACATCAGCAAATAGGATCCAGATGCTGTCTTACCTGAACCAGCTGCATCATGTCCAATAATCCCCGCAACTCTATGACCATAAAAATCAACATTGTAAACATAGCAATGCTCTATTATCATCGAATAACTATAACTGCTGTTCTTATTTGTCATGCTCCTGCCAACAAGTCCACCTACAGCAATCTGATAATAATTATCGACATTGTTAGTATTAGTATATGGTGCTTTATTAGGGTATCCTATACGAAGATTAGATATTGCTGTACTACTACCTACAGTTATATTACTCAGCGTTATTGGTTGATTAGTTGAAGCATTTGCTGCCCAACCGATAATACCACCAGCTCCATTATTATATGTAATAGTGCCTGTTTCATAAAAGTAGGAAACAATACTAAGGTTATCAAGAGTCAAACTGTCAATAGTTAAGCCAATTTGTTCACATCGTCCCACAATACCTCCAACATAATCTTTGGAAGTGACAGTCAAAGTGCCATTTGAAGCTGTTATATTTGATATTTTGGCTAAATACACATTACTTGCTGCCATTTTCAGATAGCCGAACAAGCCGCCGGCAGTTTTAAACCCATTGATAGTAAGCCCTGAAAGATCTATGCCTTCTATTCTTAAATCATTTGCCTCACTGTATCCACAATAACCTGCAAATCCACCAACATCTATGTATTTATCCTTATAAACATTTGAAGAACTATATTCTGTAACATCAGCTACATTATAGTCAATAGTACCTGTTAAATTAAGGTTCTTAATTTTGTAATCATCTGTTTCAAGATTATCAGCTGTTACAGCACCTCCCTGCGCCTGTGAATTATGCTTAATCGAACTAAAGAGACCAAAACCTACATTACCACTACTTGGACAGTAGTTATCTGTACTATCAGAGTAATGGTTCAAGGACATATTCAAATGAATAGTTTTCTCATTACCGTTGAATTTATGAAGACTAATTCCATCGGATGTGGATTTATCGTAACCGATGTACCCAACTCCCTTAAATCCATCAGGTAAATACCAGTCAGCGTCGCTTCCTGTAAGAGTCATATTGCAAACGGTTTTATTGTTTGTAAGAGATAATACATAATACTTTTCACCGACTGCACTTGTATATCTTTCAACAATATAAGGAGCATACTTAATGCCATTTACCGTGTCTACACCAACAGTATCATATTTAGCATAGGAATTATAATCGCTGTTATCAGCCGTGCCGACTTTGTCATATTTTCCATGATGCATTGCCTGTTTAACTGTTGAATCATAGCTATCACTATTTAACACTTTAAGTGCAGTACCATATTTATCATTACCTATAGTTCTGCTTTGCATTAATAGCGAAAGTACATAAAGCGACTGAGCATTAGGAATGGTTACATTAGTCGTGTAATATCCTGTTGTTCCTTTTTGCGTATAGGCCGAAACTTCAACCTTGTCAATGTCAGGGTCAATATCAGCAATAGAATAATTCTTTGTACCATTTTTCATAGTAACGTTACTTTCACTATATTTATAATCATTACTACTACTGTTGGTTCCTGCTTCATAAACTGCATAGCCATTAAGGACTCGTCCAATAATTGGGTTGACATAAAGCCAATCAGTGCTATCCATAGCTATACTTGTTGTACCGTCCTTAACAATGCCTGTTGTAAGTCCGGCATGGTTTTTACCGTTCATTCCTCTGAAAATCAGGGCACCGCTGGCTACAACACCAACATATCCGCCTACCGGAATAACATTTGCAGATGAACCTTCAACTTTAATGGTTGAATCTGTAAAATCTACAGCAACATTATCTATGATATTATCTCCACCAAGAATCTGACCGATAACAGCTCCGTAGTTAGAGCAGCCACCACTAATTACGAATTTCTGAGTATTGTTTTCCTGTGTTCTAGAGATATTCTCATTTCTGACATTAATATTCAAATCTTTCACAACACTACCATGGCTTGTTTTGATAAGCGGAGAACCGGTATTATTGACAAGAGGATATGTTGCAGTATCAGTATCTCCTACTATTACGCCATGAAAAGCATACTCATTAGAGGTACCGCCAAGACCATTAAACGAAGCGCTGCTTATTGTAATACTCTCATAAGTTACAGTATCATCTTCACCCTCTTTTTCAACCTTGGTGATCTTATAATATGCACCAGCAAGATACTTTGCAAGCTGTGCCGTAGTATGATTATATGTTGCAGTACTCGCTTTATAGGTGCCGTTATTGAACGTTAAGAGAATGTGATCGTTGGTATGCCAAGTTTCATAAGTGAAATTGGTGCCCGAAACAGCAGTAATATTAGGAACATTGATAGTAAAACCATCACTAACTTCGCCTTGTTCCAAAATCTTTGCAATAACTTCTATCTGACCATTAGTATCAATTATATAAGGATCATTATACGTGCCACAGCCGTCAGTAATACTAACATTGGTGTGATTGACCATTATTTCTCTTGAACGCTGTGTATCACTTGCCTCAGAATAATTTCGAACAGCTACATAAGGAAGAAAGTCAGCAAAACTATATTCTGTTTCATCTTGTGTATTATCATACGATGTTGGGTCAGTCTTTCCCAGCAAGTCTACATAGTGATCCTGCATACCTACAAATTCACTTGTTCCGGTTATTTCATAACCGTAAGTTACATTATGAATGGCTGCTTTTGTGGAACTATTCCAGTCCTCGGAAAGTCTATAATTATACACTCCTTTACAGTCGCTATTGTTATTAAAGATAAACTCTTCTAAAAGAGTAGCTCTTGTAAATACACCTTGAGTAGTTCCATAGGCTGTTGAAAGACCCGATAATGCCTCCACACTCTTGTTTGAATCTGTTCTCGCATCAAGTCTTATATCATTAAATGTTAAACTGATTGAATCTGAGGTGGCTTTATTATCTCCATCTCTTGTACCAACCGTTCCTATCAAACTTGAACCCGCAGTATTAACACCGCCGCCAGTAGCAACATAGCTATTAGCAGCTGTTTTTACTCCATTAAGAGATAATGAAACGTGATTATTGATTCTGTTTATCAGAACCGGTTTATAAGTAGTAACCGCACTCGATTCCCCTTCAGGAGTATAGTTATCAGCAGCATTGACAGTTAATCCGTTTAAGGTTATTAGCTTTCCTGTTGTATTGGAAAACGAAGTTGTTCCTTCCGTAAGTCCGCCTAAAGTGCCGGTAACTATAGCACCTGACCCATTTTCATGTTTACCAATACTACCAGACAATGTGATATTATCACCTATACTTAAATTACTAGTAACATTATTAAATAATCCGGAATGCATCAAATAATGCTGGGAATTATTACTAACTGTTGAGCGGTAGGTAGTTCCTGCAACAACAGAATCTTCTATATTCTTATTATTGAAAGTAAAACTAGCCGCACCTATACTAACATCAGATGATGCTCTATTAATTGGATAATAAGATACTTTTGATAAATCAAAATCACCTGTCAGGGGCTCTGTTGCATTATTTGAAGACGTAAAATATGACTGAATACCGGAACTGGCATACTGTTTAAGATTCCACATCATCAGTTTATATGCGTTCTGTTCAGCCGTTGTACTGCCTGATGGGTATGAACCCGATGTAACAGCTGCACGAATAACATCTAAATCATAATAATATCTTGTGAATTTATTATTGTTTAAACTGTTCGGAGAAGTTATCTGATTTGAATATTTACCACCAACTACAGTTCCGCTAGCAGTATGAATAGATACAACTCCATTACCGTTGTTCAGCACATTAGAATTCCCACTATCATCAACCGAAGCGCTGTATGCAACCAATTCATCATAAACAGTTAAAGTACTTCCTGTGTTTGTTACAGTGTTACCTGTACTAAGGTCAAATCCATTGTTAGAACCTGATGAACTCTTTATTTCCATAAAAAGTCCATCTCCTTTATTTACAAGGACACCATAATTAGTAGTGTTAATTAAACCAAAGTCAGTGTTATTAATTTTTAATTTTGATACAGCCCAATGCCCCGTTGCGGTGTGTACCAAACCAGCAGCACTAACAGCTGTCTGATCAACATCTCCGTAAGAAACAACTATTCCTGTCGTTCCGGTATTACCAATATTAACCTCTGTATTATCCCATTTATACCCAAGAACTCCACCTGCACACTCACTTGCTGTTAAATTCAAATCATAGTAGGAAATCGATACATCATTAAAATTGACAGTTTTATTCTTTGTGGAACCGTTGATAACACCTATCATTCCACCACATCTTGCGTAATCTGCACCAGAAGTATTAGATAAACTTGCTGAACTTGTAGAACTGGTATTTCCTAAAGTATAATCACTGAAACTTACAGTAACTGTATTGTCTTCAACAAAACCTATTCCATTTGATGCATAGGTCGTTTTATGCCCATTTAAAGAAATAACAGATTTATTACTTCCACTTATTGAGATAACTGACCCATTACCTTCAACTTCACCAATCATTCCACCAATATACTGGCTTTTATCCGAACTGAAGCTACCATCTATTCTAATTGTGTTGGTGACACTTGTCAAAGAAAGATCACCTTTCGATTGACCGACAAATCCTCCTAAGTACATTTCAATGCTAGCCTTAGTATCAATTGTTCCTCCAATCGTAAGACTCGAAATAGTTGCATCATCAGATACAGAAAGTAAACCTACTTTAGCATGACCATGAAGTCTACCATTACCATCGCCGTTAGTAGTTAATGCAGATGTTCCTCTTATTCCATAAGGTTCACCAATTGCAAGATTAACAATTCCACCACCATTTATAGTTCCGGAAAAAGCAACATCAGTTTCAGTTGCAGTATTACCGGAAAAAGTGGTTTTTTTGCCATCGTCGCGCATTAATCCCATTACTCCCGTACCTGCGAGATTAATCGTTCCTGATATAGAAATAGTGGTTAAACTGCTGAGAAGAGTATCAGATACAGTTTTAGTATCATCATTTGAGTCCTGAGCAAATTGTAAAGCACCACGATCTCCCTGATTGATCTGCATATTTACAGCAGTAGCAATAAACTGAGCTGGTGTTGAAATTGAAGTCGTTGAAGATGCCACAGTTACAGTATGCGCAGAAGAATCAAACTCAAAAACATCTCCTGAACCATCACTTGCAACGCGAACAACTTCGCCCCAATTTCCAATATCATCAACAGCGGCAGCGGTTCCTCGTTTGAAAAGCCAACCGCTTGTGCTGCCATCGCCTACTCCATAAATTAGGGTATTTCCTCTCTTGTTGACAAGCTGAGCATCAGAGCTGGTAGTACCTGAAAGATCAGTAGTTCCAGTAAGTCTAATAACACCACAATTCATAGTACCTACAAGACCGGAATGAGACGAACCTGATAGCGTAAAATCGCCTATATCCAAAAAATGACCTGCATTTCCGGCATTGTTTACAACACCGCAAAATGAGCTTTTAATGTTATTTGTAACCGAAGAGCCATTAACCGTAATATAAGCAGGATTGGAGTCATCAATTTTCCCAACTAATCCCGCACAATTGCCAGTACCATTTGTCGTTAAAGCTATTTCGCCAATAGTAAGTGTGTTAACAAGTGCGCTTGTTTTATATAAACCAATCAATCCTCCATAAACTGCATTTTGGGGTTGATTTGCTACAGTTGTAGAAATTGAATAAGAATCATCACCTGTTTCAGCATCTTTAGCTCCAGCCAAAGAAAAATCACCTGATGTTTCAAGCACACCAAAAAGACCTCCGGCATTTGCTGAGGTTACTGTACAGCTAATCTGTGCTTTATCAAGATCAAATGTTGTTCCGCTTCCACTAATATAATAACCGGCAATACTTCCGGCACCGTTTTTGCCATTAATGTGTTCATTAACGTTAAAACCGTTGTCAAATACTATGGAAGCATTGGTGGCTTTTCCAACTAAACCACCTGCATAACCATTTGAAGCCGTTATAGTTCTATTAGAACCTCCTGTTATGTTTGAACCATCAAGAATTACTCTGGAGCCAGATTCCATTTCACCGATCAAACCACCAGCATTTCCACTTGCGGATGTGACAGAAAAATTGGTGTTTGAACCGCCAACTGATACCTTAATTTCGGCATTCTCCCCCAATGTGCCACAAATCAATCCTGCGTTTACACCGGAAGCTGTCGCTTGAATATCAGCTTTATATTCTTCTCCATTATTTGTATATTGAGCATCATTTAAAATATCAAGACTTAATTTGCTGTTATCATCAATACGACCAATTACACTTGGAAAGTTAGTGACAACCGAAGCTTCGCCTTCTTCATGAAAATAATTGATCCTAATTCTCCAATTAGTATATTGACTTTCATCAGCAGGGTCATATTTTGTAGTATCTGTATCATGAATAACATTTTCGGCGAAAATTGGCATAAGGTTTGAGGTCATCGGTCTTCTCAACTCCAAATACCCACTACTGCTTCCACCTGAAACTGTTACTTGCGCACTATCCTTAATATATCCAAATAATGGTTTTGAAAAATTGAAATAAGAACTAGCCAAAACCGTTATATTGACTGTTCCCTCAAATGCATTAGATGAACTATTGCCAATACTAATGAATTCGTCATAAGAATACTGTGTATCAGAGGTTTGATATGTTCCAACTCCATTGGAAGCAATAGAAATATTAAGAGTATCTTTCGCATGAGAAGCATCATATTCTTTAGAATACTGAACCAACTCACTAATAGTACTAATGTTTCTCGTTTCCTCAGCATATACAACAGGAAGCAAATTTATTCCAATGTCATCTAAAACAGTTAAGATATACGAATCTGATATAAGAATTGCAGCTGACAAAACAAGGCACACTACACGCTTAAACAAATTCGAGCGTCTCTTATTATTCGATTTGTTTTTCATGTTATTCGAGCCTTCCTTTCACATAATTGTAAGTTGTATTAGCCCTATTACAGCCGTATCTAAAACACTCAATATATCAAGGTGATGTCGAAGCCGTAAAGTTAAAAATAATTAAAGGATCGTTTGAATTATCATCATTTGCAATTGAAGAAAAATTAGTTATACTACTCCAATTTGAATTAGTGCTTTTATACATTTGGAATGAATATCTGTTTTTAGTTTGATTTGCTGTAACATTATATTTTAGTGAATAATATCCATTTTCCGGACCATCTACTACGGCAGATATGCCTTCATTATCCATGTAATGAGTGTTGATTTCCAACATATCTGCTTTCCATTTCAATGTTATTGTTCCTGCTCCTGCTCCACTAATAACATAATTAAAAGCATCATAGTCAGTAACAGCTTTACCGGTAGCTCTAGGTTCAACTAAAGCTCCTGACCAGTTCGTATCCTCACTTTGATCTACAGATACTGCACTTATAATTGCACCGAGAGATTTTAAATCATCAGTAGATTTTTTTTGGTTTCCATCAAGAATTAAGGGCTTTGCAAAGAAATCCATGTATATTCCTGTATTGACATTAGGAAAATGAATCGTATAGGTGTTCGTACTGGTTTTTTTGCCTTTCAATTCTTGATTACCGATTGTTAGAAAAAATCTATTTGTTCCCGAGTCTTTTTCAAAATAATGTTTCGTTCCATCACTTTCTTCAACATAATAACGCAAAAGCTCAGCAGCTTCATTTTCAAAAACCGGAGCTAATGATTGATTATCTGTCAATTCTACTTTAAGATCATAATAAATTGTTGTTTCATAATATGACGCTTCAAATCCTTGAGGGTAATTGCATATTGACAAAGCTCTATCAATTCCACCATCATGAACGTTACCCGGAACAGGAATTAAGCGAAATACATGAGCAGCATTATCTGTTTCAAGTTCATCAAGTCGATTGGAAGAAAAACGATTGCCTGCTCCGCCCATCGTGCTTATTACGCGCTTAACATTTTGTGTTCTAACATAGGCAGCATAAGTTGTTATGGAAGCAAGCACAAACACTGACAATACTAACCAAATTACTATCCAATATGTCTTCAAAAATCTAAGGATTCGTTTTTTCATTTACACTTGCCTCCCTTCTAATCTCTTGTATTATAGTAAATCAGTCGCTTGTTCTAACCACGGATGGAGAAACAACCGTAATATAAATCTCATCTGTTTCTTTTTCATTTCTAAGACTTGGAGCATCAGACCAATCAACTCTTAAAACATAGTAATCGCAAAAATCTTGCCCATTAGGGGTTTCGGCATTTTTCTTGATTGGACCCGCTTGCATATACAAAGGAACAGCGTTTTTCTGAACTCTTGTAGTATTGGTTTCATCATATGTTTGACTGTAATATGTATTTGATGAATTCTTTACTGCCAATTGATCTCCTGCGTGATTAACATAATTAGAAGCATCCATCACTTTACCATATTGTTTATCTGCGTCGTTATATGTATAATTCTCATTTGCTCTAAATGTATAATAAATGGTTTGCGGACTAGTACCCTCTCCATTACTATGAGTTGTATATGAAACTGATGTTCCCTTTAATACATCTGATAGATCTTCATATTCAGAAACTGAATATATATCGTCATTATTGACTCTGTAAACAGAATACTTAAACGGAATATTAGTAGTATGAGCAAGTTGCAAATAATATTCATTAATATCCCAAGAACCTTGAACACTAAACACATAATCCTTGTGCGTTGTAACTCTGTTGCCAGGGGTTCCAACGTCTATAGAAGACATATCCAAATACACTATACTTTCCTGATTACCAGCACTAAGATATAGTGTATACGGAGCATTAATATTGGTTAAAACAGCCATTTTCCGTTGCTTTGAAAACCAAGCTAAAACCGGAATCGATATGCCAATCATTACTGTTAATAAAATCGACACAAGTAACTGAATTTTACGTTTTTTAGACAGCTTCTCATAATAAGATTTTATTGTATTAATTATTTTAATCTTCATCATTTCGCCGCCTCCTTTTTGGTATTATTCAGCACCCACAACATCGCCATCAACTATCAGTTCGATCATAATATACTGAATATTAACTCCAATCTCTTGATCAGCATCATTATACGCCAAATTGAGCGTTGGATAATAGTCTGAAATATCGTCTCCTAAAACATTTGATTTAATCTTTCCATTTTCTAACATATCATCGTCCAAATCATTTGAATAAAAATAGAGTGCCGGATTATTCTGGATATGGCTTATAAGGTCGGCTTTTTCATCTCCAGCACAAACATTAATGATGTTATTACCAGTTAAAACCATATTTCCCAAAGTATCGGGCCAAACCCAGTGTAATGGTATTTCTTTATTTTCCGACGAATTAAATGTTATTGTTTGCGTTTCTCCAAAATATACCCTGCCAGAATTATCAGCATTTTTAAAGAATAGTATATGCCCTTTTATGTAGTCAATAGCTTTTGAATAATTAGTATCGGTAGTATTATCAGATAATTGAATAAGATCATCGATTGTAACAGTTGGCATTGTATAATTTTGACCATTTAGCTTTTTTTGTGTTTCGTCAGCTATCTGTGCTTTCATATCGTCAGAAAGTCTATAAGCTGTTAGTTCGATTTTATAGTTTATTGAAAGATTTTTTGAACTGTCATTATTCACAGGCTGAATTACAAAATTCAAATTTCCATTTGTACCAGGTCTTAATCCTGCGTCTGCCATATCATCGTCGGCTTGAAGCAACCATTTAATATCACCAACATTTGCGGAAGTAGCTCCGCTTGTTATTGGAGTTCCATCTTTATAACCCAATGATTCGAGAATATTGCCATTCGGAGAAACTGAGCCGACAGTTTTTATTTCAAATACCAAATCGTTAGCCGTCATATTAGCCCCAGTTCCCTCAACCTCTCTCGACATGGTAAACCAGCTTCGAGTTGCAAAAACAAGGACAATGCTGACTATAATCACCATACAGCTGATCTTCATCAGCTTTATTTTGCGCTTTTGGTATTCAGAGCGCACTTCCTCCAAGCGAACTTCGGCATGGGCTGAAGCAGATTCCGCTATTTCAATTTTGTTACTGGTTGTAAGATCATTGTTATCTTTCATCTGCTCCACCTCTTTCTGTCAGTTATTTGCTATTATCTCAAAACCGTATCCGTCGATGTTTTGATGAATGAGCAGGTCTGCGTTATCGTACTGGTCGTTCAGCATCTCCGATACACTTTCTCCCGCTCCCTTTAGAAAGAACTCATCAGGGCGGCTGTTTATGTATTCTTTTACCGTTTCCGATTCAGAAACATCCTTGATGACCGCTCCCTCTGCATTTATACTTGAAAGCTGCTCAAAGTATTCAGCCCATACCCAGTAGACCGTGACCTCGTATTCTCCATTAGCGTTCAGGTCTTCCTGATGTTCCGCTGTGTTGTATGTCATTCTCCCGTCTTTCAGCAAGCCGCTGTAACCGTTCTCCTTCTCCATGAAGAAAAGAATGTGACCGTTAAGCAGCTTATCAGCCTTGCTGCATTTCTCCTGTTCGGGAAGATCATTTTCCAATTCATCAATCCTTATGTATTGACCGTCCGCCGTTTTCACTAAACCGTAAACATTGAAGCTAAGGTCAACCGTAAGTTCGGCATTTTTATTGTGAGGGATAATGTACACCTTTGCCATTCCGTAAGAACCGGGCATAAAACTGCCGCAGCTGCTGTCCTCATGAAGATCGGCGGTTATCCTACGCACATCAGGTGTGGTCTTTCTCAATGGTGTACCTATTATAATAGTATCCTTTTCGGGTGCGTCTGTCCGAATATCATAGTAGTCGGAATTCCATGACCTGACCGTATTTTTCATTCTGGCGAAGAAACTCATATTTCCCGACCTGCTGATACCGACCAAGGTGATAGCCACACAGCCGAAGATACCAAGTCCAATAAGTATCGTAAGAAATCCGAACAAAGTTCTTTCAGCAGGAGTTTCTTTGAGATAAACCAAATTATCAGGTTGTTCATTCGGCGTTTTTGCTTTATTCATTATATCACACTTCCCGAAAGTTTTCAACCGGTTCTAATGTATTGTTTCAAGCCTTTCATCAGCGTTTCTCAAAACTGTCACAGAAAGCACTATTCGTACAAATTTTCGACTATCTCACGTTTATCCGTCATCTGCTTTCTGTAATACATTCTGAGCGTATCACTGACCTTTTTATGCCCGAGCATCTCGCTCAGCGTCCCGACCTCGACATTTTTCTTAACACAGGTCATTGCAAAGGTGTGGCGCAGAGCACTTATGGATCGTTTCTGCACTCTGGCAGCTTTGACGAAAGCCACATATTGACCTCGAAAAGTCATAGGATATGCGCATCCCTCTTCGCCGGTGAGAAAGTTCTCATCATCGTCGTGCATAGGCTCCATTATTTTCAGCTGTTCGGCTATCCATGTGGGTATCGGCAGCTCTCGACTGTTCTTTTTTTCGGTGATTTCAACAACTATGAGATTATTCTTTTCCTTTTTTGACCTTTTATTGATTTTTTCTACCACTCCGCGTATTTTCAAAAGATTATTTTTTAGGTCTAAGTCTCCCCACCTGACAGCACAGATCTCGTTTACTTCAGCTCCCGTGTACAGGCAAAGCATTATGCCGAGGTGAACCACGTCGTAAGGCTTTACCGCCTTTCGCAGCTTTCTTACCTCTTTTTCGGTAAACACGGTAATTGAACGTATATCTCTGTAATTTATCGATTCTCCGTCAGCAGGGTTTTTCAGACCAAAATTTCTTTTTCCGTATATAAATACCGCGTGATAAACTCCGAGAGCCATTCTTGCGGTGCTTGACACCACCTTTGAACCGTTCGGAGCTTTGCCGTTCAGCATTTCATTTTTTATACTTTTCCATTCGTCAAAGTCGATGCTGTTCACCGAACGATTCTTTAAATCATCGGGAATGTATTTGTTGAGGTAAGAACGATACACCTTGCTTGTGGTCTCTGTCACCGATTCGCTTCGTTCCTTGTGCCATCTATCAAACAGTTCCCGAAATGTCATATTGGTCGTTTCTTTATTTTCCATTTATCATTTCACTTTATCATAGTATTTTTTCCTTGTGTACTCCTCGCTCGGATCGCCAAGCAGAAGGCTCAGTTCTTCCGAGCTCATGCCGTTTTCAACAGATACCTTTATATATGTGTTCCGTGTGGCTGTAAACGATCTGTATTTCACGCCGGCTTTATCAAGAAATCCCGTATAGCTGTAGCTTACAAAGATAACAGGCTCACACCTTCCGCTTTTTCCTGGGATAAACATTTCGTTGTCATCATGTATACGCTTCAGCAGTATGAGCTGATCGTTTATCCAGTCGGGGATATGAAGATTTCGGGCGGTTCTTTCGTTTCCGTATTCGGTCAGCCTCAGAACGGTTTTGTTATCATTTTCCTTATCATGCTCCCTTGCCAATGAACGCCGAATCCTCAACACCCTTTCGTCAGTATCAAAGTCGCCCCATTTGGCACCGCAAAGTTCGCCGAGCTGTATTCCCGTATAGATGCAGAGCATGATCCCAAGATGATCGGGTTTGTACGGCTTGACAGATTTTCTGAGTATCTCTACTTCGTGCGGAGAAAAAACAGTCTCAGAGGTATACCTATCCTCCGGCAGATTGGTTTCTCCCATAGGGTAGTTCAAGCCATAGTTTTTCGTTCCGTAAGTGAAAATTGAACGAAGCATCTGAAACAAAGATCGGATACCGGTAAGCGTAAGAGAATCGCCCCTTGAATCAGTGCCGTTTGAAATTTCCGTTTCAAGCTCCTTCCATTTTTCTGCCGTGATGTCGTTGACCTTGATGCCACCAAGTATTCTTTCAAGATACCGTCTGTATTTGATCCTGTAATTGTTTGCTGTATCCGACCTTATTGTTTTACTTGCCAGCCATTCTTCAAACAAATCGGAGACTGTCATATCGTTCACCAGTATTTGTTCCTTGACAATACTCATTCACACCTCCGAAAACATTCATAAAGCTCTCAATTTAAAGTCAACCAAAAAATGATATAATATAGAATAACTTTATGTAGAAAATAGACTTATATACATATCGTTCTTAATAAAATTATATCAAATTTCACATGGAAAGTCAATAGTTTAGACAGCAAAAATGATTAACAAATTGGAAACACAATTATTATTTTAACAAAGCAGACAATTTAAGTGGATTTTTGAAGGAGAAAAACAAATGAATACACTAAACATCTATGCCCGCAAGGACGGGCGATACGAGGGGCGGGTCTACCTCGGCAAGGACGAGAACGGCAAGCGCAGGTACAAATCATACTATGGTGCGACAGCGGAAGAAGTTCGCAGAAAGCACGAATTGACGCAGTTTTCCGCTGTTCCGAACATTCCGGCATCGAAAATGACAATAGCCACCCTTGCGGCAGAGTGGCTGCTGTCGGTGCAGAATCGTGTCAAAGAATCCACGCTTGAAAACTATCGGTTGAAGCTAAAAAAGCACATAATACCGTCGTTCGGAGCTATGAACTGCTGTGCTGTCGGCAGCAAGGAGATATACGGCTTCATGAACGCCAAGATCGGCAATGGGCTTTCAAGCCGCTATGTTTCGGATATTCTTGTGCTGATGAAGTCGATGTTCAAGTATGCCGCACGGGAATACGGCTTTAAAAACGTATTTGACGGTATCACAATGCCCAAGAAGCAGTCGAAGGAGGTGCGTCTGCTCACCAAGGACGAGGAAAACAAGCTGAAATCGTACATAACGGAAAAGCCCACTCTTGCCGGCATGGGTATTGCCCTCACCATGTACACCGGGCTTCGTGTAGGCGAGCTGTGCGCTCTTACATGGGCAGACATCGACCTTGATTACCGCACACTGACCGTGAAAAAGACCATGCAGCGCATACAGAACCATGAGGGCGGCGGCAAAACCAAGCTCATTATCAGCGAGCCGAAAAGCGAGAAATCACGCCGCATTATACCTATCCCCGAATGTATGATAGAAATGCTCCGGTCATTCAAGGCTGATGACGGCTGTTTTCTGCTGACCGGGAAGGACAAGCCTATGGAGCCGAGAGCCATGCAGTACCGTTTTTCAAGGCTTTTAAAGAAGCTGGGGCTGCCACATATCCATTATCATGCCCTGCGCCACGGCTGGGCAAGCAGAGCGATTGAGCTGGGCTTCGATGTTAAAACGTTGTCGGAGATACTCGGACACAGCAGCGTAGAACTGACAATGCGGCTTTATGTTCACTCCAACTTTGAACGTAAAAGGGCTTGCATGGATATGTTCAGTTGGTAAGATTTCTTTGTCTTTAACGTAAACGGGTGGTCAAATCAGTCCTGAAAAAGCTGTGTATTTGCATACTTTTTTCGGGTTGAAGTGCAAAATTGAGAGTTTTACGAACGTTTGACGGCTCTGCTTTCGGACGTTTTTTGTCATGCCAAAAATCAAAAGTGCCGTATACTTGCCCTAAGACGGAAACAGCCTGCGCCGCTTACTGATACGCAAGAACGCAGGCTGTTATTATTCACTTTTCCACAACGGCATTACATTCATAACCGCCCTTGAAAATGATCAGTATTTCGGTCTTTGACAAAACCTTTATGCACTCGATCATCTTCCTGACCGCAACTTCATCGTAATCGACCATAGTGTTCTCCATTTCTCCAATGCCCTCGACCGCCGACATTATGGAGTACCGTACTTCATCACGCTTCTCGGTCTGACTTTTCATAGCTTCAAGCTGTGTTTTCAGGTAGCTTTCCTCGTCGTTCAGGGCTTCAAACTCCTTGTCGAGAGAATCCTCTCCGACCGAACCGCTTGTTACAAGATGTATCAGGTCGTCACGAGCCTTGTCTATCTCCGCAAGGCGGCTTTCTATTCTGACCCGTTCGGTGTTGTTCTTGTCCTCATCGTTCAAAACAATGGAAATATTGTTCTCCATGCTTTGCAGAAACGCCGTATTATGTGTATATGCTGTGTTTATAGCATCAATTATCGCTTGCTGTAAGTGTTCCTCATTTAGCGACGGGGAATGCTTGCAGTATCTGTTGCCGTGATCAAGGCGGTTGATACATCTCCAGACGGGCAGCTTTTTCCCATGAGAGTTCCACACTACGCGACGGTAAGGTGTGCCGCACTCGCCGCAGATCATTATGTCGGTCAGAGCATACTTGCTGGCGTACCGCCCCTGAGCTGTCACGGCTTTATCGCTGCGCTGCTTTATCGTACAGCGCCTTGTAAGTTCTTGCTGAGTGCGGTTGTAGGTGTCTCGGTCGATTATCGCAGGGTGACAGTCATGCAGAATGTACTTGTTCTTCTCGCCGTTGTTTTTGACCCGCTTGTGAGTGATGCAGTCAATCGTATAGCTCTTTTGCAGGATAGCGTCACCCGCGTACTTCTCGTTTTTGAGAATATAATTGACGTTGCTGCGGTTCCATGTAGTGCAGCCGCTTCTTCGGGCAGCCCCCTCCGCCTGCATTATGTCGGCTATCCTCTGCATACTCAGACCGTCGAGGAACATACGATATATGCGCCGCACGATCTCGGCTTCTTCCTCGACAATGTATGGCTTGCCGTCCTCGCCCATGCGGTATCCGAGGGTCTTGTCCATGACATATTTTACTTTCCCTTCCTTGAAAGATTTTTCTATTCCCCATGAAACGTTCTTGCTTATTGATTCCGACTCCGCCTGAGCGAACGACCCGTACAGCGATATAATAAACTCGCTGTTCATAGCAAGGGTGTTTATGTTCTCTTTTTCAAAGATAACGCCGATACCCAGCAGGCGCAGCTCGCGGATATATTCAAGGCAGTCCACGGTGTTTCGGGCAAAACGGGATATAGACTTACAGAGCACAAGGTCTATCTTTTTCTGCCGGCACTTGCGTATCATTTTGTTGAACTCCTTGCGGTTCTTGGTCTGCGTTCCGCTGATACCCTCGTCAGCATAGATACCAGCCATTGTCCACTCGGAGTTGGAATTTATGAGGTTCGTGTAGTAATCTATCTGCACCTTGTAACTGTTCGCCTGCTCCTCATGATCGGTAGATACTCTACAGTAAGCCGCGACTCTCGTCTGCCTGTACTTTGCCTGTTTCAACTCCTCCGAGGACATTGCAGGAATTATCTTGACGTTTGAAGCCGCTTCTATCGGTCTTGACATATTTCTCCCTCCTTTGCCGCTATTTTTCTGCCGTTTTTGAAAGTAACGGTTATCACTTTGTTTTTATCAAATGTTATCTTCTCAACAGTCTTTGTGAGCATTTGCTTGTTGATCTCTTCCGAGGGCGTAAAGCCTTGAATAATATGCACAAGTTCCTCTGTTATATAAGGTATGCGATTATAAGTGCAGCAGTTGTACTTCGCTGTTGCTAATTCATACACTTTGGCTTTGACCCGCTCATGATCTATCGGGACAGCCGCAAACAGTTCTTTCAATTCGGCTTCTATCGCTGCCACTTTATCATCGGGAACATATTCGGTGAGCTGTTCTCCCGTGTCAAGCATTTCGGGAGTTTCAATGACAGCGTTCAGAACTTCAAGTACCGAAGCTGTGAAATCAACATCTGTTATTCTCGGTTTGGAATTGATACAGCCCTTTTTGGTACAGCGCCAACGCAGCTCTCTTGTCTGATCGGAGAAATGTGCCAGGTTCTTGCCGCACTCGGAGCAGAACGACATCTTGCGGAGTATAGTGTAGGTGTCAGGCTCTTTTCCAAAGGTCTTTTTATTCATGCTGGCTCTTGAAGCGGCAAAGGTTTCCTCGCTTATTATCGTTGGATAGTCGTCAGCTCCGCAGTATCGTTCGTCATTCAGAATGGAATAAATCCTGTCAGCCGCTTTTTTCTCGCTTTCGGTGAATGGCTCGATATGCTCGGCAAAGAGCGCCGCGCCTATCTTCACGCCCGAAAGACCGCTGATACGATCGGAAAAGATACGCTTGATGACCTCTGCTTCCTCAGCATCGACTGCGATTCTGCCGTTCGCTATTATGTACCCATACGGCGTTTTTCTTACTGCCATAATTACACCACCTCTGTAAATTCAAGACCGCATTGCAGGCGGAATGTCAGCGTTTCGTCCACAAACGTAATTTTTTCAAGTGCCGATTCGATAATCTCCTTTTTATCATCGTCAGAACCTTCGTAATCCTCGAACATCTCCAGCAGCGTATTTATCTCGCCGCTAATTCCGTCATTAGCTCCCGACAGCCGCGACATTTCCCGCGACAGCCTTTCAATCTTTAGGTCTATCTCGCCTATCTGCTGCTGATACTTTTCCTCCGAGATGAAGTGCTTGTCATACAGTCCCCTGAACCGCTGCTTTTGGTCTTTGAGGTCGGAAAGCTCCTTCATTCGCTTAACGCCCTCTGCCGTTCCGAACTGTTCAAGTCTTTGCAGTTCCGCAAGCTGCTCGGCACACTTGCCGAGGATAACGGTACCGTGAACATGGAGCTTGTCACACAATGCCGTGAAAGCGGATTCCAGTTCATCATTATACAGCACTCTGTTATCACAAGGCTTATCTATTGCACTTCGGCAGTTACATTGCCAGTAATTACGACGCTTAGAGGAAATAAAGGTGTAGGTATGACCGCATTTTCTGCAGATCAGCTTTTTCCTGAACGGAGTATTGTTCTTCTCGAAGCTCTTGGGCGCGGCTTTCTTTTTCACCTTAGCCGCCATCTCGAAAAGCTCCTTACTGATAATAGCTTCGTGACTGCCCTCAATGTAGTATTTCGCCGCCTGCCCGTGATTTGGCTTGAACTTTTCTCCCATGAACTCGGAGTAGGTTTTCTGCCACATGGTATCGCCAGTGTACTTCTCGTTGTCAAGAATTTTCAGTATAGTTTTCTTGTTCCACGCGATCCCCGTAGGCGAGGGTATCTTTTCATCATTGAGCGTGAGGGCGATCTTGTGCGCACCCGTGCCGTTCACATACATATTGAATATCCTGCGAATGATCTCCGCCTGTTCGGGGTCAACGATAAGATTTCCCGTTTCATCGTCTTTAGCATAACCGTAAGGCACCCTTGCGTGTCGGAAAGTACCGTTTGCCATTTTACGCTGTATGCTCCAGCGGACATTCCTTGAAATGGAATGTGATTCCTCCTGAGCCAGACCACCCATGACCGTAATCATCATTTCGTCCGAGAGCCTTGAAGTGTCAATATTCTCTTTCTCGAAAGCCACGGTCACTCCAAGTGCTTTCAGCTCACGAAGAGTTTCAAGGCAGTCCTTTGTATTTCGGGCAAATCGGCTGACCGATTTTGTAACTATGCGGTCGATCTTTCCCGCACGGCAGTCGTTTATCATTCTCTGAAACTCGGTGCGCTTGTCAAGGCTCGTTCCCGAAATACCCTCGTCGGCATAGATACCGACAAACGTTTCGGTCGATGAACTGCGGTACAGGTTGGTGAAGTACCGCACCTGCGCTTCATAAGAATGTTCCTGATTCTCCTGACTTGTGGATACTCTGCAATAAGCTGCCACCCTTGTCAGCCCTCGCTGAACCTTTGCAGCCGCAGGTACTACTATCATGTTGTTCATACCAAATTTCTCCCTTCTTATTCATTCCAACGGAACAGTTGACAAGCTCCTTACAATACGGTTGACAGCCTTGCTACAAAACAGTTGACCTTTCATATTTTTATATACGGAACAGGCGCTTGACCTGCTCCGCATAATATTAGGCGCTCATGAAGCCGTATCGTTATCGGCGTTATTATCATCGTCAGCATTTTCGCTGCCGCTTGTTTCGGTTTCCAGATCGTCAACCGACGGATACATTTCATAGATTGACTTGCGGTCAAGCTCGTCGATCCGCCTGCGCTGATCGGCGGTGATAATACCTTGCTGTTCGAGTCTGCGCGTCATTTGGCAGCTGATGGCGTAATAGTATTCGGCTTGTCCATAGAGCAGAGTTTTCATCATACCGCCCCCTTTATAATAAGGTAGGCAGGTGCTGTTTCAACAAACTTGCCGCTGTTTTCGGTCACTCGGCTAATAGCCGCAGTTACTATCTTTTTGTGCATTTAACCTCCTTCCCCGTGTATTCGGGGAGTGTTCCCCTTTGCTATTTTGATTTTACACTTTAAAGTGCTAAAAGTCAAGAGTAATTCTTATGAAATCGGAAATTTAACGCAATTTTCATAGAATGTCAATAACTCGACTTGCAATCAAAAGTGCAGGGCAAAGGGTATTATGGTAATGTTATTCGTATAGTTTTTTCTTAGGGTCGGACGAACCGTTCCGAAATTATGCTCAAAATTCATCAATACCCACTTGACAACCGTTACCCGAAGTGATATACTATTCTTTGGGCGATGCCGTATGGACGAACGGCATTTGGCAAAAGGGCAATCGAGCTTCGGCTCGGAGATCGTGGGGCTGCTGCGTGGCAGCCCCCTTTCTTTTGCCGTGAAAAATCGTCGGATCGCCGATTGACACAACCCGTATGATGTAGTATAATGATAAAGCTGTTTGTCACAGCAAACACTTTTCGGGAGGCAGTAAAATGGAAAAAATAACAGTAGGTATGACGGTAAAACTCATCAAGGATTTCGACGGGAGCAGACCCATCGGCTCAACAGCAACAATAGTCTACATTGATGATTTTGACCAGATCTTTGTTGACTGGAGCGATGGGGGTCAGGGAAGATTCTCCGAGGAACAGCTTTTAAAAATCTTCGAGCTTGCGGCTTGAACGCTGTAACAATCATTTGTACCCATCAGTGTATTTCACGATTACATAAATGCTTGGGCATAGCTGTAATATAATCACGATGACTGATAGGGTACAAACTTATGCTGTAATATATTTCTCAAACAATGTGAGGGCTGCCGAGTTGCAGTCCTCTTTTTTATTGTTGAGAAAGCTGTCAGCTGCTCAAAGTTTTTCACCATGATAGGAGCGTATCCCCTTGAAGTTGAATATCATTCTCCCGTTTTCATTTACCTTGACCGAAACCGCGTCGGTGTTCAGATCATTCCCTCGCCCGCATTTACCGCCTGCTTCAGCGATTTCGCCGAACAGAACATTACGGTCTTATCCCCCGAAAGATCGGTAACGACCGTAAAGCGTCCGAAGCTGCCGACCCTCACTTCCTCACCCTCGGTCAGAACCTGCCGAAGCACGTCCATCACCGAATTTATGTAGCGGTACGCCGACTGTTCCGAGATACCCTTGCGGCTTGCAAGCTCTTTGGTAAATTCTCGTGTATCCATTAGTCATCGCCTCTTTCCACGATAATATCGGAGATCGCGGACGCCACTTTGAACTTTTCCATAACAGACATTTCGGTGTTCATCTTCGCCACCATCTCCTCATCGGTAATGCCCATCTTCTCGGCAAGTTCGGTCAGACTCACGCCCGCGAGTATCATCTGGTATCTCAGCTTTTCGTTAGTCATTGCTATCTTCCCTCTCTTTTCTAAGCTCCCTTCTGATGAAGGTGATATATCTGCGTCGTGTGTTTCCGATACGCTTTTCGGGGCGGTAGCGAAGATCCTTGCGCATCACCCAGCCGACTTTTATGAGGTTCGCCCTGAACAGAGTGTTCAGAACCTTCTGAATATTTATCTTAGGTCTGCCTATCTTCGTGAGATAATCATCGCACATTCCCAGCAGGACGCTCGGCATAAGGTAGATATATTCATCGTCGTAATACCCGAGCAGCGTTTTGTTCGGATTCACCTTGTAATGCTCCGTTGTCGGCAGCAGGTAGTTGTGCTTGTCCGCAACAAATATCCGAACAAGGTACATGAACACTTCGGTGTCACGATTTTCAAACTTCATCGGACACGACCTCCATGTCATCATCGACCAGCAGGAACGGGAAGAAAGCTCCCGACCCGCAGAATACCGCACCTATAAGAAACTTCATCATTTTATTAGTCCTCCATTTATATTGCTTTAGATTTACACGCATTCCGGCAGACGGTGTCCAAACTGTCCAGCCGGATTTTTACTGTCAAAGGGTAGTCCCTGTCCGTTTCGTACATCGCACGTTTTTCGTTCTCGGTACCGTAGAGCAGCTGATCGAGGAAATATTCTGCGTACCCGCGATTGTGGACGCTCTCAATATACCGCTCATCAACTTTATCTATCGGACTGCGGGGGTCGTAGATTTTGCCCCAATATTGCAGCAGCTTTTTATACTCAATCAGCAGAGGTACCGATTCTTTCACCCACAATTCAAATCCTTCATCTTTAGGGGGTCGGAGCTTTTTGCGTTTTGCGGGGATGGCTATTTCCCCGTCGCAAAGCCCCAGCCCGAAGTCGTGACTGATTTTTTTTGCAGCTTCAATGTTCGATACCCCGTAGAGCTTCTCAACAAAGTCTGTGTGGTCCCCGTGCGCACCGCACCCGAAACAGTGATAATGATCTTCATAGACTTTAAAGGAAGGGTTGCGTTCGTTGTGAAAGGGGCAGCAAGCAAATCCGCCCCGGTCAACATTTAAACCGTAATACCTTACAAGGTCTTTCAGGTCGATCCTATCCTTTATGTCCTGAAAGATATTTGACATATCAGCCTCCCTTAACATTTTTTGTATTTGAGTGGGGCAGATAAAACAGGCAAGCTAAATAATATTTCAGCGATAAAATATCATCGGCATTTCTGCCCCTCTCATAAGTTAGGGGTCGGGAAGCCATTTTTTTGAGGTCTGGAAGGCGAGTTTTTGGAAATTTTGTATAATTGCACAAGCATCGGCAAGTTTGCATCGTGCCTGTATGGTTATTTTCATGATTTTGTTTTAGGTGACGTAAAAAATCCTGTCTACCGACCCCTAACTTATGAAAGGGGTAAAAATTTCGTCTGTTTTTGCAGCGAAAAATAATGTGTGGGGGTAAGTTCAAATAGGCTAAAAAATGGATTTTTCGGAATCCATATATTTTTTAAGCGCACACAGCCAGCAAGTACAGAAAGAGCCGTATTCTTTGGCTCTTTCTTCCAAATCGCAGTCGTACCCCCCTGCAATTTGGCTGTTAATGGAACCCGTCACCCTTAACTGTTGCCCCCTCTCGGGAAGCAGTAATTATTTTCATAGAAATGAAAGGAGTCATGAATTATGGCAAGAAAATACAAACAGGTGCATCGCAAGGAGATAGACTTTTCACTTGAAGAATGGGCGGAGGTAGAACGCAGGGCTGCCGTCTGTCACACGAAAACAGGAACGTACATAAGACACATGGCTGTTCATGGAGAGATGAATTATTATGACATGGAAAAGTTTATCCCCCTCCTGAACGGCATGAGAATAATTTCCAACAATATCAACCAGATCGCTAAAAAGGCAAATGAAACGAACAACATCTACGCAGGGGACGTTGAAAAACTAAGAGAGGAAGTGTCCAAGCTATCCCATACGTTAAGTCAAAATCCATTCACGGAACAGTGAACAAAAGCATAGCCTACATATTAAATCCCGAAAAAACCGAGGGCATGGTGTTAGCGACCTCCATAAATTGCACAACTGATGCGCAGGACGCATATTTGCAGATGAAGATGATTTATGAGTTCTACACTCGCCGCAGTTATGATGAACCTATCAATAGAGAGGGGAAAACTCCTGTCAAAGCTATCCACTACATCATGAGTTTTGCAGATTCGGAAAATGTCACGCCCGAGTACGCTCAGAAGGTAGCTATGGCTTTCGTGCGTAACACTTTTGGTGACGATGCTCAGGCGGTCATCGCAACTCATACAAATACTTCGCACACACATTGTCATATCATACTAAATTCTTACTCCATTTCCGGACGCAAGTATAACGACAACCAAGCAACTTTGCGGTATGTCCGTGAACACGCAAACGGTGTATGCCGGGCTTTAGGTATTACTCCTGCACTTCACTTTGAGGACAAGGGTCATTCTATGCAGTACAACGAATGGGAACATAAAAAGAACGGCACTTCGTGGAAACAGCAGATTCGTGAAGAGATCGACAAGCTGATACCCACAGTTAATTCGCTTGATGAACTGTTGCAGGCTCTTGAAGGGCTGGGCTATGAGATAAAGCGCGGGAAGTATATATCCATCAAAGCACCGGGACAGCTTCGCTTTGTAAGAACCAAAACGCTCGGAGAGGAGTACACCGAAGAAAGCCTTGTCACACGCATACAGTATCGTGAAGTGGGTGAGGGTACTGCACCTTCGCATGACAGCGACGCAGAATTGAGGGCAGCCTATGCCTCTGTAATCGGAGATGTTCGTGTGCTTGCAGACCAGCACAGAAAAGTTCCGAGAAAGCAAAACAGTGAATTGCCATACTCAGCTGGTAACGACCTTGATGTTTACAAGCTGTCAGCACAGATGTCCGTCATGAACAAGGAAAATATTCATTCGCTCAGTGATCTGGAGTACAAGGCTAAGGAGCAGAAAACTCTGTCTGAAAAATATAAGGCTGAGATAAATCAGCAAATCATGGAGTACAACAAAATGATGAGCCTGCTGGAGCAGTCGCAGACTTACTATACCCTTGCACATAAGACCGAGTTGTCTGCCACGGAGCAAAGCAAGTTGTCAGTTTGCAGGCTGGCTATGCAAAATAACGGTCTGCTAACAATGTCAGATGTTGATACCCTCCGAGAACGTGCCGCAATTTCAGGCAGAAAAATAGCAGCCCTCAAGGAAAAACTTGAAGGCTGCAAGCAGAAGTATGCTGTATACCAAGATATTTTGGACACTTACGACAGGCTGTCGAAGCGTGATTATGTTGCGGAACTTATTGAGGAAGAACGTCAGCGCAGGGAGCAGGAGGCGAGAAAAAAGAGAAAGAAACGCTGACACAAAAAAACGTGCCGGCTGCTTTTGCTAAAAAAGATTTCATGGTTTGTTTTCGCAGCTATAGCTTTATTTCACCGTCTTTTCATTGAATAATACCTCCGGTTATGGTATAATATTTATAAGAGCAGATCGGAGGTGAACGCAATGGAAAACGAAAAAGAACAGCTGATAGACCGTACCCTTTACAAGCGAATAAAAGCTATGAACCGCACTGAAATGGAGCAGTTCGTGCAGAATGTTTATGCGCAGGGGTACGGTGCTGCCGAATCACAGAGCATTGATTATGATAGCCTGAAAGCCGACATTGCCACAATAAAGGGCATCGGCGAGAGCAGGCTGCAACAGATTATCGCTGTTATTGACAAGCACATAGCAAATACAGATGATGAAAGAGGATGATGAATATTGACAGTTTATACAAAAGAAGTAGTAACTACTATCTCATATATGATCGGAGTCCGCAAGGATATTCTTGAAACTCATTTTGCCGAGTGCAGTGAGCTTCTGGGCAAACTTTATGCCGACCGTAGCGCTACCGTAATTCGATATTTGTGCAAGCTGCGGACGACCCTTATGCAGAAATTCAAGAAAACAGACACAGCCATGCACTATGATCTTAAAAATCTTCACACTCTGGAATGGTACGACCACGACAACATCAAGCAGCTTGAAAAGTGGGGGTTCACGATTATTCAGGCAAATTACCGTTCTGAAAAATATATGACGGATCTCACAAAGCTGATAAACGAAAATATTGATAAGTGCTCACACCTATTTTACGATTGGGTGAACTGGGATTATATCCGAGATCTGTTCTATATACCAAAGTACCAGCGCCCGCAGGTGCTTCGGGACGAGTTTGCAAAGTACATGGCGAACATAGAACATTACCCGTTTCAAATGTTTATACATTGGACACCGGAAGATCGGGGAAACATAATTTACACCGACAGAAAATTTCTAAAATTAGTTTATGAGCAGCACGGCGATATTTTTTCCGACTACACGAAATACCGTGATGCAGACGATGAAACACGAAATAATATTTACGAATTTATTGATGATTCAGCCAAAACGGCTATTGCCGTTGACTGCGAGAATTCAAACCCCTTCAAGCTGTATAGTGTTCTGAAAGGCTTAAATCAGGACGAATTAGCCAAGATTGAAAAAATAACGCTCTATGACGATCCGAACACTACCGCAGGCTGGGACTGGCTCTCAAAGTTTACGCAGATACCCACCGAGCATATCGAGATAGAGCGAGTATCCGACAGGAAATCCCTTGTTGACGTGCGAATGACCGCAAGCGTTGTCACGGACTTTTACCGTGATGGCATAACATCGTTCATTATCGTTTCGAGCGATTCCGACTTTTGGGGACTTATCGAAAGCCTGCCGAACGCCCAATTTCTTGTAATGTATGAGTATGAAAAGTGCGGTTCGGCAATAAAAGAAGCACTGTCACAGCATGGTATCTATTACTGTGCGATAGACGATTTCTGTTCCGCAGGTACGGAGGAAATGAAAAAAGCGGTGCTCTTTGCCGAGCTTGAAAAGCATTTTCCTACGCTTATCGGTCAGAATCCCATGGAGCTTACTCAGCAGATATATGAAGCCACAAGGGTCACGGCTACCAAAAAGGAAATGGAGAATTTCTGCAATCGGTATGTCAGAAATTTGAAGCTGAAGGTTGTTCAGGATAAATTTGTGATTGAAATTCAAAGGTAAGAAAGGACGGTCGGCCGGATTAGCGGTTGACCGTTTCTTACAACAGTGAATAATACTACGATTCCTGCATTATCAAAGATCGATTTTATCCGAAAAATCGGAATTGATAACATAGTATGCCGCCTTATCCTCCGGCTTAACATAAATATCGACCGTCTTAATCTTGCCATTGAATTTGTCCTTGTAATCGGCTTCAACAGCTTTCTTTATTTCGGAAATATCGTATTCATCACTGCCGAGCTGGAGCTTGATGATCTCCTTCGGTGCTGCCGCAGTCGTTGCTGTCTTGGCAGTCTTTTCGGTGCTGCTGGTTGTAGTTTTAGCTTTTCCTGCTGAGGACTTCTTAGCAGGAGTTCTCTTTGCGGCAGGCTTCTTTGCAGGCTTTTCATCAACAGGTGCAGCAACTTCTGCAACATTTTCTTTGACAGGAGCCTTCACGGTTTCATTTACAGTCTCAGCAACAGATGTTGTTACTGTTTTCTTCTTTCTTGGCATGATGATTACCTCCAATGGTTATAGTCTGTACTATAATTATATCGTATCAGCGGCGGTTTGTCAACTGCTTATGAAACTGCTCACCCAATTTCTCCTCTGGAAATGACCGTATTTTGTCGCACAAGCACTCTGATTGGTCAAGCTGACCGCATATTTGTCAGGGCAGCGAATGCTCCCGCAACCGTGGTGTTTCACATATATAGGAACCTGACAAATAAGGCGGTCTATACATGATAGGTTACTGATTATTCAGATAAATTTAGTGTGATATGCTACAATAGCTACCCCGCACCAATCATCGTGATACGGGAGCCATTTATGTTTTTTTGTGAATTTCTCAAAATATTCTCATTGGAGAAATGAGGAATCTTAATTAATCCCTATCCTCTTTATGAATGATCTCCCCATTATCCTTCCAAATCGAATCAGCAGGCACAACGCCCCTTACACAGGAAGTCGGATAAACATTACTATGTCTACCAATTACAGTACCCGGATTGCATACCGCATTACAGCCTACCTCAACATAGTCGCCTATCATAGCACCATACTTCTTTATGCCTGTCTCGACTTTTTCGCTACCGTCACGGACTATAACATTCTTCTTGTCGGACTTCACATTCGACGTGATGGAGCCCGCACCCATGTGGCTGAAATATCCGAGAATACTGTATATACCGCCCACACTGCCACAGCTGCACGGATATTTTGCCACATCTCGCCGCTGACTGCCCACGGGCACTGCCCGGCAAGAAAAGAGCCTGCCTGAAACCATTAACTGACCCGCCCCCTGTCAAATAGACAGTGTAAAAAACAAAAATATTCTATGTTGTGACCAAAAGCAGTCTGTGCAATATGTGCAGGCTGCTATTTGTTAGCAGTAATTGGCATTTCACTTTCGTAGTGAGGAGCGTAGCGACGAACGAAGAAAGTGAAATGCCGCGGCGCCCGGTCACGCAGCATACGCCCGGTGAAACTCCATCGGTGTCATGCTGTTCAGTTTGATTTGATACCGACCAGTGTTGTAGTATCTGATGTATTCTTCAATCGCTGCGATCAGACTGGTTTTATCTGTAAACTTACGAAGGTAGTACATCTCGGATTTCAGAACGCCCCACCAGCCTTCCATCGGTCCGTTATCTATGCATCTTCCGACTCGGGACATACTCTGTATCATTCCTGCATCTACAAGTTTTTTGTGAAATGTTTTGTTGGTATACTGAAAACCTCTGTCACTGTGGAAGATCGGGTGGGCATCAGGATTGTGTTCTATCGCTTCGTCAAATGTGGAAAATACAAGATGATTGTTATTGCTGTCACCGATTTTGTAAGCTACGATGCGTCTGTCATAAAGATCCAGAATTGCACTCAGATACAACTTCTTGATGACCGAACCGACATAGTATTTGAACTCTGTCACATCGGTGAGCCACTTCTCATTCGGCTTATCTGCGTGGAAATCTCTGTTCAGAATATTCTCCGCTGTGATCTGCGGTGTTGACGGAATATATGTATTCTTCTTGACACGGGTGACTGATTTCAGATGAAGAATCTGCATTAATCTGTAAATCCGTTTCTTGTTGTAATGCACGTCATGCTCACGGTTGATTACGACTGTCATCTGACGGTACCCTAAGATACCATTGCGTTCTTCATAGTGTTGTTTGATCCATTCTACAAGCTGTTCATTGACTTTCTGGCTTAAACTCTGCTTCCTTTTCAGCCATTTGTAATATGCAGAGCGTGCGACGTGAACAGCAGCACAGAGCTTCTGAATCGGATAATGCTCTGCTTCATTCATGTATCTGATCGCAATATACTTGTCCTCGTTTCGTACTCCGCTCAGTGACCACCCCCTTGAAGCTCCCTGAGTTTTTTTAGCAGCTTATTCTCCATTTCCATATCTTTCAGCTTGGCTTGCAGTATCTTGTTTTCCATACGAAGCCTGTCTGCTTCTGTGAGCGCATCTTCCGACTTTGCCTTGCCACGTCGGTCTGTGAGTCCCTCCACTCCTTTTGCTTCATACTTGCGTACCCAGGAATAGATCTGCTGATAGGATACGCCGTATTTCTCCATCGCAAGCCCATAATCCTTGCCGTTCTCAATGCAGAACGCTACGATCTCCGCACGTTCCTCCTGTGTTGTTTTTCTGCCTTTGTTCATGGTAATTCCTCTTTCCGAGCGTGTGCGCTCTTTAAAGTCCTTACCGCTATTATAACATGAAATCCACTTTCTTAAAACACTTGTGGATGAAATATGATACTTTCGGCATATCTCTACTTGACTTCCTTTACAGTCAAGATATTCAGTTACTGCTTTCAACTTAGTTTTCGCTGAATACCGTTTCTTTGTATGGCTGATCCTGACCGATTCTATTCCATCTGTTTTTGCGAAAACTACCATTTGTCTAAACGTTTCTTTTGTAACCCCATATTTCTTGGCTATTGATGCATAGCTCCCTTTTCCTGAAAGATATTCTTGCACTGCTTGAATTCTTTCTTCATCTGTCAGTTTTCTTCGTGACATAAAATAACCCCCTAGAGTTTTTCACGATTTTTGTTTTTTCGTGTGTCTACTCTAAGGGGATTATATCAAACCAGACAGGCTCCCCGTTAAAGTTAATCAGATCTTTGGATAGTCTATCTCATTCTCATCAAGAATAGCCTTGAGCCGGTCGATATACTCATACAGCCTCTGAATCTCTATCCAGTTGCCATGACACAGATCATCAGCCTCTTCAAGCTCGTGACGGGTGAGCAGATAATCCTCCCATTTCAGGCACGTGTGATCCTTGCTGAAAGCACAGTAATCATTCATCACGGTTCAGCTCCTTCCGGAAGCCCATGACGTTTTCTCATGGATATTTCACCATCGATCATTACCGGATATGCGGTATTGATTATCCTGTCGATTATCGCATCGGATATCGGACTGTCGTTTTCGGGATCGGGATTTATGCGTTCGTACCAGCCCTCGGCATGGTACTGTGTGCAAAAAATCATCGACTTTTCGATCCTTGCTTCGATGATCTCCAGCAGATTGTAGGCATCATTCGGAGCAAGCTTGCGAATAAGCCATTCATCGAGGATCAGCAGATCAACC
Source organism: Ruminococcus albus 7 = DSM 20455 (assembly GCF_000179635.2). NCBI lineage: Bacteria > Bacillati > Bacillota > Clostridia > Eubacteriales > Oscillospiraceae > Hominimerdicola > Hominimerdicola alba. The sequence goes on along the minus strand of NC_014825.1, from coordinate 124,534 downwards.
TTCCTGTAAGCCTTGATGACCTTGGCAAATTCCCCGTTTGTTCTTGCAATAGAAAGTTCATCAAGCAGCTCGGGAAGTCTTATGTAGCGCACCGACTTAAACTTGCGGCAGGCTGCGTTTCCAAGGGCGCAGGCAATATATGTCTTGCCATTACCTGATGCACCCATAAGGATAATATGCCTGCCCTCGTCAACATAATTGCAGGTCGCAAATCGAAGCATTTTGCCTTTGTCGAGATGTCTGTCCTCAATGTATTCAATACCTTCAATGGTTGCATTAGCATCGGAGAAATGAGCGTTCCTGATGTATCTTACGAGCTTGTTGTTCTGCCTGCGGTTCCATTCGGCATCAACAAGCAAAGATAGTCTATCCTCGAAACCAAGCTGTTTGTAGCTGTCGGCATCTTCAAGCTGACGTTCAAGCTCGGCAGCCATCGAATTCATCTTCATGGCTCTCAAACGCTCAATGGTGCTGTTGATCATTTGCTGCCACCTACCTTTCTCCAGTAGGCGGCACCGCGTGTGATGCCATATTTGTTTCTATCATCGGTCTTTTCCGTGGGCTTGTCAGGCTCTTTGTGTAACCGCCTAAAAAGCCCCCACCCTATCCAACGAAGTCCAAATAGACTAAACTAGAAGTAACTAAGGAAGTCTAACAGGAGATGATCAGAATGAATGAGATAGCAAAGGTAAAAAAGGAAGTTAAACTGTCGAAGTGGGCAGAAATGGTCAGACAGCGAAATGAAAGCGGGCTTACCGTAACTGACTGGTGCAGGGAGAATGGTATCAATCTCAAGACATATTATTACAGGCTGAAAAGAGTGCGGCTGGCGGTATGTAATGAGATCGAACAGCATGACATAGTACCTGTAGAACCGATCGCAGGAACAGAAATTACAGCAGAGAAAATAGAAATATCCGTAGGTGATGTGAAAATATTTCTGCCTGATGATTTTAATGAATCTACACTCAGACGGCTGCTGGGAGTACTGAGATGATCGGAGATATAAGCCGTGCAGAGCATGTCTACATCGTGTGCGGATATACAGATATGCGCAAAGCAATAGACGGTCTGGCTGCTATCGTTCAGCAGAATTTTCAGCTTGACGTGTTCTCGGGGAGCTTGTTTTTGTTCTGCGGAAAACGCTGTGATCGCATCAAGGCTCTGCTCTGGGAGGAGGACGGTTTTGTGTTGCTGTACAAGCGCCTGGAGAACGGTAAGTACAAATGGCCAAGGGATTCAAATGAAGCAAAACAGATAACCAGGCAGGAATTCCGTTGGCTGCTTGAAGGGTGATTATTCCGCGCTCCGGAAAACATCAATCCGCCGGAAGGAAAACATCGATCCACGGCAAGGAAAACGCCAAACCGCACAAGGAACGCAGTAATTCGCGCAAGGAACGCACTTCGTGTATAATATAGGTAGAGGCTATGCCTCGAATATACATGAAGGAGGCCATAAATATGGCGGACAAGATCAATGTGAAGCTCGTTCTTGAGCTTCGGCAGGCAAATATGTCGCAGAGAGCTATCGCAGCATCTAGGCATGCTGCGCTTGTAAATGTATACTATGAAAAGCGCGGGCTGGACAGAGATATGATCCTTACGCTCGGAAACTGCGGCTTTATTGAAAAGAACCAGCCGGTCGTGTTCAATGGGTTCACCGGTTCCGGTAAGAGCTACCTTGCGTGCGCTATCGGAAGGCAGGCTTGTATGCAAGGGTTCCGCACAAGATATATCCGTGTTCCCGATCTGATGCAGCTACTTAGTGAGGCATCGCTTGATGTACACGGCAGAGCCAAGCTCCTGAAAAAGTTCAGCGGCTACCGTCTGCTGATCCTTGACGAATGGCTGCTCAATGACATGACGGAGAGCGAACAGCACTTCATCTTTGAGCTGATCGAACGCCGTTACGACTGCACTTCCACGATTTTCTGCACGCAGTACAAACGTGAAGACTGGCACAGCCGATTGGGCGGTGGTATCCACGCCGATGCGATCATGGACAGGATCGTACATACTGCTGCGTGGGTGTACTCCGGTGACATCAATATGCGTGAATTGCAGGCAAAGGGGGCAGAGTCATAATGGAAGATTATTGCGCTTTCAGCAAGGATCATAAATGCCTGAAATGGGAGGATTATGAGCTGACCCGCCACGAACTGGAAGAGGCTGACCGCCTTTGTCACGGCAACTGGATCGAGATTCAGAGGCTGTATGCGTACATTGACGAGCTCAGATCCATCTTGGACAAAAATAACATTGATTATCCTGAAATGTGAGCAGCGTTCGCATTTGGCATGAGCCTGTCTGATAGTTTCAGATGAGCTCACTGCGGAGAGAACCGGCGAGACGCGCCGCCGTTTTCACTGCTTCCGCATCCATTCCGCTTCGCTCCATCCCAGCGGAAGCAGTGAAAACATTTATTCAGATATGACCTCATCGGGAAGTGCGTTCCTTGCTGCGGATTGATGCGTTCCTCGTTTAGGATTGGTGCGTTCCTTGTTTCGGATTACCGTTTTCCTTGTTGCGGATTGGTGCGTTCCAAGGGGCGAAATAATCAAAGGGCTGTCGATCGAGCAGAAGACAGCGATAAAACCGGCAAAAACAGGCTCGATATGCTGAAAATCCAACATAAAAAATGCACATCATTGTTGACAATATTTCTATGCCCGAAAGGTACGGTTTTGCTGGACTTTTCGGGCTTTTTGTGGTAAAATGTATACAGTGATATTTTGAGTTTTCGGAGGTGAGTACGGTGATAGAGAAAGGCAATATGACTGACGCAGAATACATCGCTATGCTTGAAAACGAGATCAAAAAACGTGACAAGAAAATTGATAAATTAGAAGTAGAGAATGAGTGCCTCCGAAAGGACAATCATATCTACCTGGAAGCACTGATACTCTCCAAACATCGAATATTCGGGAAATCGAGCGAGCATACAGTAGACGAAGGACAGCAATCCTTCTTCAACGAAGCAGAACAGGAATACGCTGAAAATCCCGAAGAACCTGTAAAAAAGACCGTCAAGGGCTATGTCAGAAAAAGCTCAAAGACCAGGCGTGATGAGATCATTAAGAATATCGATACTGAGATCATCACCTGCACTGTTCCGGAAAACGAGCAGATATGCCCTCGCTGCGGTTCACAGATGAAGGCCATCGGCAAGAAATACATTCGTGAAGAAGTTGAACTGATACCTGCAAAGCTGATCGTAAAGAAGTATTACAGCAATACATACAGCTGCAAGAAATGTGAGAAAAAGAATATGCCCGTATTTCTTCACGGACTTGTGCCTGCACCTGTGCTGCCGCATTCGCTTGCATCAGCATCAACAGTATCATGGGTGATCTACCAGAAGTATGTCAACGCAATGCCGCTGTATCGTCAGGAAAAGGACTGGGAACGCCTTGGATATGCGCTTTCAAGAACAACAATGGCAAACTGGATCATCAGGTGCAGCGAGGATTATTTCAGCCGATTTGTCGCAAGACTGAAAGAGGAAATGCTGAAAGAAAAAGTTCTGCACTGCGATGAGACTTACGTCAAAGTTCTCAGGGAAAAAGATGTTTCCGACAACAGCAAGCAGTATATGTGGGGATACCGCACAGGCAAGCTTTCCGCAAGACAGATAGTGATCTATGATTACAATAAATCGAGATCAGGAGATGTGCCGAAAGCATTTCTCGGAGACTTCAGCGGATACCTTCACACAGACGGTTATGCGGGCTACAACAAACTCACAAAAGTCACGCACTGCAATTGCTGGGCTCATGTTCGCAGAAAGTTCCACGAAGCCATTGTCGTGGACAACGAAGACAGCATAGCCAGGACAGGCAGAGACTTCTGCGACAAGCTGTTTGCGATAGAGGCGGAACTTGACAGACTTACAACCGAAGAACGTTTTAATAAGCGTCTGACGCAGGAAAAGCCTGTGTTTGAGGCTTTCTGGTCATGGGCTGAAAAGATAGCACCGACAGTTCTTCCGAAAACGCAGCTTGGAAAGGCATTTGAATATGCTTTCAAGAGACGGGAATTTCTCGGAAACTACTTCAAAGACGGTGACTGTGCGATCTCGAACAATGCCGCCGAAAATGCTATCAGACCTTTTACGGTCGGCAGAAAAAACTGGCTTTTCAGTGACACGCCTAAAGGAGCTAAAGCAAGTGCTGATATCTACAGCATCGTTGAAACTGCTAAGGCAAACGGACTTGATGTGTTCAAATATTTTGAACTGCTTCTCACTGTACTGCCAAGCATGGCGTTCCTGACAAATCCGGATATTCTGGAAGAACTCCTGCCTTGGAACGAATCTGTGCAGAAAATCTGTAAAGCAATATGAGTGATCCCCGAACCGAAGTTCGGGGATCTGTGTTTTGGTGGGTGGTGGGTTGTTGGGCGGGGACCTCTTTGTTGTTTTTCAGCAGCGTTGTTATCGTGCGTATCGAAGGCGAAGATGAGAACGCCAGCATACGCTCACAGGCGGCTTCAAGTTTCTTCTTTCCGTAACGCTTACCGAGCTTCGTGAGGCTGACACAAGACTTGTATCCTTGTTCGGGAACGCTTCCTGAGTTCAGGAAATACCTGACAACTTCTTCGGTTGCTCTACCGACACCAGCTGCCCATTCCTTGAACTGATCAGCATTGTAATTCAGATACTCGCGGTGATTCGCAGGCATATGCTCCTGCTTCACGATTGGCTGAACACTGTACTTTTCAAGGCGCTTGTGCGAAGTCATGCGGCTGCCTTTGAAATACACCTCGACCATATCTTTGGTCAGTCTGATCTGAACCTGCTCGCCAATAAGATCGAAAGGCACGGAGTATTTGTTCAAACCGTCCGAAATCAGATAATCATTCCCGACTGTCTGCTGTTTCCACACAGAGGGTTCATATCTGCGCTTCGGCAGCGGCAGCATGAATTCCTTTTCTTCGGAAAGATAGGCTTCTCTGCGGCAGCCGGGACGCTTCTGAAAAGGCTTTGTATTGACATATTCGAGGCGCTCGTCAACAGCCTCTCTGACCTCTGCAAAAGAGAAAAACTTACGCTCACGAAGTGCGGCGGTTATCCATGTTGTAGAGAATCCAACAGACTTTTCAACAAGTCCCTTATCCTGCGGCTTGCGAACACGTGCAGGCACAATAGCTGTGCCGTAATACTCGGCAAGTTCACGATAACTCTCGTTCAGCTGGGTCTCATAGCGAGTGTTAGCAGTTACACCTGTCTTGAGATTTAATGTAAAGAGGATGTTAATGTAAAGCTGAATAAAAATAGATCTAAAATCTAATGATTATAGGTATTCGACTTTACATTAATATGATATAATTGGATCAATCATAGAAAGGAGGAATTATCATCATGATTGATTCCAGTTACTCAATGACACTGTATGATGCAATCCAACTGTTTCAAAGACACATCATACAAAACTGCGGATCTGAATCCAAAACAGCACAGGCTTACATTCGGATCTCTAATGATTTACAGCGGTATGCTAAAGAAACGGATTTGGAGGTTTCTCCGGAAGATGTGATCCAAGAATACTATCGTATTATCGTCGGGGTCCCTGCATTTGAAGCTGTTCCGTCAAAATCAAAAGAACGTCGAGGAAGAGCTGTTCAGATGATTCTGGATATCCTTAATGGAAAAGAACCTAAGAGAAAGTATACCACCCATAAGCGTGATTGTCCCATTACGTACCTGAATGTCATCAGAAAATATGAAACTTTCATGAGAAATGACCAAAAGAGCGATGGCACAGTACGCACGAGATCCGGACGAATCACTGTGTTTTTTGCTTTTCTTGAGGAGTGTAAATGTACATCATTAGAGGGCATCACGCCGGAGCTGTTTGCAAGATTTGTATCGTCCCTCAATGATAGGTATTCATCACAGGGAAAAGCGTCCATTTTGTATACGTTAAGGAATTTCTTTTCCTATGATGAGTTCTCAGGAGCGCTATCTTTCGATCCGATTCCCTTTTTGACAGGGATTCATTCCGGAAAGCATGAAAGACTCCCATCCTTTTACACGGCAGAAGAAGTAAGGCGTATCCTGAATGCTGTCGACAGGAATACCCCATGGGGAAAAACAGTCTATCTTATGATGCTTTTGGCAAGTGTGTACGGTTTTCGCTCAAGCGATATCAAAGCAATGGTTCTTGACAATATAAACTGGAAAAATCGCACAATAAATATCACGCAGTACAAGACGCACAAAGAGATTTCCCTTCCCATGACAGATGAGATCCTTTTTGCACTCCTTGACTATATTAAGAATGTGCGTCCTGAGTCAGACTGTTCGAATGTGTTCATCCGACTTAGAAAACCGTACATTGCATACTCAATGAATGATCACTTTGGCGACAAGATATTACCGTTTTTTGAAATTGCCGGTGTTGATACAAAAGGTAAACATCATGGTCTGCATTCTTTAAGGCATAGTTTGGCAACAAACCTTTTGGTTTCAGGAACCCCGATAAATGAGATTGCTGTGATACTTGGACACACATCTGCGGCATCCACAAAAACTTATGTATGGTCAGATATAGAGCATCTCCGAGCAGCAGCATTGGAGGTGCCTAAAAAATGATCAATGACAAGGAATTTCTTAAATTTGAAGAAGGTTTTTTCAAACCATATTTTGAAAAATTCATAGAGTTCAAGCGTGGAAAAGGTGAAAAAGTTGCTCATTCAACCATGGTTCGCTTAAGGAAACTGAACAATTCGCTTAATACTTACTATGAACACCATATATCTGACCAGATGGTGGAGGAGTTACTGGCTCCTCGTGATGGATTAAGCGAATTAGAACGCCAATATCTTACAGCGAATCTCCGCCAGTTTTGTTCTTTCTTGGCGCTTCTCGGAATTGATGCGGTCATCGTCCCACGAAAATATATGCGAACGGTAAAGAGTGAATTTCGTCCGTACATTTTCAGCGACGATGAACTGCGCCGTCTGACTATTGCAGCCGACACGCTTCCTGCATCAAGAAAGTCGAGCTCGCATCAGCAGATATACCCAGTGCTCGTCAGATTACTTATAGGTACCGGAATGCGCATAGGCGAAGTCCTTGCACTGAAGCGGGCGAATGTTGACACTTCAAACGGTGTGATCAATGTTATCAACGGTAAAAATGGCGTTTCAAGATTTATTCCTGTATCCGACAGCTTGAAAGAAGTCCTATTTGACTATGCCAAGACTATAGATATGTCTGATGAGAATAGACCGTTTTTCACTTCCTCCTACACCGGTGGTCATCTTACATATGATGCTATGAAATATATGTTTCCAAAGATGTTTAAGACGGCAGGCATACACAAGTCAGATGGTAAGACGCCAAATATCCATTCTATCCGGCATACATTCTGCACCAAAAGTCTGGAAAAAATGTTGGAAAACGGAATGAATGTCTATACTGCTATTCCAATACTGGCGGCATACGTCGGACATGTGAATTACATAGATACAGAAAAATACATTCATTTCACAGAACAGGGACATACGGATTTCTTGCAGAAAGAATCATCCTTGGGGAGTCTATTCCCGGAGGTGGACAATGAGTGATAATTTATTCTTCTATATACAACGATATTTTATGTCTTACCTAATGAAACAGCATAATTACGGCCCTAATACTGTTTCATCATACCGAGACACCTTTAAGCTTTTGCTTAAATTTATGTCAGAATCCGGTAAAAGCATATCAAAGAAAACTGTTGATGAGATTGACTGCGATGTAGTACTCAAGTTTCTCTCTTGGCTTTCGAATGTCAGGAAAAATGGGGTGCCTACCCAAAATGTAAGATTGGCACATATAAAATCATTTTTTCGATATGTAATGATGATCTCACCTGAATACTCCGGGCAATGCAGCGAAATACTCAGTATACCATTTGCAAAGGAAGATAAAAGGCTTCCTGATTGTATGTCTACGGATGCTATAAAGCAAATGCTTTCATCGATCGACTCATCATCTAACGAGGGACTAAGGCATTTGGCAATCTTATCCCTTATGTACGATTCAGCTTGTAGGGTTCAGGAAATCATTTCACTAGATGTCAAAGACTTTCAGCCGGGTCAATGCTGCAGGATATATGTGCATGGTAAGGGAAATAAATATCGCACCATTCCGTTACTGGGAAAAACAGAAAAAATCATCTCAAAATATATCAGGCAATTCGGTCTTATGCAAGAGTCCCCAATGTTTTGCAACAGGAATGGTGACCGGCTAACAAGGCAAGGCATCCGCTACATAATAAGGAAATACTCTAAGTTGGCAAACGATACGGTTCCCGGTATTATAACCGGCTCTGTATACCCACATCGATTACGCCACAGTAAAGCCACACACCTTGTGGACAATGGCGTAAACATTTATAATGTCAGGGATTTCTTGGGACATGAGTCTGTTGCAACAACTCAGATTTACCTGTCAACGAATCCGGAAGTTATCAGAAAGGCTATCGAGACAGTAGCTGAGAAAACAGTATCAGAAAGCCTTGATTTCTTTTCAGACAAAGAAAAGGACGATTTGATTTCCTTCTTGGATTCACTAGGATAACACGCATTTGTTAATGTAAAGTAGGTCATGATGGAATGCCGATCAGACTTTCATTGAAACGGCCGACTTTACATTAACATCCTCTTTACATTAAATCTCTAATGTGAAGCTTTACATTAGAGATTATCCGGAACAAGAACCCTTGTTACGCCGCCGAAGTATTCATAAGCATGAACATGGCACATTAGCCAGTTCTCCTGCTTCATGTCTGTGCAGGCTTCGACATAGAGATAACTGCTGCAAGGAAGAGCCGCGACAAACAAATAAGCTTTGTACTCTTCACCCGTGATCGGATCGTAATACGGAATAGTTCCGCCCGCCCAATCCACCTGCATAGTGTCTCCGGGCTTGTGGGTTACGCGCATGGTCGCCTTCGTGACACGAGCCCAGCGACGGTATTTGTCACCAAACTGTGTACTCATGTAGGGCGTTTCACCATTGGCATAGGCACGCTCGCAATACTCGTTCCAAAGCAACGTGAGGGTCACGCCTTTCTTGGACAGCTCGCGGTGGATGTAGTTGTAGTTGATGGCAGCATAGGGTGTGATACCGCTTTTGCGTTCACCGTAGAACAGCTCATCAAGTACCTCATTGGTCACGTTGTCATCTAGCGGCCATGAGATGTTCAGTTCCTTAGCACGGTCAAGAGTTGCTTTGACAGTCTGATGGGAACTGTGGACACTTGACTCGATGCTTCTCTGGCTGAAGCCATGAGAATGCATCTCCAAGATCTTTCGATAGTTCGTCATATCCGAACCTCCTGTTATTCAAGTCACACATTGCTGTGTGCTGTGATAATTATACAGGATTTGGATATGTGCGGTCAACGTCCGGCGGCGTGCGGTTCAGAGTGCGGCAGAGTGCGGTTCCGAGTCCGTGCAGCTGCGGTTTTGGGGTCGGCATATACAGATATAGTTACCCTGCCGGTTCAAATTCAAATTTATTTTCGGGACAGCGTATCGGGGACTGCTGTATCAGAGCGGAAGATCTTGCACGGAGAGCAGGGAGATAAGAAAACAGCCGACCCGCGAAAGGTCGGCTGTACATAAGCTGGTTTTTGAGTTTTTTCGGTGAGGTCATTAAGACGCAGAACGTTCCCTGACCTTATGCACGAAAACGGCAAGCCCCTCCGAGTCGATGAACGGCAGGAAATGTCCGCCGTCAACATATTCAAACTCTTTATCGGGCGCGGTTATCATATCGAAATATTCCTTGGGCTGGTCGGGGTTGGACTGATAGTCTTTATTGCCTGTGCGAATGTAGACGGGCATGGGATACTCTGTGCGGGCTTTGAGCGAGAAATCCTGTATTCCGCCTATCCTCGGCTTTTCCTGCGAAGCGTCATATATGAATTTCTCATAAGCAGAAGGCATTTTGCCTGACGCGAACACCTTGATATAGCCGTAAAGGTCTTTCAGCGAATAGTACGGGTTGAAGAACATCGCTGCGAGGATATTGAGATCGCCGTCCTTCAGGATATTGTCATTCTGACAGTATTTTTTGCGGATAGCGGTGCTTTTGTCGATCTCCTCCTGCGAGAAAACAAGAGGGTCGTAGCTTTCGACGAGCTTGTGAAATTCGGCGTCGTCCTTTGACCATTCGAGCGCCGATTCTTTAAGCCTGATGTATATGTCCTGATAATCGACGACCTGACTTGTGCCGATATAGCATTCTACAAGCTCGGGGTGAGAAAGAGCGAAATCGCCGCCGTAAAGAGTTCCCCACGACGAACCGAGGACAGTGAGCTTTTCCTTTCCCGTTTTATCCAGGACGTATTTGGTGACCTCGTAAATATCCTCCCGCAGCAGCTCGGGCGTAACATAGCCGTCAAAGGGATATTTCATCTGACTTTTGCCCGCACCGCGCTGATCCCAGTTCACCACGGTGTAATCGTCCGCGAGCTTTCTGAGCACTGGATAATCAAAGCCGCTCGTCGCAATGCCGGGTCCGCCGTGAACATAGAGCATAACGGGGTTGCTTTTATCCCTGCCGTATATGCTTATCCATTGTTTCGTGCCGTTTATGTCAATGTACATTTCCTCGTTGATACCGCCCGAGGGCGTCAGCTTGTTTATCTGCTGTCCGATAAAGCGTACAATAAATATCAGCAGCACGAGCGATATCAGCACGATAAATATCCATTTGAATATCCCGAGTATTATCTTTACACATTTCATTGTCTGTTTCTCCCGTTTTGTATTTTATATAGAAGCATTTTATATTTTATCATCATCTTATTGTTTTGTCAAGTGTTATTTGTCATGAAAAAGAGAACCGCACAGGGCAGTTCTCCGAAATTATAGAAGTATTTATGCAGCTATCTCAAAGTTCTTTTCAAGCTGTTCTTTTGTTATCCTTACCTGTCCGCCCTCCGCCCAGTCCGCGAATATCTGACCGAACTCGTCGATGTACACGACTGTCGCTGTCGAGCCGATAGGGTTCTTGCCGTCGAGGTCTTTAATAAGTCTTATCTTTGTTCCGACACATATTTTCTCCATGATTTATAGCCTCCCAAAAGTGTTCTGCTGTTACACGCAGCTTTCTTATTATACTACTTTTAGAGGGAGGTGTCAAGCGGAAAATTTGAAACCGAAATGTTTGCCTGTGACTGTATCACCTCACACCAAACGAAATGTCCGTATATGCTCACGTTCCTGCGCTCCGCTTTCAAAATATCGGAGCAGTATATCCGCGCAGGCTCTGCTGTCGCTGTCCGCCTTGTGGTGATCGAGCGCAATACCATAATGCTCACAAAGAACGTTCAGCTTATGCGATATCCCCGGAAGCACTCTTCTGCCCATTTGCACGGTGCAGCAGTATTTCACGGTATTCTTCCATTCAATGCCGTATGCTTTAAGACACTTTTTCAGCACACCGAGATCGAATACGGCGTTATGCGCGGCAAGTACACCCGAAGACATTATCGGCTCGATCCTCTCCCAAAGCTCCGGAAAGGTAGGAGCGCCCGAGACCGTGTACTTGTTGATACCCGTAAGCTGTGTATTGAAGCGGTCGAAGTAGGTCTGCGGATCGACATATGAAAAATACTCCTCCGTCACGGCACCGTTTTCTATCACGGCGATACCTATCGCGCTCATTCGGTTGTTGTATCTGTTCGGCGTTTCCACATCGAAAACTATGTAGCGGTACATCTTCTCTCCCTTTCGTCAAGATACTTTTTGAGTAGCATCAGCTCTTCCATAAGGATACAGTGCTTGAAGCTGCCTGCTTTGACGCTCTCGACGCATTTGTCAAAGTCTATCCAGAGAACGCCGCTGACCTCCTCCTTTTGAAGAACGAGATCGCTCTCGTCAAGGTCTTTCCATAGGGCGTATATTTTTGACACCTGCCTGTCGTGAAACTCTTTGCCAAAAAAAAACATCGTCGGAGCAGATATAGCGTATCCCGCAGTATATCAGCTCATCGGCTTTCGCGGAAATGCCGAGCTCCTCTTTAAGCTCTCTGAGCGCGGAGGGTATGTAATCGACCCCCGCGGGTATATGCCCCGCGCTTGAAATGTCATAGCAGCCTGGGTAGGAAGCCTTGTTATCGGCGCGTTTTTGCAGAAGCACCTGTACTCTGCCGCCGCTTTCTCTGAATATCCACACATGAGCAGTCCTGTGCCGTATGCCATTGGCATGAGCGGTCACGCGGTCAACGGTCTCACCGGTGGGTTCGCCGTTCTCGTCAACAATATCGAGTATTTCAGCCATAGTCTCACCTTATTTCTTCCCGAACAGCCTTGCGAAAAATCCGCCGCTGTTCTGCTTGTTTTCACACTTGAATAGTTCCTCGCGGCTCATCTGCGGGGTCTTTATCACGGTATTACGGTCAAGATGGATATTCAACATATCATAGAAACCGAGCCCATTCTTGTACGCGAGCTCCTCAACAAGCTCGCAGGCTTTGTCCGCGGCAGACCACGCGAAGCCCATATAGATAAGGTCGTCGTCAATGGTGTAGTCGGTCAGCCTGCTTTCAAGCGCGGGGTCGTCAATGCTTTCAATATCGGGCGCAAACGGACCGTTCATAGCGGGATATTCCTTGATGATCTCCATGAAGAAATCAACAAGCGGCTGCGAGGTGCCTTTGATGTCAAGATAATCTCTGTCAGACTGCCATGTGCTTTTGTTGTAGTACCATTTCAGAAATTCGATAGGGTCTGTCGGGGCTTTGCTTTTGTCAAATACCATTAAGTCCGCGCTCATATATGCTCACCTCAAAGCGGTCGTTTATCAATAATACGAACTAATCGTCATACTCCGGATAATACTTGTTTATATCAGCTTGTTTCAGTCCGTTAAGATTTCCGTCTACATTTATCAGATGATCGTTAAAAAGAAACTCGACCGAAAAGCTTCCGTCGCAGAACATATCAATATATCTGATCTTCATTCCCGACGCAATTTCTTCCTTTGTGAAGCTGCTTTGCATAAGCTCGTTTGCGCGGTCGGCAAGCTGTTCGGCGGCGAATTTGCGAAACAGTTTGTCATTAGTCTCGCAATTTCGGCAGAGGTTTTCCATGTGTCTCAGTGCGTCCTCGACGGGAGAAAACTCATTTGACACAATGAACTTTATCTCCGTTCCGAGCCGGTTGAACGTACCGCGGTAGGCGGGGTATTCGTCAACGCTGTCAAGCACGCCGAAAAGCTCCGAGTTAAGATGAAGGCTGTCGATGTATTTCTGTATCACCTCGTCAATATAAGGCTCGTGTATATCGGCTTCGAGTATCTCTGTCAGATACAGGTTGCCTGTCCGCTTGAACGGTGTGGAAAACCAAGGCTTCATGGGCGGGAGACACTTTACATGATAGGCAGTTCGTTTCTTGAATAACTCCGCAAAGGCGTTTTCACGCAGTTCGTCTGCCGATAATTCCCACATAAGATGCGTCAGCATAGCTTCGCGCTCGCCCGTGTTCAGGTCGATGAAGCCGAGGATATGCATGGCGGCGATCGTCGTTCCGAAAAGAGTATCACTTATTTCCGCGCACTCGTCTCCGACAGCGATAAGATATTCGTGTGGCTCGGGCTTGTATTGTGTAAATCTGCATTCGGGGATAATACCTCCGCCGACTGTATACGGATAGTTCATAGCGTTTCCTCCGTTATATCCATTTCATCCTGCATGAGGTTATCATATCTCCGTTCCTGCGAATAATAAAGCTGTCCCCGTTCTCGTCGGAGAGCTTCTCGATATCGAGCCTTTCTCCCTCATACGACTGGCTCGCATAGTGTATCTCGAGCTGTTCGGGTTCGCGGGTCTTGAAATGCTCGACCGGGTAGGTGTTCAGCATGAAGCGGACATATTCGACGTTGTTCGTGTGATAGCAGTAATCCAGGCTCGTCGAGCGCACGGTCACGCTTTCGACAGGCTCTCCGCTTTTGGGCAGCCGCGAGAAATCAAGCCCGTCAAGCCGTTCCTCATGTACCATATCCGGATGGAAGCCGACCGCTTCTGTCTTGCAGATACGTGCGTTTTCAAGGTCTATGGCGCACAGCTCCGTTCTTGCGGCAAGCAAGATTTCCCCGCTTTCGGCAGTGACAAGCGTGTCAATATTCAGCTTTACCGAGGTGTGCTTAGATACCCAGCATTTCACATCGAATCTCTCCCGCCAGTCGGGGCGGCGGGCAAAACGGATATTGTTTTTGGAAATAAGCCACATGGCGTTATATTTCGCTTTGGTAACTATGCCGTCTATGCCGAGATCGCCCATAAGCTCGGTAACTGCGTTCTCCACAAGCTCATCGGCGGCGATCACCGACATTTGCAGCTTGCCGTCGCACATATTTCCCGCGACATAGCTTTGTTTCTGATATATCATAGGTTCTCCTTTATGTAATTTTGCGCGGCAGTTCATATATATGTGACCTTGTTCCCCGTTCTTTCAAGGGGCGTTCTGACAGGCAGACCGTCCTCGGTGTCGGCGTATCCGATAGCAAGCGCACCGTAAATACGTTCATTATCTTCAAGCCCGAGAGATCGTTCATATTCGAGCAGTGTTTCGTCCTCGTTCAGCCATCTGAGCTGATTAATCCAAACGCTGCCAAGGTCAAGCTCGTTTGCGGCTATCATCATATTTTCAAGAGCGCAGGCGGTGTCGGCTATGTTGTTGCCGTAGTCCTTTTTATTTGCAACGATTATAAGAGTGTCGGGGTCATAGTGGAACACGTAACCGCCCTTCTTCGAGGCTCTAATCGAATTTGCGACAGACTTGTACATACCTTCGGTTATCTCCTTTTTGTCGAAAGCCGCTTGCGCAAGCTCGGCAAGTTTGGCGAGAACTTCTTTCTTTCGCACTACAATGAAATGGCAGCTTTGCGAGTTACCACCGCTGGGAGCATAGCGCCCTGCATCGACAATCCAATTAAGTTTTTTCACCTCAACCCGCTTGTCTGAAAAACGGCGGGTGCTGCGTCTTGTCTTAATGGCTTCAAGAGTGTTCATGTGTCATTCTCCTTTGTTAGTTCGTTTATGCACCAAGAAAATCCCTTTGCAGTCCTTATCTCTGGCTCGGTGAAATGATTGCCCTCGTTCCATTCAAGGGTGGCACTTAAATTCATAGCCTTCAGCATTTCATACTGCCTTCGGATATTATCGCCTACCGCAGCCATAGTCTGATTGCGGTTTTTTTCCTCTTTCCTTCCGAGACTGAGGTATATGTTTTTTGCAGCAGGGGAGTGCTCTGCGATAAAGTCGAGCCACCTCGGAAACCATACCGAGGGTGAAACGCCTGCGACAGCAGTAAATCTGTCCGAAGTATATGCCGACCATAACGCAAACAGCCCGGCAAGAGAATATCCACCAAGAATGACTGGAATATTCTCTTTCAAGGAATATCGCTTTATAATTTCGGGAATGAGCGTGTCCTCAAGGTATGCGAGCGTTTCGCCTGCGTAGCTGCCAAATGGCTCTTTACCGAATACGGGTGGAGCGTTCCATGGAGAAAGCTCCTTGTTCCAGTTGTCTACTTCAAAGGCTGCGAAAATGGATGGAGTGTTTGTCAGAGACTTGATGTATTCGACCTCTTTATCAAGGTGTTCACGCTCATGTTCGCCTGTGGGCTGTATCAGTAGATATTTGGGAGCAGGATCGAAGTAAACGGTGCATGGTCTGTTGCCTATTATAATAGTATTTTTTCTTCTAGTGCTGTTCATAGCCTTTTCTCAAACCTGAACATACCGTCCGGAAATTGCTCGTCAATATCGTGACTGCTTTCTTCAGGGTCGTGCGGGTCGGGGTGATGACTATTGTAAAATTCCACAATATGAAATCCGCAGCGGTTAACATAGAAATGGATATTTCGAGTTTCAAAATACGGCGTCACTGTTTCCCACACGGTCACTTGCGGGTACATTCTTTCGACCTCGCACCACGCGGCATAGCCTATGCCTTTTCTGTGAAATTTAGGAGAAACGAACAGTATCTCAAGCTCGCCGTGACTGCCGTCAACGGTCAGTATCAGCCCGCCTACCTTTTCACGCCCTTGCATGATACGGTAGGCTATACCGCCGTCGATGCTTTCCTCTATCGTCTTTTGGGATATTATATCCTCGCCGTTCTCAAAATGGTCGTCGCGTCTGCCGAACTCTTCAAGAGCGCCATAATTGAACGCTTCTTGATTGTCCTTTATGAACTGCTCGCGGTCGGTGCTTTCAAGCGGGATGAGAATAATCTTATTATCGGTCTGCATATTGTTTTTCCTCACTATATTTGCTGCAAGTATGTCATTTTTTCTTTTTTTCCCTTTTCGTATCTTGATTATTTATCTTCACAATCCTAAGCATATTATATCATGTCAAAGCGGAATAGTCAATCAAATTATCAAAAAAGCCTTGTCCTGTATAGGAAAAGGCACTAAAAAACTAAAAAAATATCGGTTTTACGATTTAAAGTGTTGACAAATCGTTCGAGATGTGTTATACTATTATTATAGAACGCATCTTGACAATTGAATACCCAATGTTGGACAAGCACAACGATTTATCTACCGATATTTAGAACAACATGATCTGAAATCGGAGGTAATCGTAAATGAACACAGTTTATACATTATACAGAGTATCCACCAAGCAGCAGGTCGATAAGACCAAGGATGATATACCTATGCAGAGAGAAGCCTGCCACGAGTTCGCCGAGAAAATGGGCTGGACTATCGGCAAGGAGTTTCTTGAAAAGGGTGTGTCGGGTTTCAAGGTTTCGGCAAGCAATCGTGATGCTATACAGGACTTAAAAGCTGCGGCTCTCAACAAAGAGTTTGATATACTTCTTGTTTTCATGTTCGACCGTATCGGAAGAATAGACGACGAAACACCGTTCATAGTAGAATGGTTCGTCAAACAGGGAATAAGAGTATGGAGCGTTCAGGAGGGTGAGCAGAGGTTTGAAAGCCACGTTGACAAGCTGATGAACTACATAAGGTTCTGGCAGGCGTCGGGTGAGAGTGAAAAGACTTCGATGCGAATAAAGACCCGTATGCAGCAGCTCAAAGCAGAGGGCAGTTATACAGGCGGTCCCGTACCCTTCGGATATACTCTTGTGAATACCGGAAGGCTTAACAAAAAGGGCAGGGAAGTGCATGATCTGGCGGTCGATCCCGTCGAAGCCGATTGGGTAAGGGAGATATTCTCTAAGACCGTGAATGAGGGATATGGTACCTTCAGATGTGCCGAGCTTCTGAACAAGAACGGAGTGAAAACTCACAAGGGTTCAAGGTTCACGAGCAACAGTATCAACCGCATTTTGAGGAACAGGCTGCTCACGGGATATGTGGTTTCGGGTGATACCGAATCGCCGCATTTAAAGGATCTGCAGATAATTGATATGACTACCTTTGAACGGGCGCAGAAGATACTCGAACAGCGAATGAAAAAGAACGAGGAGACCCGTGAGATCGCCCGCAAGACCCAGACGCAGCAGCTTCTTTCGGGAATTATGGTGTGCGGTCATTGCGGAGGTCATTTGAGTACGCAGAAGCATATCGACAGGCACACAAGGCAGGACGGCACGGAATATGTGAAGGTTCAGCCTAAATATGTCTGCTATCATAAAAGCAGAGGGCTTTGTCAGTGCAGCGGTTCGACTACATATCAGGTGAAAAGAATAGACGACGCGGTGTGTGAACTGATACACGATATGTTTGCAGGCATAAAAGAATCTCCCGACGAAGCCGTACTCAAAAAGAACTTCGACAAGGAGATGACAAGTTATCGTGCAAAGATCACGAAGCTGAATCGTGAGGCTGAAAAGCAGGCGCAGCAGCTTGAAAAGCTGGAATCGGAGGTCGCTGACAGCCTTATGGGTAACAGCAGATTTTCGCCCGATCTTCTCAGCAAGGTCATCAAAAGCACCGAGGAAAATATCGCCGAGACCAAGACCGCGATAGAAACTCTTAAATCGGAAATGACCGGTAAGAAGAAGGCGATGGAGAGCGTGAAGCCCATGTTCGAGATATTTGCGGGCTGGGCAAAGGAATTCGATGAAAGCACCATTGAAAAGAAGAAAATGATCATCTCTCAGCTGGTGAGCAGGATAGAGGTCTATAAGGGCTACAAGATAAAGGTCACGCTCAATATGGACTATCAGGAATTTTGTGATAATTGGGACACGCTGAACAGCAAAAGTACGATCAATGCTTAGTTTAATATTTTGATATTTTTCGCATAGACTTGACCGAAAGGCAGGTCTATTAAAAAGCTGTGAATTTGCGTTATGAATAATCAAAAGAGCTAGAGCATGCGGCTGTTAACCGCAGGGTCGTTGGTTCGAGTCCAACAGGGGGAGTAAAATCCAGGGCTCTGAAATGACGTAGATACGTTGTTTCAGAGCTTTTGCTTTTACTTGGTCTTTACTCTCGGTCTTTATTTGGTCTTCATTTTTTCGGAATAGTAAAGACCAATAAATCATAGACCGCCTGCCGTATCCTGCTGCGGCTTGGTGAAGTTTCGTATCGCAACACCTACCGCGTCCATAGCGGCTGCCTGCGCCGACTGGAATGTATGCAAGTAGCAGGATAAAGTTGTCGTGGCCGCTGAATGTCCTAAGCACGCCTGAACAGTTTTAACGTCGATACCGCTCTCGATCATTATTGTAGCGTGTAAGTGCCTCCAGCTGTGAGGGCTGCAATATCTTAGATCGTTCTTTTTGCAGAACTCCTTGAAATAATCCGCGGGCGAAGTGACGTGCATCGGCTTACCGTCCCATGTGGTGAACAGGCGGTCGGTGTCCTCCCACTTTCCTGTTAGGAAAATCATTATTCAAAACACAAAGCGACCATTAAAGACTCCCACTTAAGTGAGCCAAAGGAATCCCCATTCCCGAGGCTCACTTCTTTTTTGAAAACAGCTTTGCCCCTCTTGCAATCAAGCCAGTTTTAGTGTATAATAGTAAGAGAGGAACAATGAAGCTTACGCTATGTGCAAACAAACAAAACAGTTGACAAACTCCTTACAAAAAAGTTGACCGCGAAAAACGTGTATTTTGGACGGTTTAATATATTTACAACAATGTCAAAGATAAGGAATATTTAATGGCTTAATAAAAAAGCAGCAGTAAACACATCGAAAATCAATCAGTAACCTAAATGAAAGGGCAAAAAACAAATGCTGAACATTATATTTGGCGATCACGCAGGTGTAGTCACAAACCCTGCGGTGTACTTCAAAAACACATATGAAGACGAATGGATAACAGATGAATTATCCCGTAAAATGATTCAGGCTGTTGACCGTTCAACCGTCATAAGTGAACGGGTGATCGACAGTCCTGTTCTTGGTGCGATCACTCCAAAAGAGCTTTCGGGCGGCGTGAAAACGCTCATTCTTATCAACAATTGCCCCGACTGATTATTCCGCGCTCCGGAAAACATCAATCCGCCGGAAGGAAAACATCGATCCACGGCAAGGAAAACGCCAAACCGCACAAGGAACGCAGTAATTCGCGCAAGGAACGCACTTCGTGTATAATATAGGTAGAGGCTATGCCTCGAATATACATGAAGGAGGCCATAAATATGGCGGACAAGATCAATGTGAAGCTCGTTCTTGAGCTTCGGCAGGCAAATATGTCGCAGAGAGCTATCGCAGCATCTAGGCATATTTCAACCAAGTCTGTGGCAGCAGTATGGAAGAGAGCAGATGCTCTCGGTGTCAGCTACGCTGATGTTGCAGACAAGAGTGACGATGAGGTCTATCTGCTCTTCTTCCCGGACAAGTTTCGCAAGGAGACGGTATACGCCCCTGTCAACTATGAGTATGTTCATGGTGAGCTGAAAAAGACGGGAGTCACGCTCAAGCTGCTTTGGCACGAGTACAAAGACAGTGCAAAGGACGGCGTTCCTGTCGGCTACACGAAATTCTGTGACGATTACGCCAAGTATGTCGAGCAGAACAATCTCACGAACCACCTCACGCACAAGCCTGGTGTTGTGTGTGAGGTGGACTGGAGCGGCAAAACGATGAGGCTGAACGATCCCGAAGAGGGTAAGACACATCCGGTCTATCTCTTTGTCGCAGCGCTTCCGTACAGCCAGCTTGCGTATGTAGAACCCTGCCTGAACATGAATGAGCAGACATGGATCAATTGCAATATCCATATGTTTGAGTATTTCGGCGGCGTGACGCTGCGTATTGTTTGCGACAATCTCAAGACCGGTGTGATCACACACCCCCATGAGGGCGACATCGTTCTGAACCAGTGCTATGAAGATTTTTCCAATCACTACTGCACGGCAATCATGCCCGCAGGCGTGAAAAAGCCGAAGCAGAAGGCATCTGTTGAGGGTACTGTCGGAAAGATCGCTACCGCCATCATCGCTCGTCTGCGCAACAACGAGTATACCTCTATCCATGATCTGAAGACAGATGTTGCTGCCGCGCTTGAGGATTTCAACAACAAGCCTTTCCAGAAGCGTGAGGGCAGCCGCCGTGAGGTGTTTGAAGCAAATGAACGCATTACGCTTCGTCCGCTGCCTGCCTTTCCATATGAGTATGCTGTTTGGGAATACGGGCGTGTCATCGGTGCAGATTTTCATGTGACCTACCAGACCTGCAAGTATTCCGTGCCGTATCGTTTTGTCGGCAAGACGGTTGACTTGAAGATCACTGACAGCATGATCGAGATCTACTGCGGACATGAACGTATCTCCTCCCACAAGCGTTTCCCGAGTTATGTCCGCAACAGGTACGACACCTATCCCGAAGATATTCCCGAACGTTTCCAGAAAACAGAATGGAACGAGCTTACGATCCGGCAGTGGGCAGCATCCATCGGCAAGCTGACACTGGCAGTCATTGACCGTATTTTCAAGAGCTACCGCACGTCAGAACAGGGCATCAATCCCGCAATGTCCGTGCTGAAGCTGAGCAAGAAATACTCCTCCGAGCGTTTGGAAACGGCTTGCGAGCTGGCACTTGAACACGTCAGCGTGCCTCGCTATTCGCATCTCAGAGCGATCCTTGCCGCCGGTCAGGATATGGAATACAAGGAGAGCAAGAAACAGGAGAACGAATCGTCGCCCGCCGGATTTGTGCGCGGTGCTGCCTATTACGGAGGTGACGATCATGCTGAGTGAAGAGACGAGACGCAAGCTGCGTGAGATGAACTTCGGCGAGTTGGTCGAAGCTCTTGATCTTCAGGAGAAGCAGCCGGAATATATGGCGCTTTCATTTGATGACCGCATGAATCTTGCTGTCGATTACACCTATTCAGCCAAGTACAATGCCAAGGTTCACCGCCTGATCAGTGCAGCCAAGTTCCGTATTGCAGATGCGGCGCTTGTGAATGTGTATTATGAAAAGCGCGGATTGGACAAGGATCTGATCCTAACACTCGGAAGCTGCGGTTCCATCGAAAAGAACCAGCCGGTCGTATTCAATGGGTTCACTGGTTCCGGCAAGAGTTACCTAGCGTGTGCCATTGGCAGACAGGCTTGTATGCAGGGATACCGCACAAGATATATCCGTGTTCCCGATCTGATGCAGCTACTTAGTGAGGCATCGCTTGATGTACACGGCAGAGCCAAGCTCCTCAAAAAGTTCAGCGGATACCGGCTGCTGATCCTTGACGAATGGCTGCTGAATGATATGACGGAGAGCGAACAGCATTTCATCTTCGAGCTGATTGAACGCCGATATGACTGCACCTCCACGATCTTCTGTACGCAGTACAAGCGCGAGGACTGGCACAGCCGACTTGGCGGCGGTATCCACGCTGATGCAATCATGGACAGGATCGTACATACTGCTGCGTGGGTGTACTCCGGTGACATCAATATGCGTGAATTGCAGGCAAAGGGGGCAGAGTCATAATGGAAGATTATTGCGCTTTCAGCAAGGATCACAAATGCCTGAAATGGGAGGATTATGAGCTGACCCGCCACGAACTGGAAGAGGCTGACCGCCTTTGTCACGGCAACTGGATCGAGATTCAGAGGCTGTATGCGTACATTGACGAGCTCAGATCCATCTTGGACAAAAATAACATTGATTATCCTGAAATGTGAGCAGCGTTCGCATTTGGCATGAGCCTGTCTGATAGTTTCAGATGAGCTCACTGCGGAGAGAACCGGCGAGACGCGCCGCCGTGTTCACTGCTTCCGCCTCCATTCCGCAGAACCACTTCGTGGTTCCCACTCCATTCCAGCGGAAGCAGTGAAAACATTTATTCAGATATGACCTCATCGGGAAGTGCGTTCCTTGCTGCGGATTGATGCGTTCCTCGTTTAGGATTGGTGCGTTCCTTGTTTCGGATTACCGTTTTCCTTGTTGCGGATTGGTGCGTTCCAAGGGGCGAAATAATCACCGACAAGATCTTTAATGCATCTGCGTGCGGTGATAACTGCGCCGAGTGGCTTCTGGAGATAGGCAAGAAAAAGGATATAACGGTCAATCTGCGTCATATCATGGATTTTGGCGAGGTCAGCTTTGATATTCACATTCAGAATACAGATCAGGTGGTTCACAGCATGAAGGAGCTTATTCCGATTGCTGGAATGATCGTGAGGTGAGAGCATGAAGGGCAGTTATACTATCAGAGTCGGCAACAGCAGACTCTGATATGAGTTCACGATTTGCAGAAACATCACTATTCTCAAAGGCAACAGCGCAACGGGCAAGACCACGCTTGTTGAGATGATACGGGAATACTATGAAGACGGAGAGTTAAGCGGTATCCGGCTTGAATCGAGTGTGCCGTGCAGAACTCTTTCGGGGCGTGACTGGAAGTACATTCTGCCCTCGATAGAGAACAGTATCGTTTTTATTGACGAGGATAACGATTTTCTGAGAACGCTTGAATTTGCTGAAGCGATACGCCACAGTTCAAATTATTATGTGATCGTCACAAGAGAGGGGCTTGCGTATCTTCCTTACAGCGTGAATGAGATCTACGGCATAAGAGAATCAGGCAAATATGCAGGCTTAAAACAGGTCTATAATGAGTTTTACCGAATATATCACTGGGGCAGCGAGATAGAAAAAGCCAAAATTGATAAAGTGCTTGTTGAGGACACAAATTCCGGCTATGAATTCTTTTCGGCACTTGCGGTTGACGGTAAGCCGGCTGTTATTAGTGCCGAGGGTAACTCGGGTGTGTTCAAAAAACTTCTTGAACATGATCCTTCGGAAACGTGTCTTGTCATTGCAGATGGGGCTGCTTTTGGTTCGGAAATCGACAGGGTTATGAAGCTGATACAGGATTCCGACAATGTTATTCTGTATCTTCCCGAGTCGTTTGAGTGGCTGATTTTGAAGTCGGGGTTGATCGACGGAACTCGCATTCAAGAAATTCTTGAAAATTCTGAGAACCATATTCTGAGTGAAAAGCATTTCAGCTGGGAACAGTATTTTACTGCTTTGCTTATTGATGAAACCAAAGATTCTTATCTTAGCTATTCAAAGAAAAGACTAAATCCCGTGTACCTGCATGAGATCGAAAAAAGTAAAATCATGAAGGCTATGAATAAGATAGGTGAGTTGTTTTCAGATAATTCAGATTGTAAAGAATAATATAGTGCTGTGCAAAAGGGTGTTTGTCTATGTATGAACAAAACGATTGACCAACCCCTTACAAAACAGATGACAGAAAAAACAGCTCAAAATGTCGGTTCCATATTTTTGTATAGCCAAAACACATCTGTTTATATGAGATAAAACAGTTCACTCCATACGAAAAAGTTGACAAAAGTATCACTTAACAGTGTATCGAAACATGGTGCGAACATCTTGTCTAAGCTACTGATTAAGTGCCATATCAAGCACTATTCAACAGGTAAAATATGGTGTGTGCAAAACGGTTGATTGACTGCTTACAAAACGGTTGACCAACTCCTTACAAAACAGTTGACGACCTCCTTACAAAAAAGATTACAACAAAAATCATAGATTTTTGATAAATTACAAAATATGTTAATTGCTGAATTGTACATTTTATAGGACTGCCATTCTCCTTGTACTTACCAAAAATCAAGTTTAATATTTTTATATTCAAAAAACAGCATTCTTATATGGTGATATAATACGAGTAATACAGACCGATGATTTGCGTCAACTTTTATGTTGAAATACCCTCAAAAACGCAAAAAATAGTCCATGTCAACCATGAAAATCGAGTTTTGAAAAATGACATTTTCAAGCTCGGAAAGCATTGATAATAGGGGCTTAGAAGGCTCGTCAACTGTTTTGTATTGTCTATGTACGCATGGTTCACTATGAGCCGTGAGGTTGAAGTTACTGGTATTAAGATGACTGCAACTGTTCCTGAAGATATTCAGATTTCTCTTGGACATCTTTCTGGTGTAACAGTTAATGCGACTGGAAAATCTGGTCTTTCAGCTAATGCAGGAACGCTCACTCCTTCTTCCTCTACAGAAGGTGCAAAAGCTGATGATGGTGCAGTACAGGCACCTGCTGCTGGAAATGATCAGACCTCTATGCTTGACTGGTCTAACTCCGTTGAAATAGGAACATACTATAAGTTTGGTAGATTAATTCCCGCTTCATCAACGAATGGCTCAAATATCTACTTCACTCCTGATGCTGATGGTGTTGGTAAAACAGTTAAGGGAACAGCAGAGTACCATGCAGCTACAAATGGGTTAACTGCCTTGGCTGATTCAACCGTTGATTCAGGTACAGGAGCTTCTCTTGCTGCCAAATTACACGCAAATGTAGCATCTGATACATGGACAGCGACACCTTCTACTGCTTATAATGTAACTCAGGATGATGGATACTATGTAGATATTCCGATTTGGCTCAGAACATCATCTACTAGTGGTGCTACATTAAAGGTAGATGCTTATGTAATACCTAATAGTGAAACTGCACAGGCTACAGGCGCTACTGATGAGCTTTACAAGGCAACACGAATTGCTATTCTTCCTAGCGGAGCAAGCGGCGATGATGTTGATGCTGCTTCAGCAGGATTAACAAAGCTTATCGATTTACAGGATGCTTGGGATGCAACAAATAGCCAGACTGTTGCGAATCCATATGCATTAACGACTAAATCTGTACTCGATTGGTATGGCGATAAAAAGAACACCGCCGCAGGTTCGGCTGTTACTGATGGTGCTGTAAGCAGCGCTGGAACACTTGGGACTGATACAATATATACAACTGTAGCTTCTAGTGATAAGTATACTGACGGAGCAGTTATAGCTACTCTCCCAGCAAGTACAGATGGAACCTCTTATGGACAGATGAAGAAATACATTGTTCGTCTGTGGCTTGAAGGTGAAGATCCTGAGTGTTGGAACGCCAATGCAGGTCAGGACTGGGTAATAAGCATGAACTTTACTAAGCTTTAATTCTCAGTTTATTGTTTTACAAGATAAACATAAGCCCGTCTTTCCAAAAAAAACGGAAAGAGATGCTGAATAATTCATCAACCTAAAACCCTGAACAAAACTGATCCATGATAGGATAGATCGAATCTGATATTTAATAAGTTACAAATAACTCTACTATATAATGCACAACGATCTTGCTAATAATTATCCCTCTCTTGCTAAATGCGGGAGAGGGATGATTTTTTGTGATCAATAAAATTGGTAAAGGTACTTGAAATTCTGTTAAAAATAGTGTATAATGTTTGTAGCAGTAAGATTGTAACGCAGACTAAAGAAAGGAAGGCGGAGCATTATGAGTAAGGGTCTTAAAGTTTTTATCATTGTTTTCGTATCGGTCGTTGCGGCGATAGTGACTGCTGATGTGGTTACGGAGATATTCAAGACTAAGCTGAATAAGTATTATTCCGTAGAACGGTGAATCTTCGGCTGCCTTTTTCAGGCAGCTTTTTTTGTACAGGTCATATACGGGCTCCGCGGTGAGATATACAGAACGGTGCCACGGTAATACCCGAAAGATAAGGAGAAGGACAATGCTTTATAATGTAAAGGAAGATACTCTGGAGATCGGCGGGATGTCTATTGACTACGCTTCATTCGGCAGTGGGGAAGATATCATGGTGATGATACCCGGACTTTCACTGAAACGGGTGAAGGGTACGGGATTCACACTGGCGGTCATGTACAGACAGTTCGCAAAAAAATTCAGGGTGTATATTTTTGACAGGAGAAAGAATATCCCAGAGGGCTACACTGCTGAGGATATCGGTGATGAGGTGGCTGCGGCTATGAATGCGCTGGGGCTTAAAAAGGCTTATGTGCTGGGAGTATCTCAGGGCGGCATGGCGGCGCAGTATCTTGCTATCAAACATCCTGAGCTGGTCGAAAGGCTGGTGCTGGGGGTGACGCTGTCACGGAACAACAGGGTGGTAAGTACGGCGGTGGATGAATGGCTGGGTCTGGCTGAAAAGGGTGATCTTGACGGGCTGGTGCTGAGTACGATGAAGTATAATTATCCCCCTGAACGGCTTGAAAAATTCAGGCTGATAATGCCTGCGCTGGTAAAAGCAGGAAGACCCAAGGACGCTGAGAGCTTTATTCGTATGACAAAGGCTTGTATGACCTGCGATACCTATGACAGGCTGAATGAGATAAAATGTCCTGTGCTGGTTATAGGTGACAGGCAGGACAGGATAGTATCGCCTGAGGCTTCTGAGGAGATAGCTGAAAAGCTGGGCTGTGAGCTTTATATGACGGATGGTTACGGTCACGGGGCTTATGAGCAGGCGGAGTTCAATGGACAGGTCGCAAGGTTTTTCGGGGTAGAGCAGTGAGGCGTATTTTCACAGATAATTCAGAAAAACAACGTCTTGTTTACCTATATATATAGTATATTGTATAATAACAGTCGCGGCGCAACGCGGGAACAGGAGGTCGGTTATGAGCGGTGAGCAGAGATTTGATGATATTTTCAGCGAGGTGATGAATTCACCTGATCTGGAGCTGCCTGCACTAAGCAACGATGAAGTGAGGATGGTATACTCTCAGACAAAGCAGATCATTGGCACTATGGTGGAATACAAGGAGCTTATGATGATGTACACCTGCGCCATAAAGGAGGTCAAGACGAAGTTCGATGTGCTGAACACGGAGTTCAATGTGCGTTACAGACGCAACCCTATCGAATTCATAAGCACACGTCTGAAAAGGACTTCCAGCATCGCTGAAAAGCTGCAGAGAAAGGGTCTTGCCATGACACCCGAGAACATCGAGAACAACCTTAGCGATGTGGCGGGAGTAAGGGTGATATGCGCATACATAGATGATATTTACTCCATAGCAGATGCGCTGATCCAGCAGGATGATATCACACTGATCGCCCGCAAGGATTACATAGCTTCACCTAAGCCCAACGGCTACCGCAGTCTGCACCTGATAGTCAGCGTGCCTGTATTTTTTGCTGAGGAAAAACGCGATATGCGGGTAGAGGTACAGATAAGGACTATCGCTATGGATTTCTGGGCAAGTCTTGAACATCAGCTGAAATACAAGCAGGCGGTGGAGAACGAGCAGGAGATCGTTGACAGGCTGCGTGACTGTGCTGAGGTCATATCAAAGACAGACCGCGAGATGCTGAGTATTCGCAGCGAGATAGAGATGGCGGCGGATATACCCTCGGAGGAAGATATACTCTTTGAGAAGATAAAGAATTTTGATGTGCCTATATACTGAGTAATGATCAACGTGTTCACCCGATGGCTGGTGCATATAACTAACGGAGGATACCTTTTTAAGAAAGGTT
Organism: Ruminococcus albus 7 = DSM 20455; assembly: GCF_000179635.2. Lineage (NCBI taxonomy): Bacteria > Bacillati > Bacillota > Clostridia > Eubacteriales > Oscillospiraceae > Hominimerdicola > Hominimerdicola alba. The sequence goes on along the minus strand of NC_014825.1, from coordinate 96,821 downwards.
ATCCTCCGTTTTTGATCATAGGTATGTGCGATTTTTTGAGATGATCACTGTGGATCATATTGCCATAAATACAGAGATCGCGGAAGTGATGCCGCGATCTCTTAAATTCTTTATTGGTTCTGATAGGTTTGTCATTGATAAACGACTTGACTGTTATCTGATAAAGTTCAGACAGATCCTTCGCCGCCGAAATTCTCCTGACGGTAGCGGAGGAGTATCATCTGCTGCTGTGTCAGCTTGTGTTCGATAGCATAGTTTATGCAGTCCTGGAGCTGGTCTTTTGATAAGAGTCCGAATGAAAGGACGCGTTCAAGGGCATAATCGCCTTCTTCTGCGGCAAAGCATACAGCATCGACGATATTCTCGGTGACGTAATCTTTGTACCAGCTGTCTGTTTCATAGAAGCATAAAGCACAGGGAAGGGCATAATCAGACCATTGAAGGTCTTCAAATGCTTCCTTCGTTCTTGAACATACAAAGTTCCAGAGCCGCCTTTCGGGACAATCGCCTGCTTTGACTTCCCATACAAGACGTATTTTAAGTACGTGGCTGCCGACAACGAAAGTCAGCAGTGAACCATCAGGGAATCCGTTTTCACAAAGTGTGCCCTTGGGATTCATGATAGTTATTTCCGGCTCGTTACAGTTGACAAAAGCATTATCGCCTATATAAGTAACGGTGGATGGTATGCTTATTTTTTTCAGCTCATTCCTCCAGCGGAACGCACCGCTGCCGATGGTGCGCAGACCATAAGGGAAAGTTATCTCCTTTACACCGCCGCACTGAACAAATGCTTCATCTGCTATGACCTGAATGCCGTCGGGAACTAAGAACTTGTCAGCTGAGCCTGTGTAAGTGATGAGATACTTGCCCTCCAATATCATTGTGTCTGAATTATTGGACTTTTCAAGCGCGGTGTTGTTTAACAGCTTTGAACCTATGCGGTTTAATGCAGGCGGCAGCCTGAGCTTTTTGAGGGCAGTACAATCCATGAACACACCTGTGCCAAGGCTTTTAAGACCTGCAGGCAGAGTGACGCTTTCAAGTATGCTGCAATGTTCAAATGCATAATCATGTATATCTGTAACGGATGCAGGTATAACAACGTTTTTAAGTTCTTCACAGCAGGCAAATGCGTGATCTCCTATGAAGCGGACTCCGTCGGGGACAACGGCAGTATCGTCCTTGCCCATATATCTTACCAGTATACCGCCAAGTACAAGAAAGTCGGAGAAGCAGAATATCATCAGTCCGGTCTTGTTGAATGCATTGATACCTATACTCTCGATAGTGTCGGGAACACTGATCTTAATAAGCTTGCGGCACCCCTCAAAGCAGCTATTGCCGATGCTTAGGAGATCTTTCGGGAGATTTATATCCTCAAGTGCAGTGCAGCCGAAGAAGGCATTTTCTTCCAGTGCCTTTATATTTTCGGGTATCTCGATACGTCTGAGATTAACGCAGTTGCGGAAGAATCCTGTACTGATAGTGTCGATCTTCTTGGGCAGGTGAACATCTGTAAGATGCAGACAATCACAGAAAGTACTTGCGCCAAGACCTGTAAGTGAATCAGGCAGATAAGCCCTCTGAAGCATTTCACAGCCCTGGAATACCGAGTCACCAAGAAAGAACACGCCCTCAGGGACATCTATTTCTTCAAGAGATTCGCATTCACGAAATGCACAAAATTCAATGGTGCAGAGCGTGGAAGGCAGTTTTATATGTTTAAGACCTACACATCCCCAAAAAGCTTTCGGCTTGATGGTGATGACACCCTCGGGGAGGGTAACTTCCTCAATATGAACGCATCCAAGGAAAGCACCTTCTTTGATGACTTTTACTCCTTCAGGCACGATCACCGATCTTTCGTGGCCACTGTATGATATAAGCTGTCCATCAAGTATAGTAAAATTCTCATTAGCCATCGAGCGCATCTCCTTATAAAACTATGATCCCGAATGTAAATAAACATGGGATCTGCAGCAAATTACTTATTCTTAATATAATTATATCAGTAAAATGGTTATACGTCAATAGATTTTTTTAATTTTGCGGAGTTATGAAAAATTTTTTTCTTGACAAATCTTTCTTAATCGTATATAATTTTTCCAATACAAAATAACGGTCATAATCAGTTGGCTGAAAATTGTGAATTTTATATTATACTCAGTTTAAAAATAATTTTCATAGGATGTTGGAATATATTAAGCCTATACAAAATGCACAAAGCATTTGTAAATTGAAACAGTCGTTAACCTTTTCGGTTAAAAAGTAGTAGAAAATTATGGTAATTATTGATTCGGAAGGGTCTTATGATACAAATATTAAGAGATTATATCGTGAAATATGACAATTAATTACGCTCTTAATAATGCAATTTAAATCAATGTGCGATTTGCACAAAGCATTTTATTATTTCGTGGCATCTTAACCGTTCTCTGTAAAATTAGGTGGAAAATAATGGAAATACGATTTTTGATGAGATTTGGCAGTGCAATATGAATTTAGATTATACTAAATGTGAATGTTGTATAAACAAGGACTGTGAAAATTATTAATCCGGTGTATTATGCATAAAGGGATGTTCCGCTAAAACGATTTTTAGCTTTAGGTGTGTAAAAAATGCTGTCAGAATATGGTAAACGGTGCCGGATATGCATCCGGTCAATAGATCGTATAACAGGAGGTCATTATGAGAAAGAGAATAATCGATATTTCCCAGGAGGTATTTGGATGCAGTGTTTTCCCGGGAGATCCTCAGCCGATAAGAAAAACACCGATGAGTATAGATAATGGGGATGTGTGTAATCTTACGGAGATATCTATGTGCGCTCACAACGGTACTCATGTAGATGCACCGTATCATTTTATCAATTATGGACGCAAGATCGACGAGATGCCGCTTGAATGCTTTGTTGGTAAATGCTTTGTATGTCGTCATGAGGGTGATGTTACGGCTGATGATGCGAAAACGATGTTGAAAAGATCGGGCTGCTGTGAGCGTCTGCTGATCGGCGGAAGATGTACGGTGACTGCTGATGCTGCAAGGGTATTTGCAGAGGCTGGGTTGAAGCTTATCGGTAATGAGAGCCAGACCGTTGGGCCGGAGGATGCGCCTATGGAGGTCCATCTAATACTTCTTGGCGCTGAGGTCATACTTCTTGAGGGTATAAGACTTGAGGGAGTGGCAGAAGGAGAGTACTTTCTCAGTGCTGCACCACTTTGTCTTGGCGGAAGCGACGGTGCTCCCTGCAGGGCGTATATCATGGAAATCTGAGGCGTGACCACTTCTGTATGATTGGAAGTGGTCTTGTTTATGACAGGCAAATAGGTCATCTGTTTTTGGTTTGTTCATTTATTATCATACAGCGATGAAAAACAGTGGAGTTAAATGATTTACTGAATATTGTCTGTGTTTACATATATATCCAAATTCCCCGAAATCAATCGAATTTACGAAATGTACAATGAATGTCGGTTAATATCTGTCATCCTATGTAAATTGATACAAAGTATAAACCAAACTGTTGACATTCTTGTTGGATTGTGCTATTATACAGATAACAAATAAAAGAGACGTATCGGTAGAAAAAGCGGTACGGTTTTTTTGAAACATTCTTTAGTTAAATAAATTAATGACTAGGGTGGATATTGAACGGAGGTATGCGGAATGAACGGTTTTGTTAAGAAGATCGCAGGTATTATGAGCGCTGTTGTTTGCATGGGTTCTGCTGTTGTATCTGCATATGCTGCGCCTGTACTTACTGATGAGGATGCGCGGGTTTGTTCAACAGTCGTAGAAGTTAAGCCTGAACTCGTTGAGGAAACAGAGAGAGCCGTATTTGTTGCTGAGGTTTCCGAGAAGGGCGATATCAATGGAGATAATGTGATCAATGTAGTTGATGTTGCTGCTTTAGCTGCACACATCAAAGGAGATAAAATCATTGACACTGATGCTGCTGATATCAACAGTGATGGTTTTGTAAATATCACAGATCTGAGTTTGCTTTCAGTTAAGGTGAAAGGTAACGGTTAAATCTGTTTTTAATTTAGTTAATTAGTCCCCGGAATACTGGGGGCTTTTTTTTACAAAAAAGAAAAGGTGTCCACGAGGATACCTTTTCTTTTTATTATTCTGCTAATTCAAATGTTGCGTCTTTTATTTCGCAGTAAGTGTATACGCCTTCTTGGTAGCTGTTGAATGTGCCTGTTACTACAATGGGAGTTCCTATTTCGGGGTAGTCATCGGGGTATTTGAGGTCGTCGGCGGTGCGGAATTCAAGACCCTGCTGGCAGCAGGCGGCTGCATCTGCCATGAATACGGCAAAATACTCAGTGCCGTCATCCATCATATAGTTGAAGGTACCGCTTGTACGTATGGTCTTGCCCTGATATTTTTCAGGATCGCCTGTGATCTGGAATACCTCAGCATATAGCATATTAGCATTCAGCTCTGTGAGATCCAGGTCGATATCTCCGTTTTTCAGTTCGTTTTCATCGGGAATAAAAGCCGTCGGCGGCTGAGATGTTGTTAACATCTCCTGCTGTCTGCTTACTGCTTTTTCTGCTTCGGCTGCTATTACCTCGTCAGCAGGGGAAAGTGAAACTTCTGTTTCTTTTGATTTTTCTTTTTCTTCTATGATCTTATCGACATTGGAAGTATCTCCGCAGCCTGTCAGCATCAAAGCTGCGATAAGTATCAATGCTGTTTTTTTCAAGTATAGTCCCTCCGGTATCAATTGCGTTTTGTAATGGCTGCGATAAAGCTGAATATCAGGAATACCGCTATATCCGCTGTTACTATCGTTGAACCCACAGGAGTAGAGAAAAGTATGGAAACTATGATTCCGACTCCTGCACATATCACTGATATCACGGCTGAGCATATCACCACGCTTTTGAAGCTTTTGAAAAGCCTCATGGCTGAAAGCGCGGGGAAGATTATCAATGCTGATATCAGCAGCGAACCGACGAGGTTCATCGCGAGCACTATTATCATAGCTGTTATAACTGCTATGAGCAGATTGTAGCCGTCAGATCTTACACCGCTTGCCTTGGCGAAGCTTTCGTCAAAGGTGACGGAGAATATACGGTTATAGAATATTATGAATACAGCGAGAACTACGGCTGCCAGTATGGCAGAGAGCAGTACCTTGCCGCCTGTTAGCGTGAGTATGGATGTTGAGCCGAAAAGCGTTGAGCATACATCCCCGGTCACATTTGCAGAGCCCGGAAATCTGTTCATCAGCATATATCCCAGTGCCAGGGAGCTGACGGATATCATGGCTATTGCGGCATCGCCTTTGATCTTTGTGTTCTGACCTGTTCGCAGCAGCAGCACAGCCGCCAGCAGGGTCACGGGTAGTATTATCACCATGCCGTTGGTATCCTGCAGAAATTTGGCAAATGCACTCTCGCCGTGGGAAGCCTGTTTCAGGGTCACGGACAATACTGTTGAAACAGACATAGCCCCGAATGCTACGTGGGACAGACCGTCGCCTATGAACGAGAAACGTTTCAGTACAAGGGTCACGCCCAACAATGAAGAACACAGCGCTATCAGCAGTCCGACGATGAGGGCGTACCTGACAAATTCAAACTGAAAGTATTTTTGCAGGGTGTCGATCATCTCAGTCATCGTGCTCTGCCTCCTCCGAATTGATAAAGCTCTGTCCGAGCTTACTGTTTACATAATCTTCCTTGGTGCCGAAAAACAGCTGTTTTTTGCTGCCGATATGCAGGATGTGGCTTGCATATCTCACGGCTGCGTGTATATCGTGGGATACCATTATCATACTCATACCACCTGCGTTTAGCTTTGCTATCAGTTCATACAGATCGTTCTGCGCCTTGGGATCAAGACCTGTCACAGGCTCATCGAGAAGAAGTACCTTATCTGCTGCACAAAGTGCGCGTGCCAGAAGAACTCTCTGCTGCTGACCTCCTGAAAGTTCGCGGTAGCAGTGCTTTTCCAGGTCGGTTATACCAAGCCTTTCCATGGCTTTCATGGCACGTTCTTTGTCTGCTTTTGTACAGAAGGGGCGAAATTTACCTTTAGTCATAGCGCCCGACACGATTATCTCTTTTACCGAAGCAGGAAAATCCCTCTGAACAAGGGTCTGCTGGGGAAGGTACCCTATCTCACTGTGTTTGACTTCAAGCCAATCTATACTGCCGCTCATCACGGGTCTAAGTCCCAGCAGTGATTTTATCAGTGTGCTTTTGCCTGAGCCGTTTTCGCCCAGTATACAGAGGTAATCACCGCTGCTGACAGTAAAGTTTATGCCTTCTGTCACGGGTACGCCCTCATATCCAAGTGTGCAGTTTTTACATTCTATCAGCTTGCCCATAATTATTCTCCGTCATCATTAGACCCTTGCCGATATTACAGACAAGGGTCATTTTTTGTACTGTTAGTATTTTAACTCAGTGCTGTTCTTAAAGTTTCACAGTTTTTCTCCATAAGGGAGATATATGTTGCTCCGTCCGCGATCTGTGTTTTGTCTGCGGACTGAAGTGAATCCAGCACCGCGGTAGTCATACCCTTTTTCTCGGTGCTGTTTATTATAGCCTGAGCTACCTTGCCGTCGGAATTTTCAATGGTGAATATAGTATCTATACCCAGTTCATCGGTCTTGCCTGCAAGGAATGCTATTGTTTCAAATGATGCTTCTGTTTCAGCTGAGCAGCCAACAAAAGCTGCATAGTAGTCAAGTCCGTAATCATCGCAAAGATATCTGAAAGGAAATCTGTCACCGAAGATAACTGTCCTGATCTTTGCTTCTGAAACTGTCTGCTCAAAATCGGAATCCAGCTTATCGAGCTTATCCTCATAAGCGGCGAGGTTTGCCTTGTAATCATCGGAATTGTCGGGGTCAGCTTCGCATAGGGTATCGGCTATACTATTGCAAAGTATCTTGGCGTTTTTGGGTGACAGCCAGATGTGCTCATCATATTCGGGGGCTTCGGAATGCTCGTGCTCATCCGTTTCCTCCTCATCGGTCTGCATACCCTCCTTGACTTCCTCCTCTTTGGCGGAAAGGTCATGGTTATCAATGAGCTTCAGTACTTTCATATCCTTATTGGAAGCTTCTTTAAGTGCATCATCTGCCCATCCTTCGGATTCACCGCCTATGTATACGAACACATCGCAGTCGGATATGGTCACCATATCTGCGGCTGTGGGCTGGTAGCTGTGAAGATCGGCGCCGTTTTCAAGAAGATATGTGAGCTGAACTTCATCAGCATGATCTCCCATTATCTCTCTTGTCCAGTCGTAGCAGCTGAAGGTAGTGCATACAACGCTCAGCTTGCCGTTATCCTTATTCTGTGCGGAAGCGAAGCCGCCGCAGGCAGTAAGTCCGAGCATAGCTGCGCAGACACCTATCACTGCAATTCTTTTTAACATTATGATACCTCCGACGGTTATATGTCTGTTGATTTTAAGGCTGTACCTGAATCCTCATTTCGTGCCGCGGCAGCCGCCGCATTTTCCGGGCAGAACTGCGCTGCTGTCGATCTCGAAGCTGTCCTCCTGCAATATCCTTTCCACAAGGACACGGGAGGATTCATCGTCCATATGATAAAGCTTTCCGCAGGAAACGCATTTCATATGCAGGTGGTGATGGCAGCTTTCACCGTCTGTAAGCTGATAGACGAATGTACGGCTGTTGCCGCGGACGGTACGCTTTACTTCACCACTCTCGACAAGCTCTTTTATAAGGCGGTATACAGTGCTTTCTCCGGGCGGCTTTGGGATATCGCTGTCAGTACGCATCATATCTGCTATCTCTTTGACAGTGAAAGCAGTAGTTCTGTGCTTTGCCATAAATTCAAGCAATTCGCCGCGCTGTACGGTGTTGTACTTTGCCACTTATATACCTCCTTTATTAAAATGAGAGTTAATTTCAATTTTGTATTATATCACACCGAAACTGCCTTGTCAACGATTATCTGCTGTGTTTTACATTTTGTTTACATTTGAGAACTACTCTCAATTTATCTGAAAGAGTGTGCATATAATAATGTATAATAGTATTAATATCTGATTAGGTATACCGAACTTGACAGAATCGTGCAAATATGCTACAATTTATTCAGTAATTCGATAACAAATTGTTTATTATTTAACAAGTATATAAAAAGCAGGTGATATGATGTACGATGTTATAATTATTGGCGGTGGAGTGACAGGCTGTGCTGCGGCGGCTGAACTTGAAAAGTTCGATCTTGATGTTTGCGTTATCGATAAGGAGAGCGACGTATGTGAAGGTACAAGCAAGGCGAACAGTGCAATTGTCCATGCAGGATTTGATGCTGAACCGGGTACTCTTAAAGCAGAACTGAACGTGCGCGGAAATGCCATGATACGTGAGATGTACAATAAACTGGACTTTGCTTTCAGGCAGAACGGCGCTATGGTGCTATGCTTTGATGAAGCACAGTTACCCGATCTTGAAAAGCTTCTGGAAAAGGGCAGAAAGAACGGAGTCGAGGGATTGGAGATACTGACGGGAGATCAGGCGAGAGAGCGTGAACCAAGGCTTTCGGCGGAGGTGAGATATGCTTTATTTGCCCCTACCTCAGGTATAGTCTGTCCCTTTGAGATGACGCTTGCGTTTGCTGAAAACGCATTTGCAAACGGTGCTGAATTCAAGCTTTCCACCATAGTCACAGGCATAGAAAAAACTGATGGCGGATACAGGGTGATTACCGATAAAGGGGAGTTTGATACACGCGCTGTATTCAACTGTGCGGGAGTATATGCTGATGCAGTTAATGATATGATAGCTGATAAGCATTTCACCATAACACCGAGAAAAGGCGAGTATATGCTAATGGATAAGTCGGTGGGAGGTACTGTATCTCATACAGTCTTCCAGCTGCCCACAAAGATGGGCAAGGGCATACTTGTAACACCGACTGTTCACGGTAATCTGCTTGTGGGTCCGACAGCTGAAAATATCGACGATAAGGAAAATACTGCCACAACAGCAACGGGTTTAGCTGAGGTCAGGGCGAAGGGTGCGCTTTCTGTGGAGGGGCTGCCTTTCAATCAGGTGATAACCAGCTTTACAGGTCTGCGTGCTGTTGGTGATACGCATGATTTCATCATAGAAGAAGCTGCACCGAATTTCTTCAATGCTGCGGGGATAGAATCTCCGGGACTTACCAGTGCGCCTGCCATAGCTGAGATGCTGAGAGAAATGCTATCCCAAAATATTGCCTTGAAACCAAAGGCAGATCATATTGATACGAGAAAAGGCGTGGTCCACTTTGCTTCACTCAGCAGAGAAGAACAGAATGCCCTGATAGAAAAGGAGCCGGCGTACGGTAATGTGGTATGCAGATGCGAGACTGTTACAGAGGGCGAGATACTTGATGCGATAAACAGACCCCTCGGGGCGACTACCCTTGATGGAGTGAAACGCCGTACCAGAGCCGGGATGGGACGCTGTCAGGCGGGCTTCTGCTCACCTAAGACCATATTACTGCTGTCCGAAAAACTGGGCTGCAGTATTGGCGATGTCAGAAAGAACGGAGGTGTGTGAGTATGCGCGAATTCGATATCGTTATTGTCGGCGGCGGTCCTGCGGGAATGGCTGCTGCTGTTTCTGCAAGAGAGAACGGCATGGAGAATATCATTATATTCGAGCGTGACAGTGAACTGGGAGGTATCCTTAATCAGTGCATACACAACGGATTCGGTCTGCACACTTTCAAGGAGGAACTGACGGGACCTGAATATGCCGAGAGATATGCAGAGATGGTGCGTGCTATGAACATACCCTATGAAACAGATACTATGGTACTTGATATATCAAAGGACAGGGTAGTTACTGTTATGAGCCGTAAACGCGGTGTTGAGGAGATACGTGCCAAGGCGGTTATACTTGCTATGGGCTGCCGTGAGCGTCCACGCGGAGCGCTGAATATTCCGGGTTTCAGACCGCAGGGTGTATATACTGCAGGTACAGCTCAGAAGCTTGTGAACTGTGAGGGTTATGTACCGGGTAAGGAAGTTGTTATCCTGGGTTCGGGAGACATCGGTCTTATCATGGCACGAAGAATGACATTGGAAGGCGCTCATGTGGCGGCAGTGGCTGAGCTTATGCCTTATTCCAGCGGACTTAAAAGAAATATAGTACAGTGTCTGGAGGACTACGGTATACCGCTGCTCCTTAGTCATACTGTAGTGGATATCAAGGGCAAGGAAAAGCTTGAAGGAGTAGTGATAGCTGAGGTAGACGGTAAAAATACGCCTATACCGGGAACAGAGAAACTGTACCCATGTGATACGCTGCTTCTCAGCTGCGGACTTATTCCCGAAAATGAGCTTTCTAAAAATTGCGGTGTAGGCATTGACCCGAGGACTAACGGTCCTGTGGTGGATGAGGGTCTGGAAACTGATATCGACGGTGTATTCGCCTGCGGCAACGTGCTGCACGTTCATGACCTGGTGGACTTTGTTTCCGAAGAATCCGCAAGGGCAGGAGCAAGTGCGGCGGCATTTGTAAAGCGCGGCTGTACTGCGGACAGCACAGCCGCTGTAAAGGTGATACCACAGAACGGCGTGAGATATACAGTACCTGCGGAGATACACACTTCGGAACTGCTTGGTGATGTCCATATAAGATTCAGGGTGACCGGAGTATTCAAGGATCGTTCGATAGTTATAAAAGCCGGGGATGAGGAACTTATCCGCCGTAAAAGCCGTATACTGGTGCCTAGTGAGATGCTGGATATCATAATAAAAAAAGAAAAGCTGGAGGGTGTCAACTGTGACATCACGGCGGCTATAGAGGAGGTGTGAGCCATGACCAGGATACTTACCTGTATAAACTGTCCCATGGGCTGTGAACTTACTGTTGAAGTTGAGGGCGATAAAGTTATATCTGTCAGCGGAAATAACTGCAAGAGGGGAGAGATATATGCAGAGAGTGAGATAGCTCATCCTGCCCGCACTGTTACGACTACGGTTATATCTGCAGAGGGCAGACCGGTTCCTGTAAAAACGGCTGAACCGATACCGAAAGATATGATATTTGAATGTACGGCTGCTATTAAGGCAGCGGAGGTACATCTCCCTGTAAGTGTGGGACAGGTGATAATAGATGACCTGCTTGGTACAGGTTCGCGTGTAACAGTTACAAGATCTGTACGATAGATAATAAACGTATAACAGCCGTCCTGAAAAATAGGGCGGCTGTTTTTTGTGCGGGTGATATAAAAAACAACAGCGCTATCGGGATAAAATCGACAGCGCTGTCATTTCGTGGTAATTTGAATGGATCAGGTAGTTTAGTTTACAGCCGAAGGAGGAGACGGCCGCCCCAATTTGTTGGAATGTCTACATAAGTGATTAATTTCCCTGAAGCTTTACCAACTCTTTTACTATAAATTATTATAGCACAACATATTAATAAAATCAAGGGGTTGAGCACCTGAAATATTGAATTTTCTTTAGTAAAAATCATAAAATATATTTAATTGTTGTAAAATAATAATCAAATATTGTGATATCAGGTTAATTTTTATAAAGAGAGGTTGAGAGGCATTCTGCGTTATTGTTCTATAATTATAGTATATATAACGTTTTGAGGAACTGGTATAAAAAACAAGGTTACGAGTGACGAATAAGTAAATCATTCTTTGTATAAGATGTACAAATTGCAACTTCGCGAAAATAATCGCAAAAAATGTTGTAATTTTAATATTGCTAAAAGATCTATTGGGTCCGGGACAAAAGGAACAGTATGTGAAATGTATTGAATATACAATTTAAAATCCAGTAAAATAGGGGTTTTACAAATGTGAGCTTTTTGGGGATATGAGTTGATGTTATATAAAAATAATAAATAAAATAAGAATACAAATTCTGAAGTTAGTCTAAAATCGCAAAAAATGGTGATTTCATAAATAGAGTCAGCAAAAATTGATTAGATTCAATGACTAAAAAATTATAAAATATAATCAAATGATATGGAACCTGAGCTATTATCTGAAATGGTAAAGGTTACCAATGTATCATTTGTATCATTAGTTCTTTTTATTACAGAAACTTTAAATGAAAGAGAGGAAATTGCTTATGAAGAACTTTGTTCCAAAGCGTGCGATAAGTGCCCTTATCGCAGGTATGATGATCGCAGCACCTGCTGCACCTATGATTACCAGATCGGTCATAACTGTTTCGGCTGCTAAGGTACTGACAACAAGCCCTTCGCACACACAGGAAGTTGGCTGGTACAATGACTACCACCACGAGATCTGGCAGGCAGATACTCCCAATTCGTCTACAATGACATTACACGATAATGACGGCGGCTTCAGCACGTCATGGAAGTGCGGTCCCAATAACTCAAGAGGTAACTTCCTGGCTCGCCGCGGCCTATACTGGGGTCTGAACAATCCTAAGACATATAAGAATTATGGTAATTTCTATTGCGATTATGACTGCAGCTGGTATGCAGGTTCATCCGGTAACTCCAGAATCTGTATCTACGGCTGGGCACAGAATCCTCTGGTAGAGTACTACATCATCGAGGACTGGAAGAACTGGTCACCTGCACAGGACGGTTCTGCACAGTACAAGGGTCAGACCACTATCGACGGCAGTGTATACAAGGTATATACTACCAGCAGAAATTCTTACACCATTGAAGGCAACAAGAACTTCACACAGTATATAAGCATCCGTCAGAACCTGAGGACCAAGGGTACCATCAGCGTTTCCGAGCACTTCAAGGCTTGGGAGTCCATGGGTATGAAGATGGGCAACCTGTACGAAGTTGCTTTCAACGTTGAAGGCTGGGAGTCCGACGGTCAGGCTGATGTTTCACTGAAATTCCGTGAAGGCGAATCCGGCGGAACCGGTGGAACGACCGGCGGCACAGGTTCAACAACAACTGTTCCTAATCCCGATTCCAACGGCGATTATTTCACCAGCACATTTGAGAATGGTGCAGGAAACTGGGAAGGCAGAGGTGCTGCATCTGTTGCTATAGACAACAAGAACTACTACGGCGGCAGCAAGTCACTGTATGTAAGCGGCAGAACAAGCAACTGGCACGGTGCATCTATACCCCTGAGCACTTCCACATTCGTTCCCGGCAATTCCTTCAGCTTCAGCACAGGCGTTCTGCAGAAGAGCGGTTCCTCCACAAGCATGAAGATGACTCTGCAGTACACTGATTCTTCAGGTACGGAGCAGTATGATGAGGTAGCTTCCGCTACTGCACAGAACGGCAAGTGGACAAAGCTGGAGAATACATCTTACAAGATCCCCAGCGGTGCTTCCAATCTTGTTCTTTATGTAGAAGCTCCCGACAGCCTGACAGATTTCTATATCGACAACGTACAGGCTTCCAAGGCAGGCAAGTCTTCTTCCGTTACAACAGGCGGCGGTAAGGTAGATTCTTCTTCTTCCGGTTCAGGCACTGGTTCTTCTGATGTTATTACTTCGGATGCAGGTCTGAAGGACGTATTCTCCAGCCGCTTCAGCAAGATCGGTACTTGCATAAGCACACGTGATCTCAACAATTCTGACTTCGTAAAGAAGCACTTCAACAGCATCACGCCCGAGAACGATATGAAGCCCGAAAACATTCTTGATCAGAGTGCGAGCCAGAATTACGGCAACAACGTAAATCCTCAGGTGAAGCTGAATAGCAACTTAAAGACTATCCTTGACTATGCAGTTAAGAATAATATCCCTGTAAGAGGTCATACTCTTATCTGGCACAGCCAGACTCCAAGCTGGTTCTTCAAAGAGAACTTCAGCAACAATGGCGCACAGGTTTCCAAGCAGGTAATGGATCAGCGTATGGAAAACTTCATCAAGAATACATTCGCTATGATCAAGCAGAATTATCCTACTCTGAAGCTTTATGCATATGACGTTGTTAACGAAGCATTTGATGTAAGCAACGGCAATCTCAGAAGCAATTCTCCTTATTATTCGATTTATGGTGATGACAGCTATATGCAGAATGCATTCAAGTATGCAAGAAAGTATGCTCCCTCTGACTGCAAGCTGTTCTACAACGACTTCAACGAGTACAATGACGGTAAGGTAACTTCCATCTACAACTTCTGCAAGAAGGTCCACGAAGCTGGTTACCTGGACGGTATAGGTATGCAGTCACATCTGGGTACTACTTATCCTAGTATCTCAAAATACAAGAACGCACTTGACTTGTTCTCTTCTATCCCCGGTATTGAGATCCACGTAACTGAGCTGGACGTTATGCAGCAGGGTGCAAGTGATTCCTCATTTGCTAGCTACTACAAGGACATCGTTCAGAGTATAGTTAACTGCGACGCTGTTACTTCACTGACATGGTGGGGCACTAACGACGGCTACAGCTGGAGATCATCCGATACTCCTCTGCTGTTCAATTCCAGCTTCCAGCCCAAGCAGGCATACAATTCTGTAGTATCTATCATTCCTACAAGCCTGTGGGGCAAGACCAACGGCAACGAAAATCAGGATGATCCTTATGAATACACCAATACAGGCGCTTATCCTACAAACATAAAGGCGAACTACAATACCCAGTATCATCAGATACAGTTCGTTTGGGATAAGGTACAGGGCGCTGACAAGTACGGCATCGCTGTATACCTGGCTGGTAAGTGGAGAGTTCAGACTTCCAACATCTCTACAAACAGCTATGTAACTCCTAAGAACCTGACTCCCGGCATGAGCTACAAGGTAGCTGTTGCTGCAAGAGTTAACGGTCAATGGGATACCACTAATGCTATAAAGAACGCTATAAACGTTACTGTTAGATAATTAGTGAAGTACTGAAATGTTTATAAAGTCCGGAATGACCAAAAAGCCGTTCCGGGCTTTTGTTTCTCTGAAATGATTGTATGCTTGCTTTTTCGGAAAGTACATGATATAATATATAAAAGTATGTGCGGTCTTTAAAATATTACAGACCGCTGCGATCGGATATAAACGGAGAATCTTATGGAAGAAATAAAGAACAAGCTGGATAAAATACTGCTGAAAGCTGCCAAGCCTGCAAGATATATAGGCGGAGAGATAGGAAGCGTGATAAAGGACAGGGATAAGGTGGATGTACGTTTTGCCTTCTGTTTCCCTGATACCTATGATGTGGGTATGTCGCATCTGGGTATGAAGATACTGTACGGTCTGAAAAATCAGGTGCCTAACTGGTGGTGTGAGAGGGTATTCATGCCCGAGAAGGATTTTGAGAGCCTTATGCGGGAGAATGATATACCGCTGTATGGGCTGGAAAGTCTTGACCCCATAAAGGATTTCGATTTCATCGGGTTTACTTTGCAGTACGAATTATCGTACAATAACGTTTTGCAGATGCTTGACCTTGCGGGTCTGCCTGTGCTGGCAAAAGACCGTAAATCACTGACGCCGCTTGTTGTGGGCGGAGGTCCCTGCGTGTGCAATCCCGAGCCTATGTCGGATTTCTTTGACCTGTTTATACTGGGTGAGGGCGAGGAAGTCAACCTTGAACTTCTGAGACTTTACGAAAAGATGAAGCCTTCAAATCCAACGAAAGAGGAATTTCTGCGGGAGGCTGTGAAGATCGAGGGCATATATGTTCCGAGCTTTTACGACGTTGACTACAACGAGGACGGTACGGTAAAGAGCATAACTCCTAATGTGCCCGAAGCACCTTCACGTATAAAAAAGCGCATCATCGCGGATTTTGACAAGGTGTACTACCCCGATAGCTTTGTTGTGCCTTTCAGCGAGATAGTACATGACCGCTCGGTGGTGGAAGTGCTTCGCGGCTGTATCCGCGGATGCAGGTTCTGTCAGGCGGGATTTATATATAGACCTTTCCGCGAGAAGAATATTGATACTATTAAAAATGAGACGAAGTCGCTGTGCGAGCAGACGGGGTATGAGGAAGTGTCCCTGTCGTCGCTTTCCACCAGTGACCATACCAAGATAAATGAGCTTCTTCTGAGCCTTTCGGAGTATACCGACGGCGAGAATGTTAACCTCGCTTTGCCGTCTTTAAGACTTGACAGCTTTAACGAGGAACTGCTGGAAAGGATACAAGCTGTACGAAAAAGCGGACTGACATTCGCCCCCGAGGCAGGAACACAGCGTTTGCGTGACGTTATTAATAAGAACATCACCGAGGACGAGATAATATCAACCTGCAGGATGGCTTTCGAGTGGGGGTATACTCAGGTGAAGCTGTACTTCATGATGGGTCAGCCCACGGAAACAGACGATGATATCCGCGGTATTGCGGAACTTTCGGACAAGATACTTCAGCTTTATTTTGAAACGCCCAAGGAAAAGAGAGGGCGGTCAGTGCAGATAGCGGTATCGACCGCGACTTTTGTGCCTAAGCCCTTCACGCCCTTTGAGTTTGAACCTCAGGCGACGGAAGAACAGATAAAGCACAAGCAGGAGATACTGAAATCCGCTGTGACCAGCAAGAAGATAAAGCTTAGTCTTCACTATTCAAATACCTCGGTGCTGGAGGCTGTTCTGGCAAGGGGCGACAGGCGTGTGTGCAAGGCGGTATATTCGGCTTGGAAAAAAGGCTGTTACATGGACAGCTGGGACGAGCATTTTCAGTTTGACAAATGGCTGGAAGCCTTTGAGGAAACGGGCATAGATACGGCGTTCTACGCTAACAGGACGAGAAGCTACGATGAGGTGGCGCCCTGGTCGCATCTGGATTATCTGGTATCTCACGAATTTCTTGTGAGAGAGAACAAAAAAGCTCATCTTGCACAGACTACAAGAAACTGTAAGGAAGGCTGTTCGGGCTGCGGAATAAAGCCCGAATGCGGAGGTGTTTACTGTGGCGGAAAAAAGACTTCAACCTAAAAATGTAGACCTGCGTCCCGACAGATATGACAAAAGGGTGGTATACGAAAAGTGCGGCAGGGCGAAGTATATCTCCCACCTTGACCTTATGCGTGCCATGCAGAGGGCGATAAAACGTGCGAAACTGCCGATATGGTATACTCAGGGCTTCAATCCGCACATATATATAATGTTCCCTCTTACTCTTTCGCTGGGGTTTGAAAGCAGGGTGGAGGTAATGGATTTCGCGCTTCTGGAGGATCTGCCTGATGAAGAGGTGCTGAAAGCTCTTGATGCCCAGATGCCCGAAGGCATGAGGATAGTGAGTTGTTCTGCTCCTGTTCACAGCCATACGGAGATAACTCATGCGGAGTATGTTATACGTATCTCGGCAGATAAGACTCCGGCGGAAATGGCAGAAAAGTTCAAGGATTTTATGAGCAGGGAAGTAATAGAAATACAGAAGCGTACAAAAAAAGGTACATATAAGCCCGTGGATATAAGACCGTCGCTGGAATTGCTTGATATGTACACTGAAGAAAAGTACCTTGAACTTAAAATGCGGCTGCCTGCGGGAGGAAGTTTCAACCTTAATGCCAATGTGGCAGCAGAGGCTTTTCTGGATATGTACGGCATTAAAGCTGAAGAGATTTGTATAGAACGCACAAAGATACTCGTGGAAAACGGTGAAGTTTTTTATTGAGATGCGCTTGCAATTTCGGGAGAGATGTGGTATAATATTTAAGCATTTGAATACCGTCGGTATCCCCGACGAGAGTTAATGCCAGCCGAAAGGCACGACATTAAAGAGACGGTCCGCTGGCTGTCAGAGCGGCAGTGTATGAACGTCCGGAAAATTAAAGGAGGAATTTAAAGTGGACGCTTTAAAACAGATCGCACAGGCAAGCATGAAGGCAGATGCACCCGTAGTTAACGTAGGTGACACTGTAAAGGTACACGTTCTTATCACCGAGGGTGACAAGTCCAGAATACAGGTATTCGAGGGCACAGTCATCGCTAAGAAGCACGGCGGCATCAGTGAGACTTTCACTGTAAGAAGAGTAGCTCACGGCTGCGGTATCGAGAGAGTATTCCCCGTACATTCGCCTGCTGTTTCTAAGGTAGAGGTAGTAAGAAGCGGTAAAGTCCGCAGAGCTAAGCTGTACTATCTCCGCGACAGAGTTGGTAAGGCAGCTAAGGTCAAGGAAGCAATCAGATAATTCTTCTGATAAAAGAGTCGGCGTAAGTCGGCTCTTTTTGTTTTTAATAGTAAACAAAGTAAGTACAAAAATATATTTTTTTGAAAAAACTCTTGTAATTTCAGAACATTTTTGCTATAATATATTGTATATGAGTGTATGCAGGCGGATACTGTGACTGCATACACAAGAGATATCACGAAAAGAGGTAAGCTATCTATGAGTGACACAAGTGAAAAGACAACGAATGGGAATAACCTTTCAGAGGCGGAAGAACTGGAGAGGCTGTTGAATGAAAGCGAGAACAGTGTAGAAAATACTGTAAACAATGCTTTCGGTGACTTTGGCGACGTTATCGATGATGACTTCGTTGATGCTGTCGATGAGGGATTCAGTGATATAAGCGAAGAAGACGAGGCTGAGGATACAGCTGAAAAGGATAAAGAGGATACGGCTGAGGTAAGCGAAGATGACATAGAGAAGGTCAAGGAAGCTGAGCCTGATGATATAAAGGAAAAACAGCCATTTAATTTTGGCAGGGAAGTTCTTGAGTGGGTTGAGTCACTGGTGTTTGCACTGCTTATCGTGCAGCTTGTGCTGATATTCGTATTCAGGGTGGTAATGGTAGACGGTACATCAATGACAAATACTCTCCAGGATGGCGACAGACTTATTATGACCCATGTTGCTTATGAGCCTGAACGTGATGATGTTATAGTGCTTGACAGCAAAGTTGCAGATAAGATACTTATCAAGCGAGTTATCGGTATAGAAGGTGACAAGGTAGTTGTTGACTATAACAAAAACCATGTATATGTAAATGACGAGGAGATCTCAAATGATCATATAAAGGAGATCATGCGCGATAATGTTATTTACTTCGACGGAGCATACCGTGTCGCTGATGGTGTATATGAGTATAATGTGCCTGATGATACTGTTTTCGTTATGGGCGACAACAGAAACGATTCCAAGGACAGCCGAAGCATAGGATTTGTTGATGAGAGCGAGATCATGGGTAAGGCTGTGCTGAGGATCTATCCTTTCAAGAGCCTTGGTCTTGTTCACTGATAATGGCTGAAAGATCTTTCAGCATAACAGGAACGGTGCTTGACTGGGCACTTGTGATAGTGAATTCGGTCTTTGTTGTTCTGCTGGTATCGACACTGGTCTTCAGCCGTGTGCTGGTAGAGGGCGAGTCGATGGAAAACACGCTGTATGACGGCGATAAGCTTGTGATATCCTGGTTCATGTATAAGCCCGAACAGGGAGATATCGTTATATGTGACAGTGAAGCACTGGGTAAGCTGATCGTCAAGCGTGTGATAGCATCGGGCGGACAGAAGGTCACAGTGGACTATGGAGCCGGTAAGGTGTTCGTTGACGGTGAAGCACTTGACGAACCTTATCTGAAATATCATGCCCTTGATGATATGGGCGGCTATGATATGGATAATTACGACCCCGATAGGGGAGTATTTGAATATGATGTCCCCGAGGGTGAAGTTTTCATTATGGGGGATAATCGCGATCATTCTTCAGACAGCCGTGTATTCGGCTGTGTTCACGAAGATGATATTATAGGAAAAGCAGTGTTCAGGTTTTATTCCCGTGAAGCGGGGATAGGCTTTGTTAACTGATTGACCGGATCTATGAAAATGAAAGGAGGCGGCTGATATGAGCGAAGCAGCAAAGGTACAGTGGTTCCCGGGGCATATGGCTAAGACAAGGCGTATAATGGCTTCAAATATGAAGCTTGTAGATGCTGTGGTAGAGATAACCGATGCAAGGATACCATACTCCAGCCGCAACCCGGAGATCAAAAAGATCTGCGGAAACAAGCCGAGAATGGTCCTGCTGAACAAGGCGGATTCTGCTGATGCTGATGTTACCTCCATGTGGATAGAGTACTACAAACAGCAGGGAGTGCCTGCGCTGGCTACCGATTGCAGGAGCGGCAGGAATGTGAATAAATTTTATCCCATGCTGAAAGAACTGCTTTCCGAGCAGATAGAAAAATGGGATACCCGCGGAATGACGGGCAGACCTATAAGGATGATGATAGTAGGTATACCCAATGTGGGCAAATCCTCTTTTATAAACCGACTGGCAGGTGCCAAAATGGCAAAGGTAGAGGACAGACCCGGCGTTACCCGCGGCAAACAGTGGGTAGCACTGGAGGACGGCTTTGAACTTCTGGATATGCCCGGAGTGCTGTGGCCTAAGTTTGATGACAAGCTGGTTGGCGAAAGGCTGGCATTTACGGGAGCGGTCAAGGACGTTATACTCGATACGGAGTATCTGGCGTGCAGACTGCTTGAGTATCTTGCAGAGGATTATCCCGATCTGCTTACCGATAGATACGGGATATCTCTTGAAGATCTGCCTGAACCTATGGATGATATGCAGGGCTGCGTAAAGGGATATGAACTGCTGGAAAGAGTTGGCAAAAAGAGAGGCTTCCTTATCTCGGGCGGCGAGATAAATACCGAGAGGGCAGCTAATACAGTCCTTGACGAATTCCGCGGCGGCAAGCTTGGCAGACTTTCACTTGAAAAGCCGAAAGGTCGATGATATGACACTTAAAGAGTTTGACGATATCTACCGCGAAAAATACGAGGTAGTCTGCGGCTGTGATGAAGCGGGCAGAGGACCACTTGCAGGTGATGTATTCGCGGCTGCGGTGGTGTTCGATAAGGATACGGTCATCGAGGGGATAAACGACAGCAAAAAGCTGACCGCCAAAAAGCGTGAGAAGCTTTTTGATGAGATAATCGAAAAGGCACAGGATTTTTCCATACAGTGCGCTACGGTGGCGGAGATAGAGGATATAAATATCCTCAACTGCGCTATGCTGGCGATGAAGCGTTCGGTGGAAGCCATGAAGATTAAGCCGAATGTCTGCCTGATAGACGGCAATAAGACTCCCGACCTGGAATGTGATGCGATTGCTGTTGTAAAGGGCGATGCACAGTCACAGGCAATAGCTGCGGCTTCTATACTTGCGAAAGTCGCAAGGGACAGATATATGCTGCAAATGGCTGAGAAGTACCCCGAATGGCAGTTTGAAAAGCACAAGGGCTACGGGACTAAGCTGCACTATCAGATGATAGATAAGTACGGCGAAAGCCCGATACACAGACCAAGTTTTCTGAAAAAGTATTATGCAAAAAAATCAGAACAGCCGTAGTATCGGTGATATCGGCGAGGATTTCGTCTGTGGATATCTTAAAGAAAATGGTTATGATATACTCGAACGCAACTTCACTATAAGGGGCGGCGAGATAGATATAGTAGCTTCACAGGGTGATAAGATAGCTTTCGTTGAGGTCAAGACCCGAAAGGTGGGGGCGCTGACGAGCGGTGAGGCTGCTGTGACATATACAAAAAAGCAAAGGCTGATAAAGACCGCAAGGGTCTATATCGCCAGAAAGCATATCAGAGCCTTCTGCAGGTTCGATGTTGCAGTCGTGCATCACGACGGCGGTAATGTGGTATATTTCAAGTACTATAGATCCGCATTTGATGCAAGCAGTAAGTAAAGTAAAAATTACCCGTATGGGGAATATAATAGAAGGGTTGTTGTTTTATGTTTTACAGAAGTACAAGAAACAGCGGTGTAAATGTTACATCGGCACAGGCTATTGCACAGGGCATTTCAGAGGACGGCGGTCTGTTCGTTCCTTCCGAGATACCTTCCATATCCATGGATGATATCAAGAAGCTGGGAGATATGACCTATGCAGAGAGAGCGTTCTTTGTTTTCTCAAAGTTCCTCACAGACTACACAGAGGCTGAGATACGCTACTGTGTTGAGGGCGCTTACAATACCAAGAACTTCGATACCGAGAATATCGCTGAACTGGCACACCTGTTCGACGGCACTTATATGCTTGAACTGTGGCACGGTCCTACCTGCGCATTCAAGGATATGGCTCTCCAGATACTGCCTTATCTTCTGACAACAGCAACCAAGAAGATAAACCTCGATAAGAAGGTAGTTATCCTCGTTGCTACTTCGGGTGATACAGGCAAGGCTGCGCTGGAAGGCTTCAAGGACGTTCCCGGTACAGAGATACTGGTATTCTATCCTGATAACGGTGTATCTGCTATGCAGAAGAAGCAGATGACCACTCAGGAGGGTCAGAACGTTGGTGTTTGCGCAATCAAGGGCAACTTCGACGATGCACAGAACGGCGTTAAGGCTATCTTCACAAACAAGGAGATCGGCGAGAAGCTGGCTGAGAACGGCATGATGTTCTCCTCTGCAAACTCCATCAACTGGGGCAGACTGGCACCTCAGATCATCTACTATGTATCCAGCTACGCACAGCTGCTGAAGGACGGCGAGATCAAGGAAGGCGACAAGATCAACATCGTTGTTCCCACAGGTAACTTCGGTAATATCCTTGCAGGCTACTATGCAAAGAAGATGGGTATCCCCGTAAACAAGCTGATCTGTGCTTCAAACTCCAACAACGTTCTGACAGATTTCATCAAGACAGGCGTTTATGACAGAAACAGACAGTTCTATGCAACTATCTCGCCTTCTATGGATATACTGATCTCCTCCAACCTTGAAAGACTTCTCTATCACCTCTGCGGCGAAGATGATGCACAGATCAGAGAGTGGTTCGGCAAGCTGGCAAGTGAGGGCAGATATGAGGTAACTGATGCAGTCAAGGCAGTTCTCGCTGACGAATTCTATGCAGGCTGCTGCGATGATGCAAAGACAAAGGCTACCATCAAGGAATATTACGACAAGTATTCCTACACCTGCGATACTCATACCGCGGTTGCAGTTTCAGTTTATGAGGAGTACGTAAAGGCAACAGGCGATAAGACCAAGACAGTTATCGCTTCCACCGCAAGCCCCTACAAGTTCTCGGGTTCCGTACTCAGCGCACTGGGCAAGGATACTGGCAGCGATGAGTTCACACTTGTTGAGGAACTGGGCGAAGCTTCCGGTATGCCTGTACCTGCTTCACTTGCATCTCTCAAGAATAAGGAGATCCGCTTCTCCAAGGTCATCGCTAAGGACGAGATGAAGGACTTCGTTTTCAAAGCTCTCGGTGTGAAGTGAGAACGTGAAGAAGATAGTAAATATCGTCAGTGCAGCCGTTTTTATAGGTTGCATAGCAATACTTATCTTTCTGACGCTTGATAACGCTAATTCTAAAAATATCATCGGCGGCGCCGGGATGCCTACTATCCTTTTCAGTTTCAGACAGGTGCTGCTTTCGATCAGGGGTGCTGTCGTTGCATCGGTAGGTATCATTGCGCTGATAGTGCTTGTTGTCAGAAAAAGATAGGTATGCGCCGGGGAACTATGTACCGCCCCGCAGGGCGCTGCTGATGCTAGTGACAGCAGTCCTGCGCTTTGAAGGTCCTGCAGACCGTTTCATCGCAGCAGTTGGGATCCGAACAGGTGCTGCACACCTGTATACTGCCCGCGGTGCACTCGCAGCCGTTCTGATTGTGGACACAGTTTTCAACATCGCAGCGAATGCCCATGATCTTATCCTTTTCCATTCGTATCACTCCTTTTCTTCATGTGAGTTTATTATGAGCATGATCAGAGGCTGATATTACTGGAAATATATACCCATAGACAGGAGCAAAATATGAAGCTTTACACCATAGCCGACCTGCATCTCTCTTTTGGTGTTCATAAACCGATGAATATTTTCGGCGGTTGGAACGACCATGTACAGAGGCTTGAAAAAAACTGGCAGGAAAAGGTGGGACCCGATGATATCGTGGTGCTGCCCGGTGATCTTTCGTGGGGTATGGACTTTAACGAATCCGAAAAAGATCTTGCGTTTCTTGACAGACTCAACGGAACGAAGATCATATCAAAAGGCAACCACGATTACTGGTGGAACACAGTTACGAAGATGCAGAGATTCTTCGATGAAAATGGCTTCAAAAGCCTGAATATACTTCATCTGAACCACTATGCTTTCGGAGATATCGGTATATGCGGGACACGTGGCTGGGTAAATGATAATTCAGAGCCTGCAAGTGCAAAGGTAATAGCCCGCGAGGCGATCCGACTGGAAATGTCTGTAAAGTCTGCTGTTTCGGCTGGGCTGACACCCGTTGTTTTCCTGCACTATCCGCCTGTATTCGTGGAAAGCAGGAATTTCGAGATACTTGATGTGCTTTATAAGTATGGTGTGAAAAAGGTATTTTACGGTCACCTTCACGGGAAGGCACATGGATATGCAGTCAATGGTATGTATGACGGCATTGAATATCATCTTATATCAAGTGATTTTCTGCATTTTGACCCATTGGATATAACGAAAATTGTGCAAAGTGACAATTTGTAAAAAAGTACTGGAAATACAGGGAAAAGTATGCTATAATATTAAAGATATATTTTAATTTGGAGGAATTAGAAAATGAGTTTAAAGGCTACAAATAATGTTGGCACTAACAGCTATGAGCTGGAGATCGAGATACCCGCAAAGGATTTTGAAGATGCACTGCAGAAGGCATATCTGAGAGCAAAGAAGAATATCGCTCTGCCCGGTTTCCGTAAGGGCAAGGCTCCCAGAAAGCTCATCGAGAAGACCTATGGTGAAGAGGTATTCTATGAGGATGCTATCAATCTGCTGTATGCACCTGTAGTTAACGGTGCTATCGACGAATCCAAGCTGGATCTGGTTTGCCAGCCTGAGATCGAGGTAACCGAGATCAACAAGGAGAACGGTGTAAAGCTGAAGGCTAAGTGCACTACAAGACCTGAAGTTGAAGTTAAGGATTACAAAGGTATAGAGGTTGAAAAAGTTGTCAATGCTGTAACTGATGAGGATATCCAGAAGAAGCTTGACGAGCTGAGAGAGAAGAACGTAAGGATCATCACTGTTGATGACAGAGCAGCTGAGACCGGCGATACTGTTAAGATCGACTTTGAGGGCTTCAAGGACGGCGTTGCATTTGACGGCGGCAAGGCTGAGGACTTCGATCTTGAGCTGGGCAGCGGTCAGTTCATCCCCGGTTTCGAGGATCAGATCGTAGGTCACAGCACCGGTGAGGAATTCGAGATCAACGTTACTTTCCCTGAAGAGTATCAGGTAAAGGATCTGGCAGGCGCTCCTGCAGTATTCAAGATCAACCTGAAGAGCATCTCCAAGAAGGAACTGCCTGAGCTGGATGATGATATGGTAAAGGATTCTACTGACTTTGATACTGTTGATGAGTACAAGGCTGATGTTAAAGCTAAGCTGGAGGAAGCTGCTGAGAAGGCTGCTGATACCAAGGTAGAGGGTGATCTCTTTGATAAGGTAGTTGAGAACATGACTGCTGAGATCCCCGATGTAATGTATGATAACAGAGTTAATGAGATGGTAGCTGAGCTGGAGCAGAGAATGGCTTCTCAGGGCATTTCTCTTGATATGTATATGCAGTTCACAGGTCAGAACATAGACACCATCAAGAAGGGCTATGCTGAGCAGGCTGAAAAGCAGGTCAAGCTCAGACTTGCTCTTGAAAAGGTAGCTGAGGTAGAGAATATTGAAGTTACCGATGACGACATAGAGAACGAGTTCAAGAAGCTTGCTGAAACTTACAATATGGAAGTTGAGCAGGTAAAGAGCTACGTGCGTGCAGAAGACCTGAAGAAGGATCTTGCTGTAGGCAAGGCAGTAGATATCATTAAGGATTCTGCTGTTATCAAGTAACATAGATCATATCGCCTGCACTCGTCGGGAACTCCCGACTTTTGCGGGCGAATGCTTATATTTAGTTTAGGAGGCATTTAAATGGCACTTGTACCTTATGTAGTAGAACAGACCAGCAGGGGAGAGAGAAGTTTTGATATATTCTCCCGTTTGCTGAACGACAGGATAATCATGCTCTGTGAGGCCATAGACGATCATGTTGCCAGCCTGGTCATTTCACAGCTTCTTTATCTTGAAAGCCAGGATCCGGAAAAAGATATAGATCTGTATATCAACAGCCCCGGAGGCTCGGTTACTGCAGGTATGGCAATATATGATACCATTCAGTATATCAGATGTGATGTTAATACTATCTGCATCGGTATGGCTGCATCAATGGGCGCATTCCTGCTTTCCAGCGGTACAAAGGGCAAAAGATTCTCGCTGCCCAACAGTGAGATAATGATACACCAGCCTCTTATCGGCGGCGGCGGTATCTCGGGTCAGTGTACGGATGTAAAGATACATTCCGATCACCTGGTAGCTACCAGAGAAAAACTCAACAGGATCCTTGCTGAAAATTCAGGCAAGAGTATTGAACAGATAGCGATCGATACTGAGCGTGATAATTATCTCACAGCGCAGGAAGCAATGGAGTACGGACTGATCGACAAGGTTATCACTAAAAGGTAGGTTTGATCTTAATGGCTAATGATACACTGAAAAAATGTCTTTTCTGCGGTAAGCCCGAAAACAAAGTCAGAAATATGTTCTCAGCAGGAAATAACCACATTTGTGATGAGTGTGTACTTTTCTGCTATGATATACTTGAAGAACAGGGCGGAGTTCCACCAAGGGCTAAGGTGAGCGAGAAGAAAAAGTCCAAGACCACAGAGCAGGGCGGTATTACCCTTAAAAAACCCTCTGAGATCAAGGCTGTTCTTGATGAATATGTAATCGGGCAGGATGATGCGAAGATAGCTCTGTCGGTGGCTGTATATAATCACTACAAGCGTATCCTTACTCTTGAGGATGATACCGATGACGTTGAGATACAGAAGAGCAACGTGCTGCTGCTTGGCCCCACAGGTACAGGTAAGACTCTGCTGGCGCAGACACTTGCAAGGCTGCTGAATGTTCCTTTTGCTATCGCTGATGCAACTACACTTACCGAGGCAGGTTATGTGGGCGATGATGTTGAGAACGTGCTCACACGTCTGATACAGGCTGCTAACTATAATGTTGAAGAAGCATCTCACGGTATAATTTATATAGATGAGATAGACAAGATAGCAAGAAAATCCGAGAATACCTCTATTACAAGAGATGTCAGCGGTGAGGGCGTACAGCAGGCTCTGCTGAAGATCGTTGAAGGTACGGTATCCAATGTTCCTCCTCAGGGCGGTAGAAAGCATCCTCATCAGGAGTTTATCCAGATTGATACCAAGAATATCCTTTTCATCTGCGGCGGTGCTTTTGACGGACTTGAAGCTGTTATAAAGAAACGTACAGATTCATCGTCAATGGGCTTCGGCGGCAAGGTCAAGGATAAGACTTCTGACTATAATATCCTTAAAAAGGTAGTTCCTCACGATCTTGTGAAGTTTGGTATAGTTCCTGAGCTTGTAGGTCGTCTGCCTGTTATCACAGTGCTTGATGAACTTGATGAGCCTGCGCTTTGCAGGATACTCACCGAGCCCAAGAATTCACTGATAAAGCAGTACACCAAACTGTTTGAACTTGATAACATTGAATTTGAGGTAACTCCCGAGGCGCTCACAGAGATCGCCAAGGTCACTATCGAACAGAAAACAGGCGCAAGAGGACTGAGAGCAGTTGTTGAGCGTATACTCACTCAGCTGATGTTCGATGCACCTTCAGATGATACGATATCCGGCATACGCATTACTGCGGAATGCGTAAAAGACGGTGCTGCACCTGAGATAATCAGGCGCGAGGAGAAAGATGTTGTCTGATATATGACAAGTATAATGATCCCGAAAGCAATCACACTTTCGGGATCTTTTTGTTGGGGAGTCATGAACGATGTGGATATATCTATCCTTTGCGTACATAGGTTAGGTACTCTGAAAAAACTGTTTTCAGTTTTTTGCTGTTTTTTATGGATTGACATTTCTTTATCAATAATGTATAATTTATAAAAGGTAAGCATACGTCTTACATATTTTATTCAATAAAGGAGAAACAAATGAAAAGAATACTCGCAAGTGTTATAGCAATAACTGTTATAGGTACAGCTTTTTCGGGTTGTGGGAAAGTTAAAGGATCGAAAAAAGATGATGATAAAGATGTCGTAGTATCCGAGGCAAAATCTGATAATGACAGTAAAGATGAAACTACTCAGGGTGATGATGTTTCCGATTCTTCGCTGAACAATGTAGACAGTTCAGCTGACAGCGATAATGCATCATCTTACGGTTATGAAGATGTTATAAGAGCATATTTTGACGCTAACAATGAGGGCGACGTTGAAAAAAGCATCAGGACAATGTATCCCGATAAAGCAGTTGATGGTATGTTTAAACTTGCCGAGCTTCAGGGAGCCGATATTGAGAAAGAACTGGGTGGCATTAAGACTAATTATGTAATTACAGATATTGTGGAAGAAGGTCCGATGACGGAAAAAGAAATTGAACCGTTTATGATACTTTTCGATCAGATGGCAGGGGCGTTCGATAAAATTGAAGAATACGGCGGGGATGTTCAGGCGCTGAGCGATGAACAGCGTGAAGAACTATATAACTTATTTATGGGTTATACTGACCCTGAAGAAGATGATATAGACCGTATATATCATGCTGCCGAAGGTTATGATGTTACTGTATACTACACTAATGATGGCGAGCCTGATGAGGATTATTTCTATGTCTACAATGTTGAGGGTGAGGGCTGGAAATTAAATAATTCAATGAGAAAGTTTGCCAAAAAGGCAAAAAATGCGGCTTCCAATTCTACTGCTAAAACTGTACATACTTCTTTTGCTATTGCTTTGACAGACTTAGATTATGACGGAACAGATGTAAGCGGTGTGTACATAATAGGATCAGATGACAGTATGAACTACAATGTTCCGTCAACGATCAACGTTTCTGAAATAAGAAATACGGTTGGATCAGAGTATGATACTATATCAAAGTATGATTATTTTGCTATAATTGTAAACGGCGAATGTTCCTATGTGGCAGTTTGTAAAAAGGACGATGACAACATTGGAATGTATCCGGTCTCAAATATCCCGAAAGCATTGAACGGTGATAAACTTGAAACAGAGGAAGTATCAAAAATCGATAATTATACCCTTGATGAATTATTTGAGATATCAAAGGATATAATCGAATAATTACCGATCAACGATTACATTATAAGCAGGATCATTTTGTTCCATTAGTACTTTTGTTTTGTTGTAAATCTGATTTTTTAGCAATTATAAACTGAATATATCATCCAAATGCAGAGCAACTCAGGCTCTGCATTTTTTATGCCCGATCCATATATTTACAGTCTGACTGATGATACCCGAATAATTCTTTGTATAAAATATAAAAAAATATTTCTATCTATTATGTATAAGCAACGAACGATTAACAGAATATGTCAAAAATATTGACAATACCTTTGGAGCGTGTTATAATTATTTTATACTTATTGATATAACATCATATCTAACTTTATTTATCAGGAGGACAATTTTATGAAGATGAAAAAAGTTTTAGCAGTAGTGATGTCACTATGTATGACAGCAGGTGTTGTAAGCTATGGTGCGCCTGTTATCACACAGACTATCACAGCACAGGCAGAAGCTGTTGCCGAGGGAGAGTGTTATTCAATTGATGAAGAAACAGGTGTACTTACTCTCAGCGGCAAAATTGACCGTAATGCTTTACTCGGATTAAGTTATAGATATAAATATAATGTAAAATCCATTATAGCTGAAAAGGGAACAGTTTTGCCTGAAAATAGCAGAGATCTGTTTGATAACTTTAATATGTGTACATTCATAGATCTTTCAAATGCGGATACCAGCAATGTTACAGATATGTCTTTTATGTTTGCGTTCTGCGATAGCTTGAAAACTGTTGATTTTAGCAATATTAACACAAGCAACGTTAAATCTATGTCAGGTTTATTCTACGGCTGCAGAAACCTGACTTCCCTTGACCTGAGCAGTTTTTATACAAGAAGAGTTACAAGTATGAGCTATATGTTCAGTAACTGTGAAAGCTTGACCTCACTTGATATAAGCGGTTTTATTACAAGTAACGTCACAAATATGGGAAGCATGTTCAGTGATTGTACCAACCTGACAACGCTTGACCTGAGGAACTTTGATACAAGCAAAGTTACAGATATGAGAGAGATGTTTTATGGTTGTTCAGGTTTGACCTCACTTGATGTAAGCAGTTTTGATACAAAAAAAGTTTGGTCTTCTAAGTCCATGTTTGAAAACTGTTCAAATTTGACATCGATCGATTTAAGCGGCTTTGACGCAAGTAATATCAAATATATTGAAAAGATGTTCAAGGATTGTTCTAAGCTAAAAACCATTTCTCTGGGTGATAAATATACCAACATACCCCGAGAAGCCTACCTTCCCAACGGCGAAGGCTGGGTAAATGCAAATGATCCCACAACTGTTATAAGCGGTGAGGGTGATTTTGCAGAAATCGAAAACAGCGGCAAGAACACCTACAAGCGCTTACCTGTCGAAGAAGAAACAAAGCCCACCTATCCCACAAACATCAAAGTTGAATACAGTGAAAAATATCACCAGGTAAGGTTCAAATGGGATGAAGTGGAAGGTGCTGACAGGTACGGCATAGCTGTATACCTTGCAGGCAAGTGGAAAGTTCAGACGCAGAACATCACCGATACAGTTTACACTTCTCCAAAGAATTTGACACCGGGCAATACTTATAAAGTAGCTATCGCTGCAAGAGTTAACGGTAAATGGGATACAGAAAACGCTATCAAAAATGCTGTGACCTGTAGCAATGATTTCTATGTCAAACCTGACAGAGAGCTCACATATGGTGCGGATCTATATGTAATTGCCGATGAGATCACTATGTATTTCGGACCCGATACAAGCTACGGTAAAGTTACTACTATCCCACAAAATACTTACCTTCAGGAACTCGGCGATATTAAAAATAACAATAACTGGGCATTTACAAAGTATAAGGGACATTACGGCTGGGTACAGATCGTGAATGAATCAGGCGATAGACAGATCCAGATTTCATATCCATATTCTATTGTTGCTAAGCCTGTTATCTACCTCTATCCCGAAAAGGAGACAGACGTCCATGTTGAGGTCGAGCTGACAGAAGCTGATCTTGCCACTACCTATCCTAAGTACAACAACGGATGGGATATAGTCGCTAAGCCTGACGGATCACTTGTGAACAAGGCTGACGGAAGTCATCACAGATATCTGTTCTGGGACGCAGTAAACTGCCGTACAGCATATGATTTTTCCAAGGGATTCTGTGTAGCAGGCAGTGATACCGAGAGTTTCCTCAAAGAGAAGCTCAGCTATATGGGACTGAGCGAAGATGAGATGAATGAGTTTATCGTATACTGGCTGCCCTTAATGGAGCATAACGAGTATAATCTCATTTCATTCCAGAGTGAAAAATATACAGATTCCGCTAAGCTGAACATAACTCCCGCACCCGACAGTATGCTGCGCGTATTCATGACCTATATACCTCTTGAAGAGGCAGTGGACATCGAACCGCAGGAGCTTCCCACATTTGAAAGAAACGGCTTCACAGTAGTTGAATGGGGCGGTTCCGAAATAAAATAATAATGTTGATATGATACAATTTTAAAGGGCTGTGTCAGCCGTGTGAGAGATAATGATCTCATGCGGCTGGTCACGGCTTCTTTTTTGAGAAAATGTAAATGATGGTTTATTTTTGCATTAAGCATACTATGCATATAGGAATAATATATAATATGCACAAACATTTTTTTGAATAGTTATAATGATATGTTGAAATAAATGATTTTGGATATATAAATTGAATTTATATTGACAAATGCCTGTTCATGTTGTATGATTATATCATACTAAAATGATATGAATACTAAAATTGAAACGGAGCCTTATATATGTAATATATTTCAGCTATTATGCCCGTTTATGGAAAGGACAGATCATTATGAAAAAGAAGATATTATCGGCAGTTCTGGCGTTGAGCCTGAGTTTTGCATCGGCTTCCTGCGGAAAGAAATCGGAGAGCGGTGCAGATAAAAACACAGTGAAGATAGCTTATCTGCCTATAACGCATTCTCTTGCGTTGCTTGAAGAGGCTGAGGAACTTGAAAAGGAGTCAGGCTTGAAGGTGGAGCTTGTAAAATACGGTTCATGGAACGAACTGCTGGATGCACTGAACTCAAACAGAGTTGACGGAGCTTCTGTACTTATCGAGCTTGCCATGAAATCCAAGCAGGAGGGCATAGGCATAAAGGCAGTGGCTCTTGGACACCATGACGGAAATGTTATCATAGCAGCAAATGATATAGGTTCTGCTGCTGATATGAAGGGTAAGACCTTTGCTATACCCCACAGACAGTCATCACATAATATACTTCTCAATGATGCGCTGGCAACAGCAGGGCTGACTATAGCTGATATAAATGTTACAGAACTTGCGCCGACAGAAATGCCTTCCGCACTGGCAAGCGGTCAGATAGACGGCTATTGCGTTGCTGAACCTTTCGGTGCGATGGGTGTTGACCTTGGTGTGGGCAAGGTACTGTTCACATCGGAGGCATTGTGGAAGGATTCTGTATGCTGCGGACTTGTGCTGACGGATAAGTTTATTGACGAACGCAGAGAGGATGCCAGGGAGTTTGTTGAAAGCTACAAGAAAGCCGGCAACGCTCTGGATAAGGAAAAGGCAAAGGAAACCGCAAAGAAGTACTTCACACAGAGCGATGATGTGCTTGATATCTCACTTCAGTGGATATCCTACAATGATCTTGACATAACCGAAGAGGAGTATGCTGCTCTTGTGGATAGGGTCAAGCAGTACGGACTCAGCGATGAGCCTCCTGCATATTCCGATTTTGTAAAAAATGATCTTTGATAAGGCGTGATACTAATGAAAAAACTGATATCGTTAAAAAATGTTGTGATATCCATAGCAATACTTATTCTTATATGGCAGCTGCTGTTTACGGTAAGCAGTTATAATGAAGCACTTTTTCCATCACCGAAAATGGCATTTGATGCACTGGTTGAAATGATACAAAACGGTAGACTTTTTGAAAATATAAAAACAAGTATGTACCGTTTTGCAGTGGGATACTCCGTATCTGTAGCAACGGCGGTGGTGCTGGGACTTATCCTCGGAAGGATACCTCGTGTTTTCCAATATGTGAACCCTGCTTTGCAGCTTTTAAGACCTATCTCACCGACGGCATGGATGCCCTTTATAGTTTTGCTGTTTGGCATAGGTGATGTTCCTGCTATAGTTATCATATTCATCGCGGCATTCTTTCCGGTCCTTCTTTCGACGGTATCGGCGGTGGGAAATATTGACCCGATATACTTTAAGGTATCTAAGAACTTCGGAATAAAGCAGCCTGCGCTCACGTGGAAGATCATATTCCCCGCGGCATTCCCGCAGATAGCAAACGGTATTCACCTTGCACTGGGTACAGCATGGATATTCCTTGTAGCAGGCGAGATGGTAGGTGCGCAGTCGGGACTTGGCTATCAGATAATAGATGCAAGGAACAATATTCGTGCGGATATACTGCTGGCTACTATACTTGTGATAGGAGTGATCGGTATACTGCTGGACGGTATACTCAAAGTGATAGAAAAGTCAGTTATGAGATCGTGGGGAGGTGCTGAATAATGTATATCGAGATAAAGGATGCCTGCAAGAATTACATACAGGACGGCAAGGAATTCACAGCACTTGACCATGTTTCACTGGATATAGAAAAGGGCGAGTTTATCTGTCTGCTGGGACCTTCGGGCTGCGGAAAAAGCACTCTTCTGAATGCACTTGCCGGTTTTGAAAAGCTGAACAGCGGCAGTGTGAAGATAGACGGCAGTGAGGTCACTAAGCCTTCGATAAATAATATCACCATATTCCAGAATTACGGACTTCTTCCATGGCGGAACGTTCAGAAAAATGTGGAGCTTGGGCTTGAATCCAAAAAGCTTTCAAAAGAAGAACGAAAGGCGACAGCAAAAAAATTTCTGGAGCTTGTGGGACTTGACGGATATGAGAAGCGTTACCCAAAACAGCTTTCGGGTGGTCAGCAGCAGAGAGTTGCCATCGCGAGAGGACTGGCAGTGGATCCCGATATAATATTCATGGATGAACCTTTCGGTGCACTTGATGCCATAACAAGAATGAAACTGCAGGAGGACATCCTGGGGATTTCGCGCAAGGAGAAGAAGACTACTATCTTTGTCACCCACGATATCGAGGAAGCAGTGTTCCTGGCGGACAGGATAGTTGTTATGATGGCTGACCCGGGACGTATCAAGAGTGTGGTTAAAGTTCCTCTCGGAGATCACAGGGACAGGACGGGCAAGGATTTCCTTTATGTTCGTGATAAGATATTTGAGCTTTTCAACCTTAAAGCAGATTCGTATATCGAGTATTATATATGATAGATTGTTGACCGCAGTTTTAGGATATGAGCTGCGGTCTGATAATTTAAGCAGGAAATTAGAAAATTAGTCTTGACATATATCATATCATAGTGGTATAATATGATATATGATATCAGGGAGATGATAGTATTGAGTAAAAAAGAACACGGACATTGTCATGAACATACACATGAACACGTTCATTCGCATGAGCATCATTCTCACGATGATGCCCCTGCACATATCCATTCACACCGAAATATAATAGGCTTTGATGAGCATGGTATACCAACGGTCATACTGAAAGCGAGTCATGGAGAGGGTGAGCATGATGATCCGCAGGCATTCATTAAGGACTATATGAATGCTGTGTCGGAGTACAGAAAGACTTTTCCAAGCAAGCAGGACGTTATCGAGCAGACTCCCGATCCTGCAGTACGTGAGATGCTGCTGCGTATGGAACAGCTTGGCATAGATACTGCCTTTGATCGTTTTGATAAACAGAAGCCTCAGTGTAATTTCGGGCTTGCTGGTATATGCTGCAAGATATGTAATATGGGTCCCTGCAGGATCACTGCTAAAGCACCTAAGGGTGTCTGTGGTGCGGATGCCGATCTTATCGTTGCGAGAAACTTGCTGCGTTCTGCGGCGGCAGGCGCTGCTCAGCACGGTATGCACGCCAGAGAGGTAATGCTTGCACTGAAATGGGCGGCTGAGGGAAAGCTTGATGTTCCCATACTCGGTGAGCAGAAGATACGCTCAACTGCGGAAGCTTTCGGTATCAAGCAGAAGAACCGTCAGCTTAAAAATGTTGCTAGAGATCTTGCGGATGCACTGCTTGAAGATCTTTCAAGAACTGTGCCCGATGAGTACAAGACTATTTCAGCCTGTGCCGCACCTGAAAGACAGGAGGTATGGAAGGATCTGGACATACTTCCCATAAGCGCATATCATGAGGTTTTTGAGGCTTATCATAAATCGGGTTGTGCAACAGACGGCGACTGGCGTTCGGTGATGCAGCAGTTTTTAAGATGCGGTCTTGCTTTTACATTCTCCGGAGTTGTTGGTGCTTCTATAGCGACGGACAGCCTTTTCGGTGTGGGCGACAGAGTTACATCGAAGGTGAATATAGGTGCTCTGGAAAAGGGCTATGTTAATATTGCGGTACACGGTCATCTTCCGCTGCTGGTAAGCCAGATAGTTGAAGCAGGCAAGCGTGATGACCTGATAGAGCTTGCAAAGTCAAAGGGCGCAAAGGGCATACGTTTTTACGGTATATGCTGTTCGGGTCTTTCTGCGATGTACCGTTATGCAGGTGTGGTACCCTTATCGAATGCTGTATCAGCTGAGCTGGTACTGGGTACGGGTGCACTTGACCTCTGGGTAGCTGATGTACAGGATGTTTTCCCATCAATAATGGAAGTAGCTCACTGCTTCAAGACGGTAGTAGTTACAACATCGGAGTCTGCAAGACTACCCGGGGCTGAAAGGTATGAATATGATCATCACCATTCAAATATAGACGAAACAAAGGCACTGGCAGAGAAGATAGTCCGCCGCGCCATTGAGAGCTTTGAGGCGAGAAAGGGTATACCCGTTTACATACCGCCATACGAGGTCGAGGCAGAGGTCGGATTCTCGGTGGAGTACCTTTGCAGAAGATTCGGTGGTTTCGGTCCTATCGCAGAGGCTATAAAGGATGGCAGGATACTGGGCGTTGTCAATATGGTTGGCTGCAACAATCCCAAGGTGCTTTATGAGAAATGTATAGTTGACGTAGCTGACGTTCTGCTTAAAAATAATGTGCTGATCCTTTCAAACGGCTGTGCATCCTTCCCGCTGATGAAACTGGGATACTGTGCAGTATCTGGTAAGGATAAGGCAGGTGAAAGTCTGAGGAAGTTCCTGGAACCTGATCTTCCGCCTGTATGGCACGTTGGCGAATGTATCGATAATACACGTTCATCGGGGATATTTGCGGGTATCGCAGGTGCATTGGGACATAAGATGTATGAAATGCCCTTTGCTTTTTCATCGCCTGAATGGGGCAACGAAAAGGGCATTGATGCGGCACTCGGTTTCAGGCTCAACGGCATAAGCTCATATCACTGTGTTGAAGCGCAGATATACGGTTCTAAGAACGTTATCGAATTTTTAAAATACGGTACGCTGGAAACGCTCGGTTCTTCAATGAACGTTGATACAGACCCTGTTAAGCTGGGCGAAAAGATAGTTGCTGATATGAAAGCCAAGAGAAAAGCACTTGGCTGGGATAAATAAGGAGGAATAAAAAATGGCTTGCTTTTTAGTGCCTGTCACAGAGGCAATAGTTACAACTGTGGCGCAGAAGATATTGAAAAAAAGTGAAAACAACAAAGTTACGGATAACAGTAAGATCAGTTTCTCGGAGCATCTTAGCCGACTGAACAAGATGCTGTGGGGCGGTTCGGGTCTGCTGGCATTCGAGCATCTGTGGCATGGTGAGATATCTCCGTTCTTCCCGTTCCTGACAGCTGCCAATGATCCTGAGGATACTGTTGAGATGCTTCACGAAATGGCGACATCTGGCTCGGCTATGGCGGTGCTTGTTACTGTTGTATGGATAGGAACCGTAATAGTATCAAACAAACTTGTGGGACAGAAAGCAGGTGCGGCTGTATGACATTACTTATAACGGTCATAGCAGCTGTTATCTCAACTGTGGTATGGTATTCAAGCAAAAAGGCAAGGGAGTTAAAGACGGGTATACTGCTTTATATGTTCTGGGGAGCATCGCTTATGTGGCTGGTAGATGCGGTAGTTGAGTATCTTGAAGTCGGTGCCGAGTACTTCAAGCCTGCAGCAGGTGATATGCTCGGAGATGCTTTTCTTGGAGCTTCTGTGGTAGTTCTTGCATTGGTGATATGGGTGGTATATCTGCTGATAAAGGATCCTATGCATACTGTCAGGGGCATACTTGCAGAAAAAGGTAAATAATTCAATAAGGATCAGTGTCCGTAAGCCCGAAAAGCTATACGGACACTTTTTTTATAAGCCGAATCTGTAAGACGATTTGAACTGTAGCGGTAAAAACGTACATTGAAATGATATATTGCAGGTATCCTTATCTTTCACAGCATAAGAAAGAATTTGTCTTTACTTTTTAATAAAGATATGCTATAAGTGACGCTATTCGGCATTAGTATCCCTTAGTGGTCATTAAGAGGCATTTAG
Organism: Ruminococcus albus 7 = DSM 20455; assembly: GCF_000179635.2. Taxonomy (NCBI): domain Bacteria; kingdom Bacillati; phylum Bacillota; class Clostridia; order Eubacteriales; family Oscillospiraceae; genus Hominimerdicola; species Hominimerdicola alba. Next base: position 59,276 of record NC_014825.1, on the reverse strand, counting down.
AAACCTATTTTACGTCATTATTTGAGGTAGAAACCTCGGAAATCGCGCTATTTCGTCAAACTCAAAAATCTTCCTGATTTAAGATTTTTGGTAGAAACCCTAAAACAAACGATAGAAAGCCTGTTGACAAAGCAAATTGAATAATGGACAAAAGCGGACGGTGTTTCATAACAGAAGCGCTGTCCGCATCATCATCGGACTGCTCACCCTCACGGAGCTTTTCAAGCTGGTCATGCTCACGCTCGATAGCGGAGAACAGGTCTTTTCCGCTCAGCTTATACTTGTTGGCAAGCGCTGTCAGATAGAGCCTGTTATACTCTGCAAGCTCCTTGTCGAGCTGTGTCTGCTCCTCCGCTATCGTAGCCTGTCGCTTTGCGATCTTCTTTTCGAGTTTCGCCAGCTTGTCAGCGATAGAAGTCGTAGCCATATCATCACCACCATTCTGAAATTTTAGTCGAGCTGAACTACTCAGCCCCATACTAAAATTATAGCGCACTTTCGGGGTGAAAGTCTATTCGCAGTGCGCATGAAGCCCTGTGCGCCATAAAACTTTTCTTATCGTGAAAATGTTATGGGGGAAATAAAAAAGCTGCGGAGCGGAATGCTTCACAGCTTGTATGTATATTCGTATGTGGTTCAATAAAAATTGCTATGTCCCTGAATCCGTTTCAATTCATCAAAAAATTTCTCCAAAGAAGTGAGTATGTCATATATGTAAGACATATCTATCTGAAGTTCAAAAAAAATTCCGCTGTTATATCTGTCAGACGCATTCTTAAAACAGCCATTAACATTACAATGCCCTAATTTATCGAATGTAAATGTCATGTTTGTACGGTTTAATGTTTCACCATAATTCTTCAAAACTGCAACAGGCTCAATACCCGGAAGACATTCATATACGTTTTCCAATTCGATATAAAAATAATACAGATTTCCTATCGTAATATCGCACTCAAAATTGCTATCTATTCCACAGCACTTATATGTAACTTCAAATTTTCCGGTTACTCCGCCTGCCTGTATTGAATACTCTGTTTGATTATCATCGAAACACTTGAATGAAAAAATGAACCGCTTTTCTCCATCTTGAATATCAATCAGGTTGTATGGCAATTCAAGGTTACTTTCAACCTTTATTGTCTTAAACATAAGCACCACCTCCGAGAAATATTTCCCGTTTACTATGATTTTGTTGAGGACTGTCTCTTACCCACAAATTATACCACATCCGCCTTGAAAAAGCAATCCCATTTCCAAGAAATCCACCCTCCAAAATCCCCGTCATCATCAACAGAAATCACGTGTTGAAACTATGCAAGAGGGAGAATCACCATGAACAAAATGTAAACTTTCCAGAAAATCATGAGCATTTTCTCAAAAACGTCGGTAGTAAAGTAGAAGGGTATTTTCATGGGTGGTCGGGCAGGGCAGAAATTTGAATGTAACGATAAGCATATCGACATTCAAAATCGGCTCAGGGAGAGCCGAGAAAATAGTTTCACCGGACTGCCGCCCACCCAGCATCATAACTGCGCCGAGCCCCGGTAAAATACTCTCAGAGCCGTGCGGAACAGAGAGAAAGTCGCATAGCTCCAAACACGCAGGAGCGTGAAAAAGTGCCGTAGAACGGCGAAAAACAAGTGAGGGAGTGAAACGCCCGATCAATTTTCACAAGCACGGTATAAAGTATTACGATTATGGAAAATCGTAAACTTTATACGGCTTGACAATACCAAAATTACGTTCCATTGTTCTTAAGTGAGCTAAAGTTTCCTCAGCAGTAGCATTTCGTTTTCGTTATCCATTGCATTTCAACTTCGATCTGCTCTATATCCTGATTTTAGCACAAATGGCGGTATAATGCAACGAAAAGGGTATGAAAAAGTGTGTAGAGATTGACTATTTCGGGGCTGTTTGGTATAATAAGGGTTAGTGAGAGGACAACTTGGCTTTCTTTGCTAAATCGGAATTAATTAAGGTGGATTACTATGAAAATCGAAAACAACATTCTAAAGCATTATCTTAAAAATGTATATTTTATAACTGGAACAGCTTATGCCGGAAAAGCAACGATGGTAAAAATGCTTGCTGACCGATATGACATGATATTCTGCGGTGAAAACTATCACAGTCAAATATCTGATATTGTGGCGACACCAGAAGTACAGCCTGATATCTGTTACGTAAACAATCTTACTGATTGGAAAGACTTTGTAACCCGCTCTCCGGAAGAATATGAACGCTGGATATTTAGTGTCGGAAGAGAAGCTGCGGAGTTTGAAATAGCAGAACTCATTTCAATTTCAAGAGAGAAAACGGTTATAGTTGATACCAATATACCGTTAGATTTGCTCAAAGAAATATCAGATTATCATCATGTTGCAGTTATGCTTTCACCGCAGTCTATGAGTGTTGAGCGTTTCTTTGACAGAAGCGACCCTGACAAACTTTTTCTATTAAATGTTATTGATAGCTGCGATGATCCCGAAGCAGTAATGGAGAATTATAGGCGTGGACTTGCTCTTATCAACAGCAAAAAACACTATGATGAATTTGCAAATAGTGGTTTTTTCACGGTTGTAAGAGAAGATAATGGGAAAGATACAAGGGAAGAAGTATGTGATGTTATAGCAAATCATTTTGGATTATGCTGATAAATTCTGATTTAACTTAGTAACTTAATACACCCAAACACGGATAGACCGTCCTCATCAGACGGCTATCCGTTTCTTATTATTCCGCATACCCACTATCAAGCACCCTCATGTGTGGGTATGCCGCAAGCAGTTATTGCCAATTTCCAGAACTTCTGCTATAATTATCTCAGATAAATTTTTCCACCCCCCTAACCAACTCCGAACTTCTGCATTATACAGACAGAAGCTTCTGAGAAACCACGAAAGAGGTGAATGATTTGACCGCTTATGAATACCGTGAGCAGATAGAAATGATGTCAAAGTCGATGTTCCGCTACTGCCTTTCACGAACAGGCTCATACCACGATGCCGAAGATCTGGCACAGGAGATAATGCTTATAAGCTGCAAGGGCGAGCAGAGCTTTGAAAACGAAAAAGCCTTCTATGCATTTGTGTGGCGCACAGCTGACAATATCCTCAAAAGCTGGTACCGCAGCCGCCGCGACACCGCTGAACTTGATGAAACAATATCAGACGGCAGCTGGGAGGCACTCGAAGAGAAGGCACAGGAAAACGAGCAGCTAAGGCTTATAACAAGAGAGCTGTCGATGCTGAATTCAAACTACCGTAAGGCTATGGTGGCTTACTACGTTGACGAAATGTCGGTGAGGGAGATCTCCGAGAGCTTTGGTATCACACAGAGCATGGTCAAATATCTCCTCTTTCAGTCACGAAAGAAAATCAGGGAGGGTACTGTAATGGAAAGAGATTTTGGAAAGTTAAGCTATGCCCCTGTTGAGCTGAATATGCTTTTCTGGGGAACAAACAACAAATATTTCCGCAAATTTGATGATAAGCTCAGTCACAATATACTTATGTGCTGCTATTATGACAAGCAGAGCGAGGAACAGATAGCCTTGCAGCTTGGTGTTCCTACGGCGTATCTTGAAGACGGGCTGAAAAAGCTGGTCGAATATGATCTGTTGAATGTGAAAAACGGTTTTTATCAGACAAATGTTCCGATCTTTACTAACGATGTTTTTGCCGAGATAAAAAAGGCAAGCAAAACAGCTGTTGAAGATATTTCAAACACCATAGCTACTGAGATCGATGATAGTATGGACGATATAAGGATACTCGGCTTCTACGGTAGCGATGCACCAGATAACACGATCAAATGGATGCTTTTATCATTGATACTGCGCCTTGCGTACTGTGATATGGCATTTGACGAACCGCCGCTTGATTTCCCGACAGATGTGTTTGGCGAAAAATGTTTCCGCTTCTTTGTTGAAAAGTCGGAAAGCGATCCATACGGAGTAGGAACCTACGGAATTCACAGTAATGACGGTATGATAATTTTCTGGGATGTGCTTATTAACGGCGAGCGTCTGCACCCGTATGTGTCAGATGCAATGGCGGATATGCTTGTCACACTTGCAAAGCGTCAGCCGCAGACAGACAATGAAAAGCTCGTCTGCTCTGAGCTGATAAAGCTCGGGCTTGCTGTAAAGACCGATGAGGGTATAAGGCCCAATTTCCCCTGCCTGACAAAGGAGCAGGGAGATGTGCTGAATAACGGTATCCTTGGTTTATGCAGAAGTATATGTGACAATGTAAACTCTCGCACCGGAAATATCAGGAAAGTACTGCTTGAACACACACCACAGCATCTTGCGGATTATGTGAGCAAAATGGCACAGCTGCTTTCCTACCGTGAGACAGAGCAGATAATGCAGACTCTTTGCGAAAGAGGCTGGCTGCTGCCGATGAAGGGCGGTATGTCTGGAACAACGGTGATGTATCTGTATAATTAACAGTTTGCGGCATGCCTGTTTTGAGCTGGTATGCCGCATTATGCGCTTGCAAAGCTTATCGGGGTGATGTTTACGAAGGCAAGGGAGGATTTTCAGATGCAGGCAGCATTGCTCATACAGTTTGGCTGAACATCGAAGATCTCTTCACTCATATATTTTATTCCGTGAGTATTATTAAGACCTGATATCTTGAGAAGTTTATACATAGTGACAGGACAAGGAGTTTATCCCTGTCCTGTATTTTTATATTTTTCTGCCTGTTTCACAAAATAAGTAACTATTCTGCCAAGACCGTTACCCGATATGGTGGGGCGATATGCCTATGGCAGTCTATACCTTTATGGACAGCTACGATTTCCCCGACAAGGTGGTTATCCCGTTCAACACCCACGAAGGTAGCGGCGAATCGGGAACGTACTCTGCGATCAGAAGCTATCTGCCGAATGCACAGGTGCTCGACGGTATGGATATACAGGGCAAGACAGCGCAGGAGTTCAGTTCCGATACACAGCAGGCTGTCCGTGACTGGCTTGACGGTTTGGGATTCTGATATTAAAATGAAGATAAAAATCAGCCGCTGACATTCTGATGATAGCGGCTCTGCCAGTACTCATGTGCTATTCTATTGTCGGGGAAACGGCACATGAAGTGATCGGAATCGCTATGTTCTGTCTGTTCATTTTACATCATATCCTGAATTTCGGCTGGATAAAAACGCTGTTCAAAGGCAAGTATGATCTGCGCCGAAGTGTGAATACTGTCGTCAATGCGCTTATATTCCTGTGTATGATAGGACTGATGTACAGCGGTATTGTGATCTCAAAGCACGTTTTTACCTTTGTATATATCGGCGGTTCGATGTTCGCCAGAACAGTGCATATACTCTGTGCCTATTGGGGACTTGCGCTGATGAGCGTTTATCTTGGAATGCATATTTCGCAGATGGCGGCACGAATAAAGCTGAAAAACAAGGCTATGGTATGGGCTTTGCGAATCATTTTCGGTGTGGTCGGTGCAGTTGGGATATATGAGTTTATCTCGCTGAAATTTACGGACTATCTGTTTGGAAAAGTGCAAATTTGTATTCATCGACACAAACGCTTCAGCTGTGCTGACTGCGCTTCAATATCTGTCTGTTATGGTACTGTTCGCAAATATCGGGTATATGGTGCAGATCTTTCTGAAAAGAAAGAAGGGGCTGTTGCAGCTACAATAAAGGAAAAGAGACTGGAACACCAAAACCGGAAGAAGCACCCAAGAAGTCAAACAGCAGAAAAAAAGAAGAAAGATACCTCTGCGGACAAGTCACAGCCCGCAGCCGTGTAATTATATAATATACTGTGACAAAACCGAGGACGAAATAGAAAGAATCGAAAAAGAGCGATTTTGGTAAAAAAAGGTAGAAATTTCTGGGAGAAGTCAATTATATGATTTCACGGAAGTTTCACAAAAGCCGTAATACCGAAAGAAAAAGCATATAAAACGAAAAAGTTCATATAATGCGCTGGACTTTGAGCCGTTTTTATGCTATAATGGAACAATGACAATTATGCATGGGGGATATAAGATTGAACGGTCATATTCAAGTAAAACTAGAATACCTCGATAAAAAAGAGGCACTGCGCTATCTTGGCTATGGCAGCAGTACTCCTGATGACAGTATCATCGGGATGATGGACGAATGTGAAAAGGCACTGCTGTCGGTGATAAAACCGTGCTGTATCTACCATGTATTCGATATTGAGCCTGTAAGCGGCGGAGTTGCTGTGTGCGGTACTTCACTGGTGTTGAAGGGCGATTCGATAAAGGAGCACCTTGCGGGGTGCTGCAAGGCAGTGCTGATGGCGGCTACGCTCTCGGCACACGCGGACAGGGTGATTCGACGATATGAAGCCACCGATATGACACACGCTGTAATGGCTGATTTTCTTGCCAGCGCTGCTGTGGAGCAGGTTTGTGATACTGCAGAAAATGCCATAGGCGATGAGTTTTCGTCGTATTATCGTACATGGAGATTCTCTCCGGGTTACGGTGACCTGCCGCTGGATATTCAAGGCAGCTTTCTTGATGTGTTACAGGCGCAGAAGCGTATAGGACTGAATGCGACAGAAAGCAATATCCTCACTCCGAGGAAGTCTGTCACGGCTGTGATAGGACTGAGCGAAAGTGAGATACCCAAAGGCAGACGCGGATGTTCTGCCTGCAATATGAAGGATGTATGTCAGTTCAGAAAAAGGGGAGATCATTGTGGGATTCAGGGAACTGCTGAATAATAAGGAATTTGTGATACTTGACGGTGCTATGGGCACCATGCTCCAGGCAAAGGGGCTTAAAATGGGCGAAACGCCCGAGGTAATGAATATAGAAAAGCCGGAATGGCTGCTGGATATACACAGGCAGTACATTGAGGCCGGTTCGGATATTATCTACGCGAATACTTTCGGCGGAAACAGGCACAAGCTTGCTAAATGCGGATATTCTGTTGAAACGCTGATAGGTGAGGGCATACGTCTTGCACGTAAGGCGGCTGAGGGTCATGACACCCTTGTGGCACTGGATATCGGTTCTATCGGTGTTATGCTTGAACCTACGGGCACGCTTACTTTTGAGGAGGCTTATGATATCTTCAAGGAAATGGTCATCGCAGGCAGAGAAGCCGATGTTATCGTGTTTGAGACCATGACTGATCTTTACGAGCTGAAAGCGGCTATCCTTGCGGCTAAGGAAAACAGTGACCTGCCCATAATGTGTACCATGACTTTCGAGGAAAATATGCGTACCTTTACGGGCGTAGACATAAGTGCCATGTGCCTTACTGCTGAGGGTCTTGGTGTTGATGCTCTTGGTGTAAACTGTTCTCTGGGACCTAAGGAGCTTTATCCTGTTGTTGAGAAGATATGTCAGTGGACAACACTTCCTGTTGTGGTCAAGCCAAATGCAGGTCTGCCCGATCCTGTTACCAATGAATACAACTGTTCTGCCGAGGATTTTGCTGATTTCGCAGAGAAGCTGATACCTCTTGGCATCAAGGTAATAGGCGGCTGCTGTGGTACTGATCCATCTTATATTGCGGCGCTGAAAAAGATGCTGGAAGGCAAAAAGTACGTCGAGAGGGAAGCTCATATCCCTGCTGTGTGCTGTTCACCTACCGAAACTGTTGTTATCGATCAGCCCCGAATCATCGGTGAGAGGATAAATCCCACAGGTAAAAAGCGTTTCAAGCAAGCTCTGCTGGAGGATGATATAGATTACATCCTCGGTCAGGCTATGGAACAGATAGACGCAGGTGCGGATATCCTTGATGTTAATGTGGGACTTCCCGCCATTGACGAAAAGGCTATGATGGTGAAAGCAGTAAAGGCTTTGCAGGGTGTTTGTGATGTACCGTTACAGCTTGATTCCACCATACCCGAAGTTATGGAAGCGGCACTTAGGGTATACAACGGCAAGCCCATAGTAAACTCTGTGAACGCGGAGGAAAAGTCCCTTGAAACGGTACTTCCTCTGGTAAAGAAATACGGTGCCGCTGTGGTGGGTCTTACCCTTGACGAAAACGGCATACCAAAGACCGCTGACGCGCGTTTTGCACTGGCAAAGAAGATACTCGACCGCGCCATGGCGATAGGCATACGCAAAGAGGACGTTTATATCGACTGCCTTACGCTGACAGCTTCTGCGGAACAGGAGAACGTTATGCAGACGGTCAACGCTGTACGCCGTGTAAAAGAAGAACTGGGTCTGCGCACTGTTCTCGGTGTATCCAACATAAGCTTTGGTCTGCCAAGCAGAGAGATAGTCAACCACAACTTCCTGATGATGTGCCTGACAAGCGGTCTTGACCTGCCTATAATGAACCCGAATATAGATTCTATGACGGCGACTGTAAGGACTTACAAGCTGCTTACAAATATTGATAAGAACTCCATGGACTTTATAGCCCACTATGGTGCTGATACTTCTTCTCCCGCACCAAAGGCTGAGAAGAAATCCGATATGGACTTGCCTTATGCTATTGAGCATGGTCTTAAAGGCGAGGGTGCAGAGATAACTGCAAAGCTGCTGGAAACTACGGATTCCATGGTTATAATCAATGAGATGCTTGTCCCTGCGCTGGATAAGGCAGGCGAGCAGTTTGAAAAGGGCAAGATATTCCTGCCACAGCTGATACAGACGGCAGGCGTGGCACAGGCTTGCTTTGAAGTAATTAAGCAGAAGATGCTTGCAGAGGGCGGCAACAGCGTATCAAAAGGCAAGATAATCCTTGCGACGGTAAAGGGTGATATACACGATATCGGCAAGAATATAGTAAAGGTACTGCTGGAGAACTACGGCTACGAGGTCATTGACCTTGGCAAGGATGTTGACTATCAGACGGTTGTCGATGCGGCTATCGAGAACGATGTTCATCTGGTGGGACTTTCAGCGCTGATGACTACTACTCTTGTCAGCATGGAAGAAACTATAAAGCTTCTGCGTGCCAACAATGTTGACTGCAAGATAATGGTCGGCGGTGCGGTGGTAACTCCCGATTATGCCGAGCAGATAGGAGCTGATTTCTACTCGAAGGATGCTAAGCAGTCTGTTGATATTGCAAGGCAGGTTTTCGGTAACTAGCTGAATAAATATATTTTATCCTCCCATGATAAGTTTGAAAGCTTATTATGGGAGGTATTTTTATGACAACAGGTTCAAGACTTTACATCGCGGCTGTATCGGCATTCATATTCGCATTCGGCAGCGGAAGAAATATCCGCTTCATGGAGAATGCGTTTTTCCCGGCGCAGGCTGTTCATTTTGAAGAGGAAAAGACGAAGATCGGGGAGCTGACAGTGATAAATGGCGAGGGCGAGATCGAGATATCTTTCAGGATAGCCGAGTTTATAATGGAATTGATAGAATAGTACTAAAAATTGTACATCTTCGATTTGACAAAAATCTCCCGCAGTGGTATACTGTAAATGTCTATAACCTATTGGGAGGAATAATTATGACCGAGATCATTACAGGCGGCGTGTGCAGTGACCGCGAGAGCCTTTTTATAAAACGGATATGCGATGCTGCGCTTGCAGGCGAGAGGGTACTTGTCATAGTGCCCGATCAGTTCTCCTTTGAATATGACAAGACCCTCTATGAAGCCCTTGGTGCCAGGATCTTCAACAGCATCGAAACTACGGGATTCCAGCATCTGGCAGAGTATATATCAGCGCGGTACGGCAGTAAGGCTAAGGACAGTGCCAACACCAATGCCTGTATGATACTCATGTTCCTTGCGGTAAAAAAAGCTGTAAAGGACGGAAGGATCAGATTCTATAAAAACAGTACAGGCAAGGCATCATTTATAGGAGAGCTGACAGATCTTCTGCCTCGCCTGCGTCAGAGCGGCATAACACCTCAGGCACTTCAGATGGCTGCTGCTAAGCTGGAGGGTTCTGTTGCTATGAAGCTAGCAGACCTTGGGGCTATATACGAGAACTATATCTTTGAGCTTGAAAAAGCCAATATGAACGATAAGCTGTCGGTTATGGAGGAGGCTGCGGAGCTTTCGGCAAAATGTGATGTTTTTGACGGCAGAAGTGTTTTCGTATCGGCTTTTGCTGATTTTTCCTATGATGAAAAAAGAATGCTGGAGCAGTGTATAATAAAGGGCAGATCCCTTACGGTATCGCTGCTTATAGATGACAGCTTTGTAAGCAGATGCCATACCCACCCATTCGATATAACGCTTGCAGCGAGGCAGTGCATAAGGGATATGACTAAGCTTCACGATCAGCCTCTGAAAGAGATACGTGCAGAGGATATCAACTGCTGTCACCCTGATATAAGGCAGCTGAGTGAGCATCTGTTCGATTATAACAAGCCGGAGTACAAGGCGGCAGGGGACAGCGTGAAGGTGCTTGCTGCTGATGATGTTTATGAAGAGGCTGACTATATCTGTGCCGAGATATGCAGGCTGGTGCGCGAGGACGGATATACCTTCAATGATATAGCTGTTACTGTTCGTGATATCGAGAGCTTTGGTGCGGTCATATCAGGTGTGATGGAAAGGTATGATATACCCTTCTTCCTTGATAAACGTGACAGCGTTGATGCTTCCGCGATAGTGCATTACATAAACACTATATTCAGGACTGTGCTTACCAGAAAATTCAAGACAGACAATATCATCAAACTTATAAAATCACCGCTGTACGGTATACTTAATTACGAGATAAGCGATCTGGAAGATTACTGTGTACGCTGGGGAGTTGACGGCGATATGTGGAATGAGGATTTCACAGCTGCACCTGACAGCGGTATTGACCTTGGGCGTATCAACGAGCTGAGAAAGCGTGTCATCACACCTTTGGTAAGCTTCAAGGAAGCGTGTACAGGCGCGTCGGCAGCGCAGATATCAAGAGCTTTTTATCAGCTGCTTGATGATCTTGATCTTTCCGGGCAGACTTATTCACTGGTAAAGCGTGTAAGCACCTCGGACAATGACACCGAAACTGAGATGTCACGCGGACTCAAACAGCTGTGGACAATGAGTCTTTCAGCTGTCAGATCAATATATGAGCTGCTTGGCGATGAAAAGATCACCATGCGAAGCTATTACGATCTGTACAGCCTTATGCTGTCGCAGATGAAGGTATCAGAGCCTCCGCAGAAGCTGGACTGCGTTCGTATCGTCGATGCTGCTCATTCAAGATTTGGCGGAGTTAAGGTACTTTTTGCAGCGGAGGTCAATGAAGGTATATTCCCAGCGGCTGTAAGGAGCAGGGGACTGCTAAATGAGCATGAAAAGGAACTTTTAAGGCTTAAAGAGGATATTGATATCACTGATAATGCGCTGAATTCGCTGAAACGTGAAAAGCTTGCTGCTTATACGGCACTATGTACCCCAACGGATAAGCTGTATGTTCTGTATTCACGTTCAGATCTTCTTGGCAGTGAGAAGCGTCCTTCGGCGCTTGTAAAGGAGGTTCGCGGTATACTGGGGATCGATGTGATGAATATCAATACGCTGCCGCCCGATCGTTTCTGCACTTCATATAAATCCGCATATTCGGTATACATAGAGCATTCACGGGACAACACAGTATCGGTAAGCAGTATAAGGGATTCTCTTATGGGTTCAGCTTACTACCATGACAAACTGAGAGCGCTGGATGAAGCTGGCAGAGATAAACCATTCAGGCTTTCGGAGTCGTGTGCAAAGGAAGTATTCTTTGCATCGGAAACGGCAGAGGTATCTCCTACAAAACTGGATAACTATTTCAAATGTCCTTTTATGTACTTCTGCAACTATGGGCTTCGTCTGTCACGTTCGCAGAAAATGGATATGGACGGGCTCAACAAGGGTCTGATGATACATGAGGTACTGGAAAAGGCGATAGGTTCGCAGGACAGGACACCTGAAGGGAACCGTGAGCATTTCCTGAATATGACAGAGGAGCAGATAACAGAGCTTATAGAGGGATCCTTCACAAAGTATTACAATGATGTTTTCTGCGGCGATTTCGGTAAGAGCAAGACCTTCATCTACCGTTTCGAGAATATGAAACAGCAGGCGTTCAATATAGTTAAGTATGTTCAGCGCGAACTTTCAAACGGCAGCTTTGCTCCTGCGGTAACGGAGTACAGGCTGACCAAGGAAAACGGCGCGGATCATCTTGATCTTACGCTGAAGGACGGAAGACATATAGTACTTATCGGCACTATAGACCGTGCTGATATATATGAGGACGAGAACGGCAGACGTTTTGTGCGTATCGTTGACTATAAATTCCGAAGACAGGCGAATTTTGATCTGGGGGAGCTTTACTGCGGACTGAACCTTCAGATGCTGATATATCTTTCGGTACTGCTTGAAACAGGAAATCCTGTTAATCCCGATATGGAGCTTGAACAGGCAGGTGTGTTCTACCTTAAACTGATAGGTGATGCTGCGAAGTTTTCCGATGACTGTGAGCTTTCGGAGGATATACTTTACAGTGCTGCCTGTGAATCTGCCATAGATGCATTTTCACGCAAAGGCAGGATATCAGACGGCGGCGCTGTCAATGAGAAACTGGATTCTACTATCGGCAAGACGGCACTTACAAATCTGACCATGAGCGATGCCATGTTCACGGCGATGAGGATATTCGCAAAACGCAAGGTAATAGAATACGGTGATCGTCTGCTGGAGGGTGATATCAATGCGGATCCGCTGGAAAATATATGCTCATACTGCGGCTTTGGCGGAATATGCGGCAGGGCATTTCCTGATGAGCCGAGAAAGGGCAGCAAGGAACAGATGACAGAGATCCTTGAGGAGATAATGAGTGAAAATGGGGAGGGAGAATAATGAGTGTGAGCTGGACAGAAGATCAGCAGAAAGCCATTGATTCATACGGCAGGGGAGTAACCGTATCAGCGGCGGCAGGAAGCGGAAAGACCGCAGTGCTCATAGAAAGGATAATACGTCTGCTGACGGACAAAGAAAAAGCTATACCTGCAGACAGACTGCTGGCTGTTACCTTTACGATAGATGCGGCTGCACAGATGCGCGACAAGCTGAATGCTGCTTTTGAGAAGAAGCTGCGTGAGGACCCTGAAAATGTATGGGTATTGCAGCAGCAGGATCTGGCACAGCTGGCAAGGATATCTACCATAGATTCATTCTGCTTTGATATGGTCAAGGAGAACCTGAACAAGTTCGAGTTTACGGGAAATCTGAAAATACTCAGCGAAGCAGAGTGCGATATGATATTTGATACGGCTTTTGAGCAGGCAGCTGAGGAGCTTTGTGCCAATGATCCGGATGAGTACAAATTCTTGGATAATTTCTTTCCTGTGGAGAACGGCGATCTGAAATATGCTGTGAAGGAGCTTTACGGTCATCTGCGGTCGATTTGTCATACAGACAAGTGGATACGCGACACTTCGGATAATTGTCTTAGTGATGAGTTCTTTGATATGCTTTATGAAAGCACATTTTCACGATTCAAAGGAAAACTGGATGAAGCAGCACGCTTTCTGGATGATGCACGTTACTGCTATAACTATACCATATCGGCAGGCGGAGCAAGCTATGCGCTCAAGGATCATGTTAAGACAGCTGAGGAGAATATGGCGATATGCGAGGCTGTATTCAGCAGCTATCAGCTTGCTGCAGCTCATCTTGACAGTACGGCTTTCGGCAAGATAGAAACCGAAAAATACAAGCCTATGCGTTTATCAGGTAAGCCCCCCGAGGATGTAAAGGCTATATTCAGTGATGTTAAGGAACGCTTTAAGAATGATATAAATAATGTATGCACGGTGCTGAAGGAAGGCTCACGGGGACTGGAACTTTCTAAGGAACATCTGCGTGATAACCTGGTACTGGTGCAGAAACTGTTCATGGCGGTATGCAGGCTTGAAAAGCGGGTCGAGGAAGTCAGCTACGATATAAAGCTGGAAAAGAATGCAGTGGATTTCGGTGATATTGAGCTTATGACTAAAAATCTGCTGGTGCGTGAAACAGATGATGGCTTTGAACGAACTGAACTCGCTGAGGAGATACGCTCGGGTGGAGCATACAAGCTGATAGTCATAGACGAATATCAGGATGTAAATGATATACAGGAAATGATATTCAAAGCGGTATCAGACACGGACGACCTTACAGTTATGGGAAGTAATACTTTTATTGTCGGTGATATGAAGCAGGCGATTTACGGCTTCCGCAAGACTAATCCCGAACTCTTCAAAAACTGTATTGAGCTTGCTCAGAGATACGGCGAGGAAAAGAAACTGGAGCATATCGGTCTGCAAAAGAATTTCCGAAGCAGGGGTGAAGTCATAGCCCTGTCGAATTTCATATTTGAAACACTTATGAGCAGCGGCTGCGGTCAGGTGGATTATGACGGCAGCGAAAGGCTTGAAGCAGGTGCTGTATATACTGACAGGAGCTGTCCTGCTGAGGTGATGCTGGTGGATGCACCCGATGAAAAAAGCGGTATACCTTTGGAATTCCGTTGTACGGCTAAACGCATACGTGAGATGATAGACAGCGGCGAGCCTGTGTGTGACGGCGGCGTTGACAGACCATGCAGACAGTCGGATTTCTGTATACTGGTGAATACAAACGATAATATCCGTCAGGCAACAGATGCACTCTCTGCGGCAGGACTGAGGGCTTTCTGCGAAGATACCGAGGGATACATAAAGTCAAGGGAGATATCTCTTGCCCTTGACCTGCTGCGATGTGTTGATAATCCCATGAATGATATATCTCTTACAGCTGTGATGATGTCGCCTGTTATGGGATTTACTCCCGATGAAATGGTGCATATAAGGCTGAAGTGCAAGGCTGCGAATCCTAAAAAGCCGGATCACATCTACCAGATACTGGCAGGAGCATCAAGGGAAAAGGGTACGGATGAAAAGTACGCGAAGTACGTTGATATGGGCTCGGATGTTTTGCAGGAAAAATGCCGCAAAGCCTTTGAAATGATAGAATCCCTGCGTTACTGCTCTATGAGCATGAGCCTTGAAAAACTAATAAGACGGATATTTAATGCGGCTGACCTGATGGCGCTGACTTCGATATATCTTGACTCGGCTAAAAAGCGTGCTAATCTGCGTTTGCTGCTGCAGTATGCCGGAGATTACGAACGCAGCGGCAACGAAGGTGTTACGGGTTTTCTGAGGTATATAGATTCGGTATCGGGAAACGACAAGGCATTCAGGAATGCGGTGTCTGTTACGGCAGGCGGAGATTCAGTTAATGTTAAGACATACCATAAGTCAAAGGGTCTGGAATACCCGTTTGTATTTATGTGTACCCTTTCAAAGCCTCTTGTACGTGATGATACGCGCGAACTGATAAAGCTTCATAAGACTATGGGTTGTGCATTCGTGCTGAAGGACAGGCGGCTGAATGTCAAGCGTGCCGACCTCTATTACGATCATCTTTCAGATATGATAGTACGTGAACACAAAAGCGAGAGGATGCGTCTGTTCTATGTAGGATGTACCAGAGCCAAGGAAAAGCTGATGTTTGTTCTTTCCAACGAAAAGACAGGCCATGTCACCCGCAGCAGGATCATGGAAAAACTGCGTGATGCTGTGAAGGCTTCAGCTAAGTACGACAGGATACCTGCGGATATAGTCTCTGCTCAGGAAAATGTACTGACGTGGACAGTAATGTGTCTTTCAAAGCTGAAGGAAAGGTCAGCGCTTGAAGAATGGCTTGGTATGCCTCTTGATACAGTGCCTGTTTCGGAGAACGCCGAGGGGATAAGCATAAGCTACCATGTGTGCAGCGAGGATACTGATACTGAAGTATCGGAACAAAATGAAAAGACCGTCCGTGCTGCTGCTGACCCTGCATTGGTCGCAAGGCTGAGAAATATCTATGCCGCAAGTGCAGACAGACCCGAAACACGTCTGCCTGCAAAGCTTACCGTTACCGAGATAGTGGCTGCGGAAAAAGCAAAGGATCAGGGTGATAAGAACACCGAGTTCTTCCCTAATCTGCCGAGGCTGAATGATGAACTTGATAAGCTTAGTGCAGCAGAGAGGGGTACGTATACCCATAAATTCATGGAACTGGCTGATTACAGCAAGGCGCGTGAAAGTGTAGACGCTGAACTAGACAGACTTGTAAGCCGCGGATGCATGAGCGAAAGAGAGGCTAAGGGTGTATATACCGATAAGCTGAAGATTTTCGTGAACAGCAGCCTTTTTGATAGAATGATGTCTTCGGATGACCTGCGGCGTGAGCAGAAATTTCTTGCAAGCGTGAAAGACCTTGGTCTTACGGAGGAACTCAGTGAGTACACCACCAACAAAGGATATATCCAGGGTATCGCTGACTGCATATTCAAAGAACCCGACGGTTGGGTCCTTGTGGATTACAAGACAGATAATTTCAAAAGTACGGATGAGATGAAACGATACAAGACACAGCTCATGCTGTATAAAGCTGCTTTTGAGCTGCTTCTTGGAGAACGGGTGAAGAGCAGCTACATCTACTCATTCAAACTGGGTGAGGGTCTGGAATTTGTATTGTAATTAAATCGGAAACTTGCATAATTTATGGATATTTCGGGGAGCTGTTTTACGGCTCCCTTTTTTGTCGGTTGAATTCGTGACATGCCTGCCCGTCCGCCCGAGGACAATGTTTATCCGATAAAGCTTACAATGGATACCGAGAAAAAACTGCCCGAATTTGCATTGTAAGTAACGTGCCTGCCCGTCCGGTCAGGACCCACTTGACAAATACCCCGGGAGGGTATATAATATAGGTATAATAATACCCCGTGGGGGTATAATGATGACAGGAGCTGATAAAATGTCAGATACAGAAAGGTGCTGTCACTGCGGCAGAAAAAAAGTCAGGGACGAAAAGGAAAAACGTGACCTGATGAACCGTCTTAAACGTATAGAGGGTCAGATAAGGGGGCTGCAGCGTATGCTGGATGAGGATGCATACTGCCCTGATATACTTACTCAGGCTTCGGCGGCTAATTCGGCGCTGAACAGTTTTTGCAGGACACTTCTGGCAAGCCACCTGCGCACCTGCGTTTCGGAGGATATACGTGAGGGTCGGGAAGATACTGTGGATGAACTGATGAATACTCTTGAAAAGCTTATGAAGTGAGGTGCGGCAGTGGAACGATACAATGTTACCGGCATGAGCTGTGCGGTTTGTGCAGGGCGTGTTGAAAAAGCGGTTAAAGAGGTCGATGGGGTCACATCCTGCTCGGTAAGTCTGCTTACTAATTCTATGGGCGTTGAGGGTACTGCTTCTGCCGAGGATATAGTAATGGCAGTTGAAAAAGCAGGGTACGGCGCATCGCCCGAGATGGCATCACAGGAAAAACGGTCGGCAAAGTGGGCTGATGAGGATGCACTTAAAGACCGTGAAACGCCTAAGCTAAAAAAACGACTGCTTTGGTCATTACCTTTGCTTATGGTGCTTATGTACTTTTCTATGGGGTATATGATGTGGGGATGGTATGCGCCCGATGCTTTTGAGAATCATGTTTTTCTCGGGCTTTTTGAACTTCTCCTCGCGGCGGCAGTGATGGTGATAAACGGTAAGTTCTTTACATCGGGGATGTCTGCACTGCTTCACCGTTCACCTAATATGGATACACTGGTCGCACTCGGTTCGGGGGCTTCATTTGTGTACTCTGTGGCAGAGCTTTTCCTGATGATACTTGCGCAGGGCAGGAACGATCACGAAACAGTGATGAAGTACGGAATGGATATGTATTTTGAATCTGCGGCGATGATACCTGCACTTATCACAGTGGGAAAGATATTGGAGGCTAAGTCAAAGGGGCGTACAACGGATGCACTGAAAGGTCTTGTTCGTCTTGCACCGAAGACTGCAGTTCTGCTGAAAGACGGAAAAGAGATGGAAGTGGATATCGGGGAAGTGGGTGTAGGAGATATATTTGCTGTGCGTCCCGGCGAACAGATACCTGTGGACGGTATAGTTACAAAGGGCAGCACTTCTGTCAATGAATCCGCACTTACTGGTGAGAGCATACCTTGTGATAAATCTGTGGGTGACAGGGTATCGGCTGCTACTATCAATACCCATGGGTATATCGAATGCAGAGCAGAACGCGTTGGCGAAGATACTACTCTTGCACAGATAATACGCACAGTATCAGATGCTGCTGCAACAAAAGCTCCGCTGGCACGTATTGCGGATAAGGTATCTATGGTATTCGTGCCGACGGTTACGGTGCTTGCACTGATCACTTTTGCAGGCTGGCTGATAGCGGGAAGGACATTATCGTTTGCTGCGGCCAGGGCGATATCGGTGCTGGTCATAAGCTGTCCCTGTGCGCTGGGTCTGGCAACTCCTGTGGCTATAATGGTTGGCAGCGGTGTTGGTGCGAAGAACGGCATACTTTTCAAAACAGCTGCAGCTCTGGAATTGGCAGGAAGAACACAGATAATAGCACTGGACAAAACAGGTACTGTCACTGAGGGGCAGCCTGCTGTAACGGATATAGTACCGCTTGGCAGAGATAGTGATGAACTGCTGATGCTGGCGGCATCACTTGAAAAGAACAGTGAGCATCCGCTGGCTAAGGCAGTAATGGCAGCTGCAGAGGGAATGGAGCTCAGTGAAGTCACAGATACCGAAGTACTTCCGGGCAGCGGCATAAGAGGACGGCTGAACGGCAGGGAAGTGCTTGGCGGAAGTCTGAGATCTATGGCGGCGAAGGGGCTTGCAGATGACAGCCTTAGCCGTCAGGCAGAGGAACTTGCAGCTGAGGGTAAAACACCGCTTATATTTGCTTATGACGGTAAACTTGCAGGTATGATAGCTGTTGCTGACCGCATCAAAGAAGATTCTGCAAAGGCGGTGCGTGAGCTGCAGGGTATGGGTATACAGACGGTCATGCTCACAGGTGACAACGAGCGAACGGCTCGGGCTGTTGCTGAAAGTGCAGGAGTTGATCATGTTATTGCTGGTGTAATGCCCGAAGGCAAGGCAGATGTTGTAGCTGCATTGAAAAAGCTTGGAAAGACAGCTATGGTAGGTGACGGCATAAACGATGCACCTGCACTTACCGTCGCTGACAGCGGTATAGCTATAGGTGCAGGAACGGATATAGCCATTGATGCTGCGGATATAGTTGTCATGAAGAGCAGACTTTCAGACGTGGCAGCGGCGGTAAGGCTAAGCCGTGCGACGATACGAAATATCCACCAGAATCTATTCTGGGCATTTTTCTATAATGCCGTGTGCATACCCCTTGCGATGGGTCTTTACGGCATAGGCATGAAGCCGATGTACGGTGCTGCAGCAATGGCGCTTTCGAGCTTTTTCGTCTGCATGAATGCACTGAGACTGAATTTTGTAAGACCACACGATCCGTCACATGATCGGAGTAAAAATATGGTAAGTACGGAGGCTGTCGAAAAGATAGTATCCGAGATAACAAATAAGGAGGATAATACAATGACAAAAACTATCAGGATCGAGGGCATGATGTGCCCGCATTGCGAGGCAAGTGTTAAAAAGGCGCTGGAGGAGATAAACGGCGTTGAGAGTGCAGCAGCCGATCATACAGCTGGTACTGCTGTTGTTACACTGAGTGCACCTGTTGATGATGATGTGCTCAGAAAGGCTGTGGAAGCCAAGGATTATAAAGTGCTTGGAGTTGAGTAAGAAAAGAATATTATCATGACAGCCCTGATCTGTGATTTATGTACAGATCAGGGCTGTCAGCTTGTATTGACCTTTTATCCGCTTTCTGATATACTGTAAATAACAGGAAATACAGAACTGAGGTGTAACCAATGAATGATTTTGAAAACAAAGTAGCAGTCATTACAGGCGGTGCTAACGGTATCGGAAAATGTATCGCTGAGGAGTTTCGCAAGAGTGGTGCCGCTGTGTGCATTATTGATAAAGCTGAGGGAGATCATTATGTGGGTGATATAGCTGATAAGTCTGTGCTTGAAGCTTTTGCAGAAAGCGTTATAAGAAAATATGGTCACATAGACTATCTTATAAATAACGCTCTGCCGCTTATGAAGGGTATAAGCGAGTGCAGCTATGAGGATTTTGAGTATGCTATGTCAGTGGGTGTGACTGCACCGTTTTATCTTTCAAAGCTGTTCATGCCATATTTCAATGAGGGCGGTTCAATAATTAATATCTCGTCCTCACGGGACAGAATGAGTCAGCCTCAGACAGAAAGCTATACGGCTGCAAAAGGTGGTATAGCTGCGCTCACTCATGCACTTGCTGTGAGCCTGTCGGGAAAAGTACGTGTAAATTCCATATCGCCCGGATGGATAGATACAAGCTTCAGGGTATATGAGGGTGCGGATGCTGTACAGCAGCCCTGCGGCCGTGTGGGTGATCCTCTTGATATAGCGAATATGGTGCTGTTCCTGTGCTCTGACAAGGCAGGATTTATCACAGGAGAGAATATATGCATAGACGGCGGTATGACCAGGCTGATGATCTATCACGGTGATAACGGCTGGACTTTATCGGAATAGTGCTGTGCATATATAAAAAACAGAAGTATGAAAAAACGGATGACCGTCTTTGTCGGACGGCTATCCGTTTTTTTTTGGCTATGTAAGATCAGAGGTTGTTATACCAAGATCGTTAAGTTTGAACTGAAGATCATTAAAATCCTGATGCAGTTTATCTTTTGATACCGATCCGTTGCTATCAAAGTAAATGAAAAGTTCTATCAGTGGAGATCTGAACAGAAAATAAGGTGGATCACCGGTGATATCCCTTTCACGCTCAGTGAAATGATCCCAGAAGAATGTGGAGTAATCGTTGAATACTATCTGTTTGCTGTCGATGGTTTTGATATCGGAATACTTTTTCTTGAAAGGTGCCCAGTATTTGAACATGAATCCATCCTCGGGTTCACCTATACCGTATCCAAGTTTATGGGAAAGATTGTCTTTCAGCGTGCTGAACCATTTATCCCATATCTCATCCGGCATCTCTCCGCTGATCTGTAAACCTCCGGGTTCAACAGATGCACAAAGGTCTATCCCTTCGCCTTTCCAGGCATTTTCATTATCGCACCAGTACTCCATTGAACGATAAACTTCTCCGATCATATCCCATATCTCACGGGGTGCTGAGTAATGGATATTCAGACAAACATCATGATGCATAAATGACAACTCCTCTCCCTTGGAAGTTTTTTGATTTAATTATATTCTAACAGAAGTTCAGTGCAAAGTCAATGATAATAAAGCACGAAAGGAGAGCAAATACCTGAGCTGAATAAATTTTCAGATGCAGTAAAGTTGCATGATAGATATAGACAAAAGAATAAAAATGTGTTATAATATTGAAAACTATTGCAAATGACATATAAAGTATCCGGTACTTGCCCATGTTTTTCGAGGGTTAGTACTGTACATATAGAAACTTTTGTCGTTTTTAATATCTCTGGATTAGGAGGATAACAACAATGGAAAATACAAATCTTGGTGTCAGAAATTGTGGGCTCGTGTCATATAAGATCAATGATGATGTTCTTGCAGAGGTGCTGGCAAATAACGGTTTTTCCGGTGTAGGATTTGACAGTTCATCAGGAGTCAGGACAGTGCGTACCGATGACGGACTTATATTTGCAAAAGAGGGCGGAGAAGCCGAACTTCCTCAGATGATATTTATGGCATGGTCGGGCTGCGGATATAACGATCTGAACGCTGAGGATAAAACAGCATATAATGAAATGAAGTGTACTATCGGCGCACAGGAAAGGGCAGATTGTCTTTCTTATGGTATACGCTCGGAGAAAGACGATACTGTCGGCAGCAAACTTAAAGTGATAAGTGAGCTTTTTGCACAAACGGATATTGCAGACAAACTGGATATCACGGTAACACGCAGTTCGGCTGCGGCTGACGGAGAAGAAGTATTCGGATTTGAACGCATAGGATTCAAGAACGGAAGTCAGGTGTTCTGGCAGCTGAATTTCGCAGGCGGAAGCTATACCGAGGATAATGCAGCACTTCTTTTCAAAGACGGCAGACTTTCCATAACGGATGCAGATGGTCATGAATGGGAAAATGGTATGGTGGAAGAAGCAATGCTGTCGCTGAATGATGCTGCAGCACTTGAAGGCGTTACAGTGCTTGAAAAGCTCAGCTGCAGGAATATAGAAAAGCTGGTGCTTCTGCCTGTGTTCCTTGAAGTGAGTGACGGTGCACTTAAAGGCTGTACCTCTCTTAAAGAGTTCGATATACTTAAAAAGAATATAACCATAGGCAGAGATGTTGTCGGAAGCGGTGTTGTTATAGGCGGCTGCAAGGGAAGTACTGCCGAGTATTATGCCGTGACCGGAGGAGCGCAGTTCCTGCTGCTGGAGGCACCCGAACGCAAGGCTATGGAATTTGAGATCGCTGACGGTATAGTTATTACAGCTGATGATCACTCTGTACTGAGAGGCGCTGACAAAAAACGCCTTACTCTGAACGATGTAGGATTCGTACCCTATGAGGACAATGATGACGATATCGACTGTGAGATAATAGTAATGGATACAGCTGAAGCAGAGGCATCGGAACTTACTGTACAGCTTAGCTCATTCGGTACCCTTGTGGATACGGAAACTGTCCGTAATGACAGGAACGGTTATATCAAGGCTACGATAATGAGAAGTACTGATCGTGAGGATATTTACAGCTGTGTGCTGGAGATAGATCACAGCGGAACTATAATATGTATCCATGCGGAAAAACAGTTTGATGAAGAGGAAATTACAAAGGGTGCTGAAAAGGCATTGTTTGAACGTATCAAACAGCTGGGCGAAAGTGTTCAGTTCGGCAGAAAGGCTGTAAAAGGAACTGCAGCAGTACCGAATGCGGTTCCCGCATCTGCAGAAACCGAACCCGAAGCAGAAACTGAAGAAACTATCGTACCCGAGAATTACACGGCAGAAACCGAACCCGAAGCAGAAACTGCAGAAACTATCGCATCCGAGACTTACACAACAGAAACCGAACCCGAAGTAGAAACTGCAGAAGCTATCGCACCTGAGATTTACACGACAGAAACCGAACCCGAAGCAGAAACTGCAGAAGCTATCGCACCCGAGATTTACACGACAGAAACCGAACCCGAAGCAGAAACTGAAGAAACTATCGCACCCGAGACCTACACAACAGAATCAGAACCCGAGGCAGAAACTGAAGAAACTATCGCACCCGAGACTTACACAAAAGAAACCGAACCCGAAGCAGAAACTGCGGAAACTATCGCACCCGAGATATCCGCGGAAAAAGCAGAGTATATTGGCGAACAGAACAATACCGCCGATGATGAGATAATAGATGTTGAGCCCGAGGAGATCAGATCAGCTGAGGAGGGCGGTACAGTCAGACTGGTCAGGGGTGCAAGATTTGATCTTAACGATTACGCTTCACAGATGCTGGTCATAGATATGGATTATCAGGCTGAGGAAGGAATTGATATCGACGGATATATCTTCCTGCTTACTGAGAACGGCAAGGTAAGGAGCGATGCCGATCTTGTATTCTTCGGACAGAAGGCTTCCGTTGACAAGGCTATAAACAATCATCCTCAGCAGACAAGGATGTTCACCGTTGAACTATCAAAACTGGACAGTGAGATAAATAAGCTGGCTGTTGCTTTCGCTATATACGGCGATGTGGAAGGTCAGGCGTTCGGCAAGGTGAACAAGCCTGTTGTGCGCATAAGCTGCGGCGGAAAAGAGCTTTGCAGCTATGAGCTTTCGGGGCTTGATGATGAACGTTCGGTAGTGGCTATGGAAATATACAATAATAATGGCTGGAAAGCCAAGACCATCGGTCTGGGATTCAGGCAGGCACTCAAAACCTTGTGCGGCAGCTACGGTGTGGATGTAAAAGAATAGGTATCACACAGCTTTCACACAGTTGTCATACCGAATTCGCCAAATCGATAGAATGCCCGAAAATGCCCTAATCCGCAAGGTTGAAGTGGCATAATTTGTAATAAATTCACTATTGACAGTGATATCAAAATGTGGTATATTATTAGTCAGTAAGACACAGACTGTTAATTGGTTTACAAAGTCTGTCGTCAGTAGTCAAGAAAGAGAGAATAACACATACACAATTTTCAGGAGGTAGCATTATGGTAAAGAAGAATGTACTTACACCCGTACTCGCCGGTGTACTTGGCGTAGCAGTAGTTGGTTCGGGCGTTGGTTATTTTGTGTTAAACAAGAATGCTGACAAGGCATCCAGTGAGAAGTCAAAAAATCAGAGCTCTGTTGTAGTATCTCCCAAGCTGAGTGTTATGGCTGAGAATATCACCAACACTATAGATAAGGCGACCGAGATCGCAAAGGGCGATGTAGATTACGCTTATAGTGGTAGCTTCAATATAAGCTTTGGCCCTGCAATTACAAAGAATATGCCCACAGCTCCCAAGGATTTCGGCATGACCGTATCCAGCAAGCAGAAAGGCGGCAATGAGGGCGGCGATATCGAGCTGACATACGGCGGTCAGAAGGTAGTTACTGTAAATCAGGTATACAGCAGAGAGAACAGCGAAGAGATGTACGTTAGAGTACCCGAGCTTTCAGAGGCTTATATCAAGGTAAACAGGGCTGAAGCTGAATCCTATCTGAAGGATAGCGTAGGCATTGATTTCGACCAGTATGCTCAGACAGCTCAGAACTTCGATTTTGATACCGAAGCATTTGAGGCTGACATTAAGGAATATGAGCAGTTAGTAAAGGATAATTTCCCTGAGGCTAAGGAGAACGGAACTAAGAGCGGTGATATCGACGGCGTTTCTTATGAGTATACTTCCAAGTCCTATGAGCTGACAGCTGCTGACGGACAGAAGGTAGTTACTGCTGTTCTTGAAAAGGCTAAGACAGACGAGAATTTCAAGAAACTGTATGAGCAGGGCGTTGAGGCTGCTAATCAGCAGAGCTCCGCTATGTATGAGAAGTACGGCGAAGAAGCTCCTTCTACTCCTTCCTATGAAGAGGCTATCGACAAGATGCTCGAGGAGGTCAAGGGTGAGATCAAGGGCGAGGAAACTGTTATGCTGGAAACCTATGAGAACAGCGACGGTCAGTTCGCAGGTTTCAATCTGAAGCCTTCCGATGAAAAGGGTGAGCTGAAGTTCATCAGTGTCAGCAACGAAAATGCTGAGGGTCTGGATATCAGCTTCGACAGCGGTGATGGCACAGCTGTAACAGCTTACGGCGCACTGAAGAGCGAGAATGATGTAGTTAACGGTACCTACACTGTTACTTCTACCGATGACGGCGAGGAGAACATGAAGGTCGTTTACACCATGACTGATATGAAGAATGTTGGCGAGAACTTCGCAGGCACTATCAGATTTGATGTCAGCGTTAATGAGGACGGCACTTCTGATTCTATCTGGATGGAAGTTAAGTCTGATTCTACAGCTGATGATTTAGATGTTACATTTGATATCGGTCTCAATGGCGAGAATGCATTTACAATGAAGATGACAGGCGAAAAGACAGAAGCTTCTGACGTTGATGTTCCTGGTAGCGATGTTCAGGTCTTCAATGCACTTGACGAGGAGCAGATGAATAAGTATCTCGAAACTTGCGATACTGAGGGCTTTATGAACAAGCTCAAGGAAAATCTGGGCGACGAGATGTATAATTCTCTGTTCGGTTCTTCATCATCATCTTCTTACAGCAGCGGATCTTCTTCTGATGACGATGATTTCGATTGGGAAGCTTTTGAAAATGAGTATTCAACCGAAAGCACTGCTGAGGATCGTGCATAATATTTCGTGTTTATGATCTATCGATAATTATAATACCCTGCTGATAAAAGTCGGGCACTTATAAAGTAATTTTGCGCCATAGTATTTCTGATATACAGTCAGAAGTACTGTGGCGTTTATATTGATAATAACTATGCTGTGCTAAAATTATTTCTAATAAAATCGGAATTTGAAGGAGTATACAATTGTGAAGAATAAAATAGGATATCGTATTTTTTTCCGTTATCTTGATTATATTTGGAATGCTGAGGAACATGATTGGTTAGGAGGATTACTTGGAGGAATGAGCTTGCTCGCAGATGGTTGTCCTGCTGACTCGGCTTATGCTTCTGACTGGGATGAAGCAATCGATAAGGTTTCTGAGCCAAATGATCCGTATCAGATCGGTATCCAATTCTTGAAAGACTACCTTGCGATCGGTTATATTGATGAAATTGGTCAGATACTTTCAGATATGGAAAATAATAATCGACTTGAACTTTGGGAAAAGGCACAATATGATGTGGCGAATAATTTAGATGATCCTTATTTAAGATTTGTTTCAGAGTGATAAACTTCTGTTTAACCGAACAGGAAAAATAATACGATGCCCCGAAGTGCTTTAAAACGCTTCGGGGCATAACTTTTATATGTTTTAAAAACAGGTGTGGTTTTTGTTCTTAGCTGCTGTACTGCCTGATGTTCACAGTTTATGTTTTGATTTGTTTCAGAAATACGTTGACAATTAAATTACGGGATAGTATAATATATTCAATATCTATTAAGAAAGGACTGATATTATGGCAAGAACAGCTTTGGTCACAGGTGCAAGCTCCGGTATCGGCAGGGAAATAGCAAAGGAGCTTGACAGAAGAGATTTCAGAGTAATACTCGCTGCCAGACGTGAGGACAGATTGCGTGAACTTGCAAGTGAACTCAGGGACAGCAGAGTTATTGTGTGTGACCTTTCGGATGAAAGCGAATGCATACGTCTGCACAGAGAGGTACAGGATGAAAATGTCACTGTTATAGTAAATAATGCAGGCTTTGGAAAGCTTGGAAGGTTCGATGAGATACCGCTGGAAGATGAACTGCGTATGATCGATACGAATGTAAAGGCTGTGCATATACTCACAAAACTGTTTTTGCGCGATCTTATTTCTGATAACAGAGGTTATATACTGAATGTTGCATCTTCTGCAGGTCTGATGCCTGGCGGACCGCTTATGGCAACGTATTACGCAACTAAAGCCTATGTAATAAGTCTGACAAGTTCCATAAGTGAGGAGCTCAAAATGATAGGCAGCCGTGTGAAAGTATCAGCCCTTTGTCCCGG
This sequence comes from Ruminococcus albus 7 = DSM 20455, assembly GCF_000179635.2. Lineage (NCBI taxonomy): Bacteria > Bacillati > Bacillota > Clostridia > Eubacteriales > Oscillospiraceae > Hominimerdicola > Hominimerdicola alba. Next base: position 32,246 of record NC_014825.1, on the reverse strand, counting down.
ACCTGTGGATACGGAGTTCAATTCAGTGGCAGGTGCTCAGTTCGGAGTAAAGTCTATTACAGCTGAATACTGTGCTAAACGTGCGGTAGAGGGAATGTTTGCAGGTAAGCTTATAATCGTTCCTGAAAAGGGTCTTGGCATGGTGGCAAAGGCTGCACAGCTTTCACCGAGAAGTATATCACTTGCCTTAACAGGAAAGCTTCAATCGGAAAAACAAAAGAACGATCACTGACTGCTTAATATATCTATAATATTTTGTACAAGATGAAGTACCTCATTTTCCATATAAAATGCTGATTTCAGACACTTCTGTTCGTCAGGAGTGTCTTTTTGCGGGTATATAAGAAAAGATGTAAAATGCAGTTTGTGAAAATTATAAAAAAACTTAAAAATATACTGGACAAAAGACGAGAAATATTGTATAATAGGTATATTAGAGTTTAGGAGAGTTTTTATGAGAGTTATCACTGGTTCAAGAAGAGGTAAAAAGCTTAAAACGCTGGATACCCTTGATACAAGACCGACTACTGATATGGTCAAAGAGGCAGTTTTTTCTGCCATACAGTTTGATGTTCCGGGTTCGCAGGTGCTTGATCTTTTTGCAGGCAGCGGACAGATGGGTATAGAAGCCCTGAGCCGTGAGGCATCGCACTGTGTTTTTGTTGACAATAATCCTGCTGCTGTGCAGGTGATAAAGGAAAATATCTCAGACTGCAAGTTCAATACCGAATCCCGTGTGCTGAATATGGACAGCCTTGATTACATCAAGGTAGCTAAGGGTCAGTTCGATATCGTTCTTCTTGATCCCCCTTATGGAAAGGGTATCATTGAGAAGGTACTCGGCAGTATTGATTCACACCTCAGCGACAGAGCCATAGTAGTCTGTGAGCATGAAAAAGAGCTTCAGCTTGGTGATGAGTACGGCAGGCTGAAGATGCATAAGCGTTATAAATACGGTAAGATAGCTGTTACTATATTTAAAATACCAACAGAGGAAGAATAAGATATGAAGATCGCTGTTTGTCCCGGCAGCTTTGATCCTGTAACACTCGGACATCTCGATATAATCGAGCGTGCTTCCAAGCTGTTTGACAAGGTCATAGTGCTGGTCAGCTTCAATAAAAACAAAAACAAAGCTGTTTTCTCCACCAAAGAGAGGATAGAAATGATAATCGCAGTTACAAAGGATCTTGATAATGTAGTCGTTGACTGCTTTGATGGTCTGCTGGCTGATTATCTTAAAATGACAGGAGCAGAGGTCATTGTCAAGGGCTTGAGGGCTGTGTCTGATTTTGAGTATGAATTTCAGATGGCGCTTGCCAACAAAAAACTCTATAATGATGCTGAAACTGTTTTTCTTACCACTGCAGGTGAGAATATGTTCCTTTCTTCGAGCGTTGTAAAGGAGATAGCAAGCTTTGGCGGTGATATTTCGGGCTTTGTTTCACCCGCGATACTGGAAAAGATAAAAAACAGGCTTTGTCCAAACACTGACGCGCAACAGGCAGACAACGCTGTGTGAGCTGATCAAGGCTTAATATACGGCGTGAGATATATAGCGTCAATAATTTGAAAAGTCTGCAGATATAAATATGAAAGGAAGTATTATTATGAGCGAAAACAAGGATTATACCCCCATGAACGACCTGCTGGAAAGAATAGATGAAACTATTGATAACGGCGCTACGGTTCCTTTTTCAAATAAGAAGATGATTGACGGCGACCGCATACATGAGCTGGTCGATGAGGTAAGAATGAGCATACCGCCTGAGATAAAGAGAGCTCAGGAGCTGGAGGTGCAGAGAAAGGTCATACTTGAAGCTGCCAAGAAGGAAGCTGATGAGATCAGAAATTCTGCATTATCCGAGAAAGAAGCAGTAATGAAGGATGCTAAAGCCGAGGCTGACAAGCTGGTTTCTCAGGAAGCTATAATAGCAAGAGCTGAGCAGTATGTCAAGGAGCAGGTAGACAGAGCTAATCAGGATGCTGAGGATATCGTTAGCCGTGCGCGTGCAGAGGCAGAGAATATTATTGCCGATGCCAATAACAGAAAGCAGAGCATCATGGATGCTATGGTTGCGAATATCAACGCTACACTTGGTGATGCATCTGAGACTCTTCAGGCTGATGTTAACAGACTTACCAAGAGCCTTGAAGATGTTAACCGCATGAGAGAGGCTATACTGAGGCTGAGTGAACAGTGATTTACAATGGTCGGGGATGAACTCCCCGACTTTTTTATTGCGTGATATTTATGGTGCAAAAAAGCGGACAGTCTTGTGACTGTCCGCTGTGTTATTATCAATTGTAGAACATTACTACAGGTGTACCGAGGGGTACATTTTCGTAGATGTATTGTGCGCCCTCATAAGGCATATTAATACAGCCGTGAGAACCGTTCCACTGATAGATCGTGCCGCCGAAATTGCCGCCGCGCCATGTGGAATCGTGCATACCGATACCGCAGAGTGAAACGTTGTTCCAGTAATTGCAGGTGGTATCCCATTCTTCTCCGTCAGCGTTTCTGTCTTTCATGCGCTTGTTGGTCTCTTTTGACCAAAGCTTGTATACGCCTTCAAGAGTAGTTCTTGCAGCTGAGGTCGTCTGACCTGATACGATATAGCAGGTGTATTTTTTCTTGCCGTTTTTGTAATACCACATCTGCTGATTGGTGAGGTCAACTTCGATGTATGTTTTACCGATATCGTCCTTGGCAGTTCTTGCAGATTCAACACCTGTGTACTCGAAATAACCATCGTTGACGTAGATCGGATCTATGGATTCTACGCTCTTGCCTTCTTCCAGCAGATGCTCCAGCTGTTCAACGGTAGGATCCTGCCAGATCCACCAGCCGTAAACACCGTCCTCGCTCGGCTCGACCTTGACCTTGCCCTGAAGTGTCGATTTGAAGGTCCTGGTTGCATATCGGGTATCATATTTCTTGGCTAGACCTTCAACATACTTCTCAACAGCATCTCTGTTTACAACGTAGTTGCCCATATCATCCATATCAATAAGTGAGAGTAGGGTCTTGCCTGTGATAGTTTCAGTGGTATAATCAAAATCGTATGTTATGGACATATTGAATACTTTGTTAAGCGCCTCACACTGGTCTTTGAAAGTATCAGAAGTTATCTGGGGCACATCATAACAGCCTGTACCACTGCTCAGCTTGACCTCAAATTCACCTTTGGTGAGGGCATCAACAACAGCTTCATCCAGTTTGTCCATATTTGTGACCTTATTGCCTTGAACTTCTTTCTTTATCTCGTAGCCATTATCGGTCAGTTCAAGTGAAGCATCCTTGGTCTCTTCACTGCCCCAGTCCTGCTTGTCAAGCAGAGCTTTCAGCTTATCGTTATCGTAGGTAGATTCATCTGTAAAAGTGTAATCCGTTCTTCCTGCGTATCCCGAGAACCATGTGCCGTGGTTTACTTTGTCGTAAAGCTTTTTTATCTCATCTTTTGCATTACGCTTGTAACCGAAATCAGCAGGGGAGAGTACTATGTTTTTTTTGTCGATAGTAGTGATCTTCAGCTCCTCGGGGATCTTATCTGCTTTAAGTGCCTTTACAGCATCGTCATAGGTCTTTCCGCTTACATCTATACCATTGATGTAAGTATCAGCAAGGAACCTGTTTCCGTAATATACTCTGCCTGCAACATAGGACAGACCGACAGCTGCGATAAGTGCAGCTAAGGCTGTTCCGCAAATCAGTACAGATTGGTTTTTTACTTTTTTTCTGCCGCGTTTTTTACTCCCGGCAGAGGAGACTTTTTTGCGGTATCCTGCAGCATCTGCGCTCATTTTATAATTTCCTTCCTTTACATATCATAATGTGACATTATTCTGTTTTTAACATAAGATATTATACCACAAACACAGTTCATTTGTCTAGTATCGCCCTAGGATTCTAAGAAAAAATCTTTAACAAATTTTAAGCTTTATTTACAAGTCAATCTGTGTATTTTTGAAAGGGGTCGAAAATCTGTCCAATAATATGTACAAAAACGAAAACTGCCGAACCTTATAGGTCGGCAGCCGGCTTGTCATCTCATGATATCAGAAAGGTCATCTATAAAGCTGCTCATATTTTTGAGTGCTTTACCGGCGCGTGCTTTGAACTTTCTTTTGCTGCGCTGAGCCTTTCGTGATATCTCAAATGCCAGTGCGCCTGCAGTAACTCCTGCTGATATACCTGTCATAAGTGATCTTCCTATCATATCATCTCTCCTTTCAGAAGTTTATTAATAGTATCCACAGAAGTATTGTTTTGATACTTGGAAAAATTAACTTGTTAAAATTTTATATGTTGCATGAACATGACAGATTAATTAAGCTGAATTTGTTGAAAATTGACTAATTTGACAAAAACACTCAAAAAATTTATTTATATTTTCTGCACTAATGACTTTACATTTATAAAAAAATAAGTTATAATATAAATGTATAGAATATTGTATTTGTAAGGAGTAGATCACTATCATGGCAATGACAATGACACAGAAGATACTCGCTGCCCATGCAGGGCTCGACGAGGTCAAGGCAGGACAGCTTATTATGGCTGACCTCGATCTTGTGCTTGGCAACGATGTTACAACACCTGTTGCTATCAACGAGTTCAACAAGGCAGGTTTTGACGGTATCTTCAATAAGGATAAGATCACTATGGTGATGGATCACTTCACGCCGAACAAGGACATCAAGGCAGCACAGCAGTGCAAGCAGTGCCGTGAGTTCGCGTCGAAGTATGATATCACTCATTATTACGATGTGGGAGATGTAGGTATCGAGCACGCACTGCTTCCTGAAAAAGGACTTGTAGTTCCCGGCGATGCAGTTATCGGTGCTGACTCACATACCTGTACATACGGTGCACTTGGTGCTTTTTCTACCGGTGTTGGTTCTACTGATATGTGCGCGGGCATGGCTGCAGGCAAGACCTGGTTCAAGGTTCCTTCTGCCATCAAGTTCAATATCGTAGGCAAGCTGCCCAAGTACAGTGCTGCCAAGGATGTTATACTGCATATCATCGGTATGATCGGTGTTGACGGTGCACTTTACCGCTCTATGGAATTCATGGGTGAGGGTCTGAAGAACCTGACTATGGAGGACAGACTCTGTATGGCTAATATGGCTATCGAAGCAGGTGCCAAGAACGGCATATTTGCTGTTGATGAGGTAACCAAGGAATACCTCAAGGGCAGAACTGACAGAGAGTATAAGGTATACGAAGCTGATCCCGATGCGGAGTATGACGAGGAGTATACAATTGATCTTTCACAGATCAAGCCAACTGTTGCTTTCCCTCATCTTCCCGAAAATGCAAGAACATTTGATGACATTCCCGATATCAAGATAGATCAGGTGGTCATCGGTTCATGTACAAACGGCAGGATCGAGGATCTGAGAGCTGCAGCTGAGATACTCAAGGGCAAGAGGGTAGCCGATCATGTAAGATGTATCGTTATACCTGCAACACAGCACATCTATCTCACTGCAATGAAGGAAGGTCTTCTTGAGATATTCATCGAATCAGGCTGTGCGGTATCCGCACCTACCTGCGGTCCCTGTCTCGGCGGACATATGGGCATACTTGCAGCAGGTGAAAAGGCAGTTGCCACAACTAACAGAAATTTCGTCGGCAGAATGGGTCACACCGAGTCACAGGTTTATCTGGCTTCACCTTATGTTGCTGCAGCTTCAGCAGTTGCAGGACGTATAGCACAGCCCTCTGACGTTATGTGATAAGGATTTAGATTCGTGTAATTTGATTCAACAGATAGGAGGCGGGTATATGACTAACTATTTGGTAGATATTTTTTATGATACCGTATCCGGTATCATAACACAGAAATACGGTTCTTCTTTCACTGACGCTCAGCGCAAGGAGAAGATCATGGATTTTATTGAAGGGCTTAAAGCCGGTAATGTTTTCACGATCGAGCAGACGCAGGCTATAATTGATAAAAAGGGCTTCAACAATTTTTATACCGATTCGATAAATGGTGTATCCTGCTTCCGTCTTGTAAAAGAAGGATTTTTCGGAAAGGCAAAGGTCTGCTATTTTATCACCCGTACCAAGGACAGGATGGATTCACAGTACCTTGAACAGGTGTATGAAGAACTGCGTAAGCAGGCAGCAGGCGAGAATGTTTTTAATTCCGACCGATATATCGAGTAAGTTGAAAGGAGTTTTCATAGAATGAAGGCTTGCGGAAAAGTACATAAGTATGGGGATAACGTTGATACGGACGTTATAATCCCTGCAAGATATCTTAATACTTCAAACATGGAGGAGCTGGCTCAGCACTGCATGGAGGATATCGACATAGATTTTGCTAAGAATGTAAAGAAAGGCGATATAATGGTGGCTAAGGCGAATTTCGGCTGCGGCTCATCAAGAGAGCACGCTCCTGCTTCCATCAAGGCTAGCGGTATCTCTTGCGTTATTGCCAAGAGCTTTGCAAGGATATTCTACAGGAACGCTATAAATATAGGTCTGCCGATAATCGAGTGCGAAGAAGCATCCGAGAAGATCGAGGCAGGCGATGAGGTTGAGATAGACTTCGACAGCGGCGTTATCACCAACAAGACAAAGGGTGAGACCTATCAGGGTCAGTCATTCCCCGAGTTCCTTATCAAGATAATAAATTCCAACGGTCTGCTTAATTCTCTTAAATAAGCATTCCACAGGATAATATAAAAATACCTGACACTTCTGCTGTACTACGCAGAAGTGTTTTTTATATAAAAAAGCACTCACCGTAAGGCAAGTGCTTATTCTTATAATGTGTGATTTTCCGATTATTTCCAGAGCTTTTCAGGATAATCGCCTGCTGCGATAAGTTCGGCTATCGCTGCTTTTACGGTAGGCTTGTCCTCGGCATAGGTGACACCGAACCACTTGTCGCGGCTCTCAAGAAGCTTGCAGTCAGCTTCGCCGTGTTTTATCATGTGGTCGATACCCTCGGGAAGCAGGAATTCAGCGGTCAGACTGGTGCTGTTCTTTTCAAGGAATTCCTCAAAGCGTTTGTTCAGCTTATCAATAAAGCCTTTGGGACATCCCCACATATTCATTGAAACATAGCTGTCCTCGCTGAGTTCCTTGGTCTCCTCCTTGCCCGAAAGGACTCTGCCATCCGGTGCGCGGCGTATATTGTAAGTTTCTTCAACGTCTATCAGTATATTGTTCTCATCGACCTTGCAGACACCTCTGTTAACAGCGCCATTGTCGCTCAGGGTGTTTTTGAGCACAAAGCCGACCATTGTCATGTTCAGCTTGTCACCTGTCTGCTCCTGTGTGAGGTAGTCGTGCAGTTTCTGAAAAGCTTCTCTGCCGTAAAAATCGTCAGCATTTATCACGGCAAAGGGCTCATTAACTATGCCCTTGCAGCAACATACCGCGTGGCCGTGACCCCAGGGCTTTACTCTGTCAGCAGGTACGGTGAAGCCCTCGGGAAGACAGTCAAGTTCCTGATAAACATAATCCACCTTGACCTGCGCACCTATGCGGTTTCCTATCATCTCATCAAAAGCTTCGCGTATATCGCGTCTGATGATGAATACAACTTTATCGAAACCGGCGCGTACAGCATCAAAGATAGAGTAATCCATGATTATCTCGCCGTTAGGGCCGAATGGCTCAAGCTGTTTGATGCCGCCTTTGAATCGGGAGCCTAATCCGGCTGCCATTATTACAAGAGTTGCGCTCATTTTAATTATTCTCCTAACATAAAAAATATATTTATATATTAAAACTATTATAGCAGATTTTATAATTGTTGTCAATAGAAAGCTTATTTCATCACTTACCAAAGAATGTGCTTTTTGTATTATTCGTAAAATCTATTAAAAATTTACTGTAGATATTGAAACCTAAAGCTTATTGTGATATAATATAAAAGTAGATATGATATGAATAAGATCACATTTGAAAAAACAGGCTGTGAACTTCTCAAAGGGTTGATCCGCAAGGTGCATATAGTATTTCTTACGGGACATATTTAGTATGCGATAAAAGAGTATGATGTGAATGTACTCAGGTGCCTTACCAAACCTGCCGATGAACAGAAGATCGTGGAATTAATTGATCGTGTTCCGAGCAAGCAGGAGATCAGTAAGATGATATTGGTGTACAGCGCATATCACCTTCGGATATGCAGTTTACTTATGTCAGCGGGGAAGATTTCTGAATGAAGGCATTGTGCTTATAAGAAATATTCATATATTGAAATATATTTACCATAAAATGATAACTGAATAACCTATTGATTATTTTTCTAAAATATGATATAATCAATACAATAAAATAATTCTGCGGTAGAAGACGCTTACCTCTTCGGGAGAATAAATTATGGCAAGGATATTGGTAGTCGATGATGACAGCATGGTCATAAGGATGATCGGTTTTATATTAAAAAAATCAGGACATGAATGTACAGGTGCATCTTGCGGGGCTCAGGGCATAGCTATGCTCAGAAGTGAAGCTCCTGATCTTGTGCTGCTTGATGTTGAGATGCCGGGCGAGAACGGTATGGATGTTCTGAAGAAAATACGTGATGACAGTGATATCAGCGGTGCAAAGGTCTGCCTTATGTCGGGGACTGTCGATGATGAACTGCGTGACAAGGCGCAAAAGCTGGGGTCACTGGGCTTTCTGATAAAGCCCGTAGCCGCGGCTGAACTTATGGATATCCTGAAAATGGCTGAGATTTGATATAAAGGAGTGTGGGTATATGGAGCATTACACGATAGCTGTTATTGATGACGATAAAGGAAATCTGAAAATTGCAGAACGTATACTCAGTCTTTACGGCTATCGGGTGGTTTGTCTTGACTGTGGTGAAGCGCTGCTTGAATATATAAAAAACAACAAGCCTGATCTTATGCTGCTTGATATCCACATGACAGGTATCAATGGTTTTGAAACTCTTCAGAAGCTTAAATCCAACCATGAAGTCAGGGATATACCTGTTATAATACTGACAGCTGACGGTGATCCCGAAACGGAGACAAAGGCGCTTTCAGCAGGTGCGGCAGATTTTGTGGCGAAGCCCTTTGTAGCATCAGTGCTGCTTCTCAGGGTCAAGAATACCATTGAACTGAACAGGCTGCAGCGTGATCTGAAAAGTGAGGCTAAAAAGCTGAGTGCAAGCTTTATTGAGGAGCACCGCAAGAACGAAAGGCTTTCTATGCAGGTCGTACAGACCCTTGCAGGTGCTGTGGATGCTAAGGACAAGTACACTAACGGACATTCCACCCGTGTGGCTGAATACTCCCGCGAGATCGCAAGGAGTGTGGGGCTTTCCGAAAAGGAACAGGAAAAGATATACATGATGGGACTTCTGCATGACGTGGGAAAGATAGGTATGCCCGATTACGTTATAAACAAGCCCACCAAGCTTACTCCCGAGGAATACGATATAATCAAGACGCATCCGCTGGTAGGATATGATATACTAAAAAATATATCCGAGATGCCGCAGCTTGCGGTGGCAGCAAGATGGCACCACGAAAGATACGACGGCAAGGGCTATCCCGATGGACTGACAGGTGAGGATATCCCTATGGAAGTCCGCATCATCACGGTAGCCGATGCATACGATGCCATGAGTTCGAGAAGAAGCTACCACGAGGTCTTTGCCCAGGAATACATAAGGGGAGAACTGCGGAATAATATGGGTACGCAGTTTGATCCGAAGTTTGCGCAGATAATGCTTGATATGATAGACGAGGATACCGAGTACAGCATGAGGGAGGATCCGGATACCTATCATGTGGGCGATGACGGACTTACTGTGGAGGAATCACAGAATGCCGAAAAGGATCTTGTGTTCGGATTCCTGTCTATGCTGGAAGCCGGCGGACTTGATACCGCAGTTGGTATGAAGTACTGCATGAACGATACTGAGTTCTATGCCGAGATGCTGACAGAATTTACAGGAGGCTCCGATGACAGGATAAGGCATCTTGAGGAAAGCGTAGCCTGTGGAAATATTGAGCAGTACAGAGTTTACGCACATTCGCTGAAAAGCGCATCAAAGACGGTAGGCGCTATAGAGATCAGCGAAAATGCAGGAAAGCTTGAAGAAGCGGCTGTCAACGGCGACTGGAAGTACATAACCGATAATACACCCGATATCATCGCAGAGCTTCGGGCAGTAGTCGGCAGTATACTTATGTCCATGTCTGTATACGGGCTGGGCTGAGAGTTATATGTATATGAGCGGGGAGCGATGTGTTCTCCGCTTTTTATATTAATAATATATATGTTAAATTATTATCATTTACTGAATATTTTAGATGTAAATTATAATATCGTTGACTTCTTTGTTTAACTGTGATATAATTACTCTGTTGTGTGCAAATGACTGTGGTATGATAGTTACGTGCGATGATGGATCTCTGACGCGTGGTGTAACCGTTTTCAAACAGTATATGTACAAGACAGAACGCTAACAGCATACATTGTAAGAATTACCGCGTGTTTATTTCAGAACATCCGGTGGTTCTTTTGTTTTGTAAATATCGGGGTACTTCATTTCCCGGATATATAGATATATACACGGCCGGGACGGTCACAAGCGCTGTCGGGTCAGTGAAGTATATATGGCACTGCGGATGGTCACAACAATATGTCCTGCCGGCAGTGCGGAGAAAAAATACGGCTGCGATATAGCGCGGCTTAGGAGGTCAATCAATGGCAGCAGCACAAATATTTGCCGTTATTATCTTCGTCGGTATGTTCATAATGATAGTACTCGACAAGATAGAAAGGCAGTATGTAACTATCGGCAGCGGCCTGCTTACTCTTGGTGTCGTATTCGGCTTATGCATGAGAAGCGGTTCTGCGATAGCGAGAACACTTGCGCTCAAGGACTTTTTTACCAAGGATTTCTGGTATCAGGTCGAAGAGAGCGAAAGCTCGGGTATAAACTGGGCGACTATCATCTTCATCGGAGGAATGATGCTGATGGTGGAGGGCATGGCAAAGGCGGGTTTCTTCCGCTGGCTGTGTATGAAGATAGCATTCCTTGTAAAATGCAGGACAATACCCGTATTTATCACATTCACCATTATGGCGGCTGTGCTTTCAATGTTTATTGACAGTATTACTGTTATCATGTTCCTGGCAGCTGTAACAGTTGAACTTGCACAGCTTTTGAAATTCAATCCCGTACCTATGATCCTTTCAGAGATCTTCTGCGCTAACCTTGGCGGCAGCGCCACCATGTGCGGAGATCCCCCGAATATCATAATCGGTACATCACTGGGATTCTCTTTCTTTGATTTCCTGATGAACACAGGTCTTGCGGCAGCTATAACTCTTGCAGTATCTGTTATATTCCTTTATGTTGCATTCAGGAAGGAACTTGTTACCAAAAACGGTGAACAGGTGGATATATCCAAGCTGCCCAAGCCCTCAGAGGCTATAACCAACAAAAAGGATTTCATAATCAGCAGCATAATATTCGGCTGTGCTGTAGTGCTTCTCATAACTCACGGTACTACACACCTCACTGTAGCTACTATAGGTACATTCATCGGAATAGTTACGCTGATCTCAGCAGGCAAGCACGCACTTGAACTGCTGAAAAAAGTTGACTACAAGACACTTCTGTTCTTTGTGGGACTGTTCATAGTTGTAAGCGGTCTTGAGGAAACAGAGATCCTCGATAAGATAGCAAAGTTCATTGAGAATATCAGCGGCGGCGATATTAAGATGATGATAGCTATCATTCTCTGGGTATCAGCTATTGCAAGTGCATTTGTGGACAATATCCCATTTGCCGCAACAATGGTACCCGTCATCAAGAACCTTTCAGCAGCATCGGGAACACCTATAAGCACTCTTGCATGGGCACTTGCTATAGGTACCGACATAGGCGGAAGTGCAACACCTATAGGCGCATCTGCAAACGTTGTAGGCACATCGGTGGCAGCAAAGAACGGTCACCCCATAAGCTGGGGACGCTACTGCAAAAAGCTGGCACCTGCTACTGTAATTGTATTGACACTGTCAACTATCTATCTGTTTATCAGATATGTATAAGCAAGGAGGTATCTTATGTCTCAGATCATTATTTCGATAGGACGTGAATTCGGCAGCGGCGGACGTGTTATCGCCCAGCAGCTGGCAGACAAGTTCGGTCTGCCCCTGTATGACCGCCATCTGATCACCGAGATAGCCCAGAGAATGGGCATGACTCCCGAAGAGGTAGAGAAATATAACGAAGTCCCGAAGATAAAGATACTTTCAAGAACTGTCAAGGGCTACAGCAATTCCATTGAAGATAACATCGCTGAGATGCAGTTCGATATAATCGACCAGAAAGCGAATAGCGGTGAGTCCTTTGTTGTAGTCGGCAGATGCTCGGAAACCAAGCTGAAAAAGTATCCTGCGCTCGTATCGCTGTTCATTCTGGGCGATATGGAAAAGAAAATAGAGCGTGTAATGGAGGTATACGAACTCAGCCGTGAAGATGCCGAGAGGTTCATACTCAAGAAAGACAAAAAGAGAAAGCGCTATCACAATTACCATGTTCAGGGCAAGTGGGGCGATTCAAGACTTTATGATCTTTCAGTGAACAGCTCAAAGCTCGGTATCGACAAAACTGCTGATATGCTGGCAGATTACATCAGGGCACGTATGGCAGAAAACGAGAAGTAAATACTAAAGCGTATAAACAAGCTGCTGTCATTATCACGACGGCGGCTTGTAGTATTTGTATATGATATCGGCTGTATAGTCATATACTTTGTGAATCCGATGTCTTTACATTTGCGTAAAAATATGTTATAATACAATCCAGTATGTAAACAGAGGTGTATTATGGATAAGGTAAAAGGAAAACTTCAGGACGATATATCGAAGAAAAAACGAAAGGGACGGACATCGTTCCAGATAATCATATCCAGCTTTGCTGCGCTGATACTTCTGGGAACGCTGCTGCTGATGCTTCCTATATCTTCAAAGGGCAGAGTTGTGACACCATTCTCGGATTGTATGTTCACAGCACTTTCTGCTACCTGTGTGACAGGACTCATCGTAAAGGATACCGCTACGTACTGGTCACTGTTCGGTAAAGGTGTGATAATAACACTTATCCAGATAGGCGGTATGGGCGTTATAACCATAGGTCTGGCGATAATGACCGTTTCAGGAAAAAAGATCGGTCTTGCACAGAGGAGCACGATGCAGGAATCTATAAATGCTCCGCAGGTCGGCGGCATTGTCAAGCTTACAGGATTTATACTCAGGACCTCAGCTATTATCGAACTAACCGGCGCGGCACTGCTTTCGCCTGTCTTTATCAAGGATTTCGGGGTGCTGAAAGGTATCGGCTATTCGCTTTTCCATTCAATATCCGCATTCTGTAATGCAGGATTCGATCTTATGGGTGTGCGCGAGCCATTCTCGTCGCTTACTACATACAGCAGCAACGCTTATGTAAATGCTGTCATCATGCTGCTTATAATCTTAGGCGGTATAGGTTTCCTGGTATGGGGGGATGTAGGTGCACATAAGTTCAAACTTTCTAAATATTCACTTCAGAGCAAGGTAGTGCTGACAACATCGCTGATACTTATATTTGTTCCGGCAGTATACTTTTTCTTCTGTGAATATGAGGATATGGGTGTCAAGGACAGGATACTGTCATCGCTGTTCCAGTCTGTTACTGCCAGGACGGCAGGCTTCAACAGTCAGGATCTTGCACAAATGGACGAATCGGGCACTCTTATAATGATCATACTTATGATAATCGGCGGTTCTCCCGGATCAACTGCGGGCGGTCTTAAAACTGCTACCTTTGCTGTACTGTTCCTTACAGCGCTTACCGTTTTCAGCAGACGTACAGATGTTCAGGCGTTCAAGCGCCGTATCCCTGATGAAGCTGTGCGCAACGCCGGTGCTATACTCTTTATGTACCTGACACTGTTCATTACAGGCGGTATCGTTATAAGCCGAGCTGAGGGTCTGCCTCTGCTGACATGCCTGTTTGAAACAGGTTCGGCTGTAGGCACTGTTGGACTTACACTTGGTATCACACCGTCCCTGCATATGCTTTCGCGCGTGATACTCATGTTCCTCATGTTCTTCGGACGTGTGGGAGGACTTACACTTATATATGCAGCAGTGTCATCTGCTGAAACAAGCAAAGTTAAAATGCCTATGGAAAAGATATCTGTGGGCTGATAAAGCGGTCTTTACATAAACAGCTTATGCTGTATCGAAAGGAGATATTATAATGAAATCTGTATTGGTGCTTGGCTGCGGTGAGTTCGGCGGAACTATCGCTAGAAGAATGAATGACCTGAACTGTGATGTACTTGTTGTTGATACCAACGAGGACAGAATAAATGAGATACTTCCTTATGTTACCAGTGCCAGGATAGGTGACTGTGCAAGTAAGGAAACCCTGGAATCACTGGGCGTTAACAATTTTGATGTCTGCATCGTAGCTGTCGGCGGACTTTTCCAGACTTCTCTTGAAGCAACCTGCACTCTGAAGGAACTTGGCGCACAGTTCGTTATGGCGAGAGCGACTAACGATGTTCAGATGAAGTTCCTGAAAATGGTAGGCGCTGACGAAGTCGCTTACCCCGAAAAGCAGACTGCTATACGCTTTGCAACAAAGTATGCTTCTGACACTATACTTGATTTTATACAGCTTGACAGCAACTACTCTATCTATGAGATGGTGGTGCCGAAGGAGTGGTACGGCAAGTCACTGATGCAGATAGATATCCGTAAGAAATACAATGTAAATATCATTACATTGAAACGCGATGATGAGGTATCTATACCTATGGCTGATACAAAGTTCACTGATGGAGATGTAGTATTTGTCATCGGTGAGATCAAGGATATACTTAAATGTTTCAAGGTGTAAGCTGATGAGAATACTTAGTTATGCTGCTGCCTTGATCATGGCGGCTGCGGTTTGTATGACATTAGTCGGCTGCAAAAACGGTAACGAAGAAAGTGCCGCAAATACTGATGACAGCAATAGCGGTGTATCTACAGATCCGGTTGAAGCTGAGAGCAGTGAAACTGCCGACAGTGATACGCAAAGCATTGCAGACAGTACTTCTTCATCCTCAGAGATCAGCGATGATCCGGGTATACCGGTTATCGTTAATGAAGCGGTGACAGGAACCGGGCATTCCGGCTGGGAAGATCCGTCTGTCCCTGTGAACGGTGATCATACCTCAGCTGGGAATTATGATAATGATGCCGAGAGCCGTGATGAGTACGAACTTCCGATAATACCTGTTTCCTGATCATGGTGTGAGAATTTAAAAGGATCATAAAAAGAGGTCGGCTGATAACCGACCTCTTTGTGTTAGTATATAGTGGTTATAAATTTAAGAACGTACTGCTGAAGTGTTGTAACATCAAGCTTATCTACCTTTCCGTCGCCGTTGGTATCGCACGCTCTCGGATCAACTTCAGCTTTTCCGCCGTTTATATACTTGGCAAGCTGAACTGCGTCCATCATATTTACCTTGCCGTCGCGGTTTATATCACCGGGGGTATGGGGCTTGTATTTTTCCTCGGCAGATCCTTTCACCAGATAGTAACTCATAGGGCCGTATGCATCGAATGAGTAGTTATCCCTGTCATCGGTGGATGAACCAAGCTTTGTGACCTTCACTCTTTCACCAAAGATATTGTATACGCTGAATTTTGTGCCCGGGCGCACTGAAACTGCGCCGGTGCCTGTGCTTCTGTCACGGTGAAAACCTATTACCTCACTCTTTGAAAAGTAACCGTCAACATACATCAGCCTGTCGCTCTCGGCAAAACCGCTGCCCAGTTCTACTTCCTCCTCTTTGCCCGAGAATCCTGTGTGCATGACTGTCGCAGGACCGTCAGGGGGCATTATGGGCAGTTCGGTCTCATTGACATTTCCTTCGGATACGAAAGCTCTTACAATGTAGATATCATCACCGAAGCCGGAGGGAAGTGTCATAGTATGCTGATTGTTTGAGGTATCCATTGTTGTTGTGACGGACTTGTTTCCGTTGTTTTCAGCAGTGGTTTTTTGTGGCAGAATAGTCTTGAAAGAGATCTTGCTGCCATCTCTTTGTATATCGTAGATACCGCCTGTGATAGATTTATCGACGTAAAAGTCCCCCTGCTTGTTGAAGTATTCCGGAGCAAGGAATATATAACTGCTATCCTTGCCTGTACCGTCATCATGCTTAACTTTTCGGTGGAATACATCCACCGTGACATCATCGTCGGGACGGAAAACAGCTTTATAATTGCCGTAGGAAACGTATTGTGATTCATACATGGTATTACCTATCTTGTAGGTGAATGCAGATCCTGCTGTCAGCTCAAGTTGTAGAAAATTAGTAACTTTTCCGCCGTTGTATATTTCCTTGCCGTTCTGTCTGGCAGTAACATAGCCTGTGGTATTTATAAAGGAGTATGCGCGTATCTCGTCGTTATAGCCGACGACAGGTTCGTTTTCGCTGTAATAGGCATTAACGGTGATCCCTGTAAGACCGCCTGTGGTAAGTGCTGATGCAGCTATGATCAAAGCTAAAGATGAAGTGATCAATTTATTGGAAATAAAGCTTTTCATTGTGTCCTCCTTGATAAAAAAAGTTACGCGAAGATACCGTGACTTTCAATGTGTTCATATAACTATTATAGCACTTTGCTGTTGACGTGTCAAGTATTGTTAAAACTTTTGTCTGTTATGTTTGCTTTGTTTGAGGGCAATAAAAAGGGTCATGTTAATTTTTAGTTTAATTTATTGAGTTCCTTTTCCATGCGTATGCAGGTGAATGTTCCGCCGTATACGGGCGTATCATCTGTTATGTTGTAACCCAGCTTACGGTAGAATCCGACACATACATCCCGCGCTTCTATCACGGCTGATGAGAAGCCTTTTTCCGAAAGCCATTTTTCGGCTTCGTCCATGACTATCCTGCCAAGACCTTTTCCTCTGTATTCGGGAAGTACAACAACTCTGCCTATCATAGCCGAATCCTCCGACAAAGGATAAAAGCGGCAGGTGGCAACAGGAAAGTCATCATCGGTAAGGAGTATATAATCCGTATCAGGGGTATCGTGTTCATCAAATTCCTGACGGAGAGTAATGCCGTGCTGCTTTGACATACCCTGTATGCGGACGTAGTAAGCACCTGTTCTCTGCCAGAGTTCACAGGCACGTATGGTTCTGATATTCATGCAAACACCTCATTTCGATGGTGATATTTTACCATAATATGCTATCAAAGTCAATAAGTGCTAATGGCATACAAGTATAGTGCAGAATTATGCGTTCGCATCGGGCGGATACAAAAAAATACCACACAAGACCCGCGGCTGCGATCAGCGACGCGGGTCAGGTATGGTAGTATTTAAAAGAAGAGCATTATGTATAAAGCTTGTTTATTCTGCTACATAAATAACGTAGCCGTTATCGGGGAGTGAGTATCTAATATCGAGCACCTGACCTGAAGAATACTTTCTGCTGGGTTCATTTTTGATAGTATAGTTCTCTCCAAGGAAGTTTACCCAGCGTTCAGCACTCCAGGAATCGTTGCCTATAAATGAACGGAGTGCATAGTTTGTCATGCTTTCATAGCCGAGATCTTCGTCAATGCTTGAATTTGGAACATAGTAGCTCGACTCGTGGTAGCGATGGTCATCATAATCGTATTTGTAGGTAAGATTGGAACCATCGGACCAATAAGCTATCAGCAGTTTATCACCTGTTTTGTAAAGATCGGGATCATTTATCTCATTTACATTGGAAGCATAGATATCCTCAATCTCAGCACCGGTAGGTTTCTTAGGTACGGGTATGTTCACTATCATGGTGTTTGTGCTGTGGTCATAATCACGATCTGACAAATATCTGAAATTCTTGAAAAGCCACCAATCCGGGTTTTTGAAAACCTGACCGTCTGCTGTTACCTTGCACCTGAAATAAAGTCTTCCGACGTTTTCAAGCTCGCTCTCGGAATATTCACTTAATGGCTTGAACTGTTCATCGCGTGTGCGGCCGTATAATTCAACACTGGTTATAGTGCCGTCAAATACAGTAGTAGCATCTTCCAGAAGATCTGACAGATCAGGGCTGACATATATATCCACATTATCATAGGGAAGTTCTCTATTGTCTTCTTCGCTGTACCCCTCAAAGTCCTTGCCTGCCTCGGCATGACGTCCTCTGTCGTTTTCGTCGCTTATCTCATTTGTCTGTGTGTTGTTGTCGTTGTTATCTGCAGTGACAGCAGTGTTCTCCTTCACTTCTGTCCTGTTGTTGACAGTTGTCTTCTCCTTGACATCTGCTATACTTGAGTCCGTTTTCTTCTCCTTTACCTCTGCTCTGCTGATATCTTCTTTCTTTTCTTCTGTCTTGGTGTCATCATCTGTTTTGGTATCAGTTTCAGCTTCGGTGTCATCTTTCTGCTCATTGTATGAGGAATCTTCATCGGATGTTGTAGCAACAACTTCTTTCATATTGTCGGGTCTTGATGATACGCCTTTGGTGTCAGCGGATCTAAAAGTATTCATTGCAAATGCACCGCTGCCTATCATTACGATAGCACAAGCTGCTGCTATCATACCTTTGTTGTTTCTGATCTTTGCTGTACTCTTTCTTACTTCACAGTTAGTCATTATTATTTTCTCCTTGTTCTCTTTTTCTCCGATAACAATATCTTGGGAACGTTCGCTGCCGTTTTCTTCCGCCGCAAGAACGTTCTGAAGTATTCTGTTCTTTGTATCTTTATAATACTTTTCCGCTACGTCGGAATAACGCATTACCATCGTCCTCCTTTACTGTTTTTTGCAGTTTTTTCAGCATTCGGTACATCTTTGTCTTTACTGTTGATTCTTCCATGCTTAACGCTTTTGCTGTCTCCTTTAAAGTAAGCCCTTGTCCGAAATGCAGCATGAAAATGTTGAATGCTGTAATGTCTGATTTTTTTAGTTGCTCCATCACCTCTTCATAGGCGGTGCATTCGGTCTGCTCAAGTGTGGTTAGGGCATCCTCATCGGGAATATCAAAGTGGTCGTCTATATTCTCGACGGTTATCCTGTTCCTTCTTTCTGCCGCAGAACCGTAATGATCTGCCAGATCATTTTTTGCTATTCTCAGAAGATAGTGCTTTGGATTGAGTACCGTTGCGCCGCTCAGCATTTTTCTGTAAAATGTGAGATAAACGTTCTGTATCAGATCCTCAGCATTCTCGCGCGTGTCCGCCTTGGACATGATGTAACGGTATATGTAGTCATAGGTGTCATCGTAGATCTTCTGAAACTTCGATGAAACATCATTTTTACTCAAAGCATCACACCTCCTTCCGTAAGGGGCTTTGTTCTTGCCCCTTTCGTAATAATAGACCGGTATTTGAAAAAAATAGTTTCACCTTTTTTGAGATTTTTTTATTTTTTTCTTCTGAGGCTGAAAAAAGCCCTGTAATACGGCATTTTGTAAGTGAAAAAAATTATTTGACGGTGAAGTAAATAGTCATTTGATATTTAAGTCCAATCTTTAATATAGTATACAGTTATCCTGAATAACTTACTTATGAATATGATATCACCGGGGGCGGGGTTTGTCAATTGATGATCTGCTAATAAAATATGTATATCCGCGCATATAATAAATACAGCAGAGGAGTCGGTGGGGTGTCCGGCAGTACATATAAGCCCATAAAATCTTATGAATTCATAGTTCAGTCATTGACATTGCTTTCACAATGTGATATAATAATATAGTAAAAATTCCATACATAAAGGATGGTGAGGACAGAAGTGACTAACGGTGACAGTTGCGGGTCAAAAGGGCAGTTGTGCGGCATTATATATTGCGGACGGCTAACTGTATCGGTTCGTCGTCTTCTGTGATCGTGTCCCATTATCGGACGATCTTCTGAATATATGCCACCTGCCTCTGATTGACCCCGTTTAAGTCAACAGAGGATTTTTTATGCCCATTTTTAACCCCTTGCGTCATTATTTTAAATGAACGGAGGGCTATGGTTATGGCAGAAGATATCATAAACAATACTGAGGATATCAAGGATTTAACAGAAAATACAACAGATGACGATACCGCCGAAATGGCGGTCAAGCCCGACTACGAGGGCGAAATAATAAGCGTTATACGCAGCAACGATTCTCCGCGTGTAATGCTGAAAAAACTGGAAGACTACCACGGCAACGATATCGCCGGGGTGATGGCTGATCTCTCAAAACAGGAAAGACAGAAGCTTTACCGCGTGTGTAACGGTGATATGCTGGCTGAGGCTTTTGAATACCTTGATGAGGACGATGCAGGTATCTATCTTAATGAGATGGACCTGAACAAGGCTGCTGCTGTAGTAAGCCTTATGGAAACTGACACAGCCGTAAATGTTCTGCGCGAGATAGAACGTGAAAAGCGCGGACTGATAATAGATGCACTCTCAGCTGAGGTCAGGAAAGAGATACGCCTTATCGCCAGTTTTGATGAAGATGAGATAGGCAGTAAGATGACCACGAACTGCATAATCATCAAGGAAGATCTTACCATAAAACAGGCGATGAGCGAACTCGTTCGTCAGGCTGAGGATAACGATAATATCACGACTATATTCGTAGTTGACGATAATGATGAGTTTTACGGCGCTATCGACCTTAAAGAACTTATCACAGCCCGCAGCACACGTTCGCTGGAGAGCCTTATAATGACATCTTTCCCCTATGTTTACGCTAACGAGGAGATAGATGAGTGTATCGAAAAGCTGAAGGATTACTCCGAGGATCTTATACCTGTGCTTGATAACAGCAGCAGGCTGCTTGGCGTTATCACAGCTAAAAGCCTTATCGAAGTCGTTGATGATGAGATGGGCGAAGACTACGTCATGTTTGCAGGTCTGACAGCGGAGGAAGATTTGCAGGAACCACTGCTGCAGAGTATGAAAAAGCGTCTGCCGTGGCTGCTGGTACTGCTTGGTCTGGGTCTGGTAGTATCCGGTGTAGTCGGCGTATTTGAAAAGGTCATATCACAGCTGACGCTTATAATGGCATTCCAGTCCCTCATACTGGACATGGCTGGTAACGTTGGCACACAGTCGCTTGCGGTCACTATCCGAGTGCTTACGGACGAGAACCTGACATTCAGGCAGAAGATGCATCTAGTGGCAAAGGAGACCCGCGTGGGTCTTTCAAACGGTATACTTCTCGGGCTTATGTCATTTGCCATGGTGGGACTGTATATCATGTTTTTCAAACACCGCACAGCAGGTTTTTCCTTTGCGGTATCGGGCTGTATAGGCGTTTCGCTTATGCTGGCTATGCTGATTTCAAGTGCGGTGGGTACTATAATACCCCTGTTTTTCAAGAAGATAAAAGTTGACCCTGCAGTTGCTTCGGGTCCCCTGATAACCACCGTAAATGACCTTGTGGCTGTGGTGACTTACTACGGACTCAGCTGGTTGCTGCTTTTGAACGTTATGCATCTGGGCAATTGATCGTATCGAGAGCTGCGTTGGTACATTACCGGTCAGCAGGAAGGAGGTATTGGTTTGGATAAGAGCCTTGAGAGGAGAATGTCAGTATACGAACCCCTCTGGGACGAATGGTTCGTTGACAGCTTTATGTGGGAGGATGACCTGGGGTCGATGTTCTCGCTGAAAGACAAAAACGGGCGCAAAAGCGCTGTCAGGGTGCTTACCGTTGACAGTACCTCCTGCGGCAGACCTCTATCCGAACTGACAGCTTCTGCCATAAACAGGATAAACGCCCGACTTCCGCTGGCAGGGGAGGCTTTTCTTGTCAGTGCGCGTAACTTTACAGTTAAGAATCTTGAAAATGTTGGCGCACCGCCTGTGGCAGCGGATATACTTGTGCAGACAGATGACTATCGTCCGCTTGATAATAGTGGTCAGATGCCTTATGTTACAGCCCGAAAGCTGGCGGATAATATCTGCCGCGGCATACGTAACGCACATCGCAGAGGCTTTACCTTCGGGGATATTTGTCCAAAAAATCTCCGTGTTGACAGCGAAGGGCATTTCTGCCTTGATGCACCATGCACCTATCTTCCCGCCCTTTCCGACCCGACATATTCAGCACCCGAATCTTTATCGGATAATTTTGATCCTTACAAAGCGGACATATTCTCATACGGGCTGATGCTTTATCAGCTTTTCAACGGAGGTCTTCTGCCTCTGCAAAAAGCAGGTGAGGATCCTGAAATTGCTGTTAAAAAGCGTTTTGACGGAATCCCGTTTGATCCGCCTTCAGGTGCACCTGCAGAACTTGGAAGATTTATAATGCAGTGCTGCATGGCTCATCCCGAGAGCAGATATAATGATATGGACGAGGTCTACAGAGTGCTGAGTCAGATACCTGTTGACAGTGTGCCGCCGCAGTATGAGGAATGTTATGTATCGCCCGCAGAGCGAACAGACGACGATAATAAACGTTCGGACGTGCCGGAAAAGCTTGCAAACGAACCGTTGCGACCGCAGCAGGAAAGCTTGCCTGTCGAAGAAAAGGAAAGCCGCGGTATGCGATTGTATGTAATGGTATTGCTGTATATGCTGCTCGGTGCAGGCGCTGTTTTCCTGATATACTCGGCATTTTTTCATAAATAATGAAAATTTGTATACTTTTTTATAAAATAGGTTGACAAATAGTCTGAGTGATGTTATAATGTATACCAGCGAATGAAAAGAGGTATACAATATGACAGCCAATACATTAAGTAAAACAAAACATAACGACCCGTTCATGTCAGTAAAAGATATGGCTCTGACAGCGATGTTTGCAGTACTGATAGTTGTATGTTCGTGGATATCGATACCTATGGCAGTGCCTTTTACGATGCAGACTTTTGCCATATTCTGCGCTGTATTTATGCTTGGCGGCAAGCGCGGATTTTTCGCGGTACTGGTGTATATTATGCTGGGTGCTGTGGGAATACCTGTATTTTCAGGATTTAAAGGCGGCATCGGGGTACTGTTCGGTGCAACGGGCGGATATATACTTGGTTTTCTGATATTGCCTGTTATTTACCTGCTGGCTGAAAAGTTCATAAGCGAAAATATTATCGTAAGTGTTATCTCCATGATAGTAGGTCTTGCAGTTTGTTATGCTTTTGGTACTATATGGTTCGTAAAGGTATATACTGACAGCAGCGGCAGTATGGGCATTTTAAAGGCACTGAAATTATGCGTTATCCCCTTTGTTTTCTGGGATATACTGAAGCTTGGTCTGGCAGTTGCGTTGTCGGAAGCTGTCAAAAAGCGCATCCGTCTGTGAATTGATGATACTAAACGTTTTTGTTATAACGTTCCGTGAATTTCTCGGGACGTTATTTTTATGTGTTTGTTTTTAAAGGTATGCTTTCAAGAATAGCCGCTGTTGACATTCGCTGAAAATAGTGGTATACTGTTTTTTGTATTATATTTTACAAAAATGTATATAGGAGTGATAATATGTCGAAGCCGAAGAAAAAGGCGAGTGCCAAAACAACGCTTATACGTAATTTGATCATTCTGCTTGTGATAACAGGTGCGCTGAGTGCGTTTGTTATCAATGGTTATTTTAAGAATCGTCCTGCTGAGACCGCAGAAAGCAAGACATCTGATAATACTTCAAAACAAAGCAGTGATAATAAAACTGATAAGACGGATGATGATACCACAGATGCGGAAGAACCAGATAAAACTGAGGATAAGCCTTCCGATGATAAGGACATAGCTTCCTCTGCAGCAGATACATCTTCTTCAATGGCTGATGAAAACGCTGGCAAAGAAGACGAGATAACCAAAATGATGTCGGAGATGTCACTGCATGAGAAGATATGTCAGCTGTTTGTAGTTACTCCCGAAGGTCTGACGGGGTATGACCTTGTGACAGAATCGGGTGCGGCTACACTTGATGCCCTGAAGGAATATCCTGTTGGCGGTCTTATATATTTTGCTCAGAATCTTGAGAACACCGAACAGACAAAAACCATGATCTCTGCCACAGCCGAAAGCAACAGCGTTGTATCGGATATACCCCTGTTTTTTGCTGTTGACGAAGAGGGCGGCATCGTTGCAAGATGTGCTGATAAGCTGGGTACTACCGCGTTCAAGCCTATGTATAATTACCGCGAAAAGGGTACTGATACTGCATACAGCAACGCTTTTACCATAGCATCGGATATAGCAGGACTTGGGTTCAATCTTGATTTTGCACCTGTTGCGGATACATGGTCTAATCCTGACAATACCGTTATAGGCACCCGTGCTTACAGCGATGACTTTCAGCAGGCAGCTGAACTGGTTGCCGGTGCTGTAAAGGGCTTCAAGGATGGCGGCGTAGTATGTTCGCTGAAGCATTTCCCCGGTCACGGTGATACTGCTGAGGATTCCCATGTGGGCATGGCAAGCAGCTACAAGACAGTTGATGAACTGGAAAATGCCGAATATCTGGCGTTTGAGAGCGGTATAGCCGCAGGTGCTGATATGGTAATGGTAGGACATATCACAATGGTAAATATAGATAACCAGCCTGCATCACTCTCAAAAACGATCATTACCGATGAACTTCGCGGAAAGCTTGGTTTTGACGGTGTTGTTGTTACAGATGCACTTGCTATGGGTGCTTTGGCTAACTATTACAGTTCCGACGAGATAGCAGTGGCTGTATTGAAGGCAGGCGGAGATCTGCTGCTGATGCCCGAAGATCTTGATTCAGCTGTTAAAGGTATCGAAAAAGCCGTTAAAAATGGTGATTTGACCGAGAAGCGAATCGACGAAAGTCTTGAGCGTGTGCTTCGTCTTAAAAAGGAAAGAGGTATACTCTCTTAAACAGATATAATTACAGCGGGGAGTTCATCCCCGCTTTTTCTATGTCTTTTTTACAGTGCGGTATCAAGAGCCATCATAAGCAGAAATCCGACCACGATGCTAAGGGTCCCTGTTCGGGTGTCATCTGTATGTGCCGCAGGTATAAGTTCATCAGCTGCAACATAAATCATCGCACCTGCAGCAAAGGACAATAACCATGGCTGTATCAGCTGTGCCGAGTTTACCGCGAATACTGTAAGTATACCGAAAACAGGTTCAACTATACCGGATGCTGCACCGCATATAAAGGCTTTCATCCTGCTCATACCATTCTGGCGCAGGGGGATTGCTATCGCAGCACCTTCGGGAAAATTCTGTATGCCCATACCCACCGCAAGCGCCGCTGCTGCACCGAAAAGTGCCGTGTCTGTGCTTTGGGCGGCTGCCGCAAAAGCGATCCCCACAGCCATACCTTCGGGTATGTTGTGGAGAGTTATGGCTAATACCAGCATAGCTGTATGACCGTGTTTTGCTGTTGCTGCTTTTTCTGATATCAAGGGCAGAATAATATCCATAGACATAAGAAAAACCACTCCAAAAGCAAAACCGCCGACAGCAGGCAGCCAGCTGCATCTGCCTGAACTTTCCGATTCCTCTATGGCAGGTATAAGCAGGCTCCATACAGAAGCCGCGATCATCACACCTGCCGCAAATCCTAAAAATGCCTTCCTGACCTTATCTGAAAAATCGTCACTGTGCATGAATATCACCAGCCCTGCACCGAGTGCGGTCATAAAAAATGTAAAGCCTGTTCCGCAGGCTGCCCATATCAAACCTGTCATAGTATGCTCCTTCTCCTTTGATGTTATGCTATACTATGAACAATGTTCATGTTTTGACACCTTTGCAATAATACGCCGTTATCTCTTTGCAGATATGTATTTTCACAATTTAGAAAAAATTCTAAATACCCCTTGACAAACTGTCTGAATTGTGCTATATTGTATTTAGAGAAAATTCTAATTAGATAGATCTCAAATCATATAGACGATCATTAGAACAAAACTTCGGTCGGGGGGAGGTAACTATTGTGTATACTGTACTGGTGCTGGCGGATCATTCTGAGATCTGCTATCCAAAGGATTCAATATTATTCACAATATTAAGCGGCGTGCTGATGGCATTGATACCTGTTGTGATCTTTCTTGTTATGAGGAAGTTCGTTAAATTCAAGATAAAGCCTGTTATCGTGGGTGCGGCAGTATGGCTGCTGTTTGCTGTTGTACTAAAAGCTATTGTTCTCACTCCTGTTATCGGTGCAGATAACTCAGTATCAAGGGCTGTAAACGGGAATATATGGCTGTTTTATATGATAGCTGCGGCCGCGGCAGGGATATTCGAGGAAACAGGAAGGTTAGTTGCATTTAAAACTGTACTTAAAAAGAATGATGATAAGCAGGACGCGCTTTATTACGGTATCGGTCACGGTGGATTTGAGGCTGTATATCTCGGCTTTCAGATCGCTTTTCTGGGCATCATGTGTTTGATGATAAACAAAGGCGGTATCGAAAGTGTGGTTAAGGGTGCTGACGATACCATGATAGAAAGTCTGCTGGCGCAGATAGATAAGTATACGAGCAGTGATATCGGTCGTGCGTTGCTTATGGGATATGAGCGAATCCCTGCTATGATCGTGCATATCATGTTTTCGGTCATGGTTTTTGCAGCTGTACGCGAACGTAAGATAGGTTTGTATTTTCTGTCGGTATTCATCCATTTTGTGATCGATTTTTCATTTGTGTTATACTATGCTAAGATCATCAGTCTTGGTGTAACTGAAATAATGTTTACCGTTGAAATGCTTGTGTTCGCGGTGCCGGTCTATAAGCTTCTGTACAAGAAAATGGATATTAATGCTACTGAAAGGAGGATGTCGGATGGGATTTCAGGAAACTTTTAAGGCTCTGTCAGACCCTGTGCGGCGGGAGATACTCGTGCTTTTGCGTGACGGCAGGATGTCCGCAGGGGATATAGGCGCACATTTTGATATGACGGGTGCGACCATGTCCTACCACTTCAAACAGCTGAAAAATGCAGACCTTATTACAGAAACAAAAGAGAAGAACTTCGTTTATTACGAGCTGAACACCTCGGTCTTTGAGGAACTTATTCTTTGGTTCGAGATGATGGGAGGTAAAAAAAATGAAAAAACTGACATGGGGGATCGCCCTGTTCCCGCTGATGGCAACAACGGCAGCGGTTAATTTTCTTCCTGAAAAAGTGCCTATCCATTATAATGCGGCAGGGGAGGCTGATAGCTGGGGCAGCAGAAATTTCTGCTTCATTTATCCGATCATTATTCTGTTTTTAGCTGCAATTTTTGAATTCGTTTCTATACGAATGGATACCGCCTCATACGAAGATGATGCCGCCAAACAGCGTTCAAAGCAGAATGCGAAAGTACTGCGAAAGATGATGCCCTGGATAGTGGGTGTAATGGGTGTGGTGCAGATCGTTATGCTGGTAAAAATGTGCGCTGACAGTAATGCCGGTATTTCAAATATGCAGATAGATGATATGAGGATATATGCTTTTATATTTGGATTGATCTTCATTCCCATAGGAAACAGCATTTCAAAGACCCGCCGCAACGGGCTGATCGGTTTTCGGCTTAGCTGGACGCTTTATAACGATGTCACATGGCAGAAGTCAAATTTCTTCGGCGGAGTGTGCCTGATGCTGGTGGGTGTGTGCACTATGATATCCACTGCATTTGTCAGCGGTATGGCGGCTATACTGCTTATGCTTGCATATCTTACAGCGGCGCTTGTTGTGATGATGGTTTATGCC
Organism: Ruminococcus albus 7 = DSM 20455; assembly: GCF_000179635.2. NCBI lineage: Bacteria > Bacillati > Bacillota > Clostridia > Eubacteriales > Oscillospiraceae > Hominimerdicola > Hominimerdicola alba. The sequence goes on along the minus strand of NC_014825.1, from coordinate 4,592 downwards.
AAACGTGTATACGACAATGAACGCAAAAAAGAAAGTTCACAAAACTGATAATGAATGGCTTTGTCATTACTGAAAATAAAGACCCGAACTGTCCTTGGTCGGATAGTTCGGGTCTTGTGTTTTATTAGTTTTCAGCTGTTTCAAACTGGCTTTCGTGACGGGTGAAGAAGTCTGTTCTCGGGGGCAGGAATTTCAGCTCATGTCCCTCACCGACAAAGAATGTCAGGGGTTCAAAGATATTATCCCAGCTCCAAAGCTCCTCACCGACCTGCAGATACTCACGCACCTTTTCGGTACCAAAGGGTGCCATGGGATGCAGAAGCACTGCGGCGATCTTTATCATGTAGAAAAGGTCTGCCAGTGCCTGCGAAAGTTCCTCTGCCGGAGTATCTTCCTTTATGGTCTTTGCCATGTACTTGCTTCCGTTTCTGATGTAGCTGTCAAGTACGTAGGTGCACTGGTGGAATGCGAATTTCGACATATGTCTTTCGTAATCGAGAACTGCCTTTTTGCCCTCTGCGAGGATATTCTCGCTTGGTGTGTTGGAGGGCATTATGCCGTTAAAATGCTTCTGTGTGGTATAGAACGCTGTACGTACCATTCTGTTGTATACGTTTGAAAGCAGAAGACCGTCCTTAACAACGGGATCGGCATCCTCGGGCTTTGCATCGGGATTATATGGCTTTGGCATAAAGCTTACCGATCTCTGACCAAGTCCCAGACCGAGCCAGTGCATACGAAGCTGTTCGGGCGTATAGTGATTCAGCAGATCGTCAGCCATAGGCGGTTTTACAGCGCCGGAGCTTGAAGCCTTTTTATCCAGGAAAAGAATGTGGTGGTTTGCGATGATGGTAGGCATCTGCATCTCGCCCTCAGCGGGGTCGGCAGTCTTTTCAGCGGACTCCTGCTGTGCCATCCACATTGCAGGCTCGGCTATACCGTAGAAGTATATATTATCCTGTCCGATGAACTGGTAAACGCCGCTTTCCTTGCTGCACCAGTAGTCCTTCCACTCGTCCCTGCTTCTGCCGCGCTGTTCGAGAAGTGTCTGTGTGAATGAGATAGGTGCCCAAAGTGATTCAGGCCATACCCATACGGTCAGACCCTCAACATTATCCATAACAGGTGCGGGAACGCCCCACTCGATATTGCCTGTAAGTCTGAAAGGAACAAGAGTCTTACCTGTACGGTAGCGTATGCCGTTGTTTACAAGCACCTTTACAGCCTCGTCGCAGTCAGAAAGAGTTTTGAACTGTACAGTGAAAGAGGGCTTTTTAGGCTCCTCAAAGTATTCGTGCTCGGGCATCTGGTCTTTCAGTGAAAGATACTTTTCTTCATACTCGCGCTTGATGTAGATAACGGGGGGCTTGAGGAATTCCTCGATGGTCTTGCATACCACGGGGCGGACGTCCTTGCGCTTTTTCAGCATCTCTATCCAGTTCTTCAGAAGTTCCTCGTAGTCTCTCAGCTTGAAATACCAGTTGGTAACAGGGCGCATCGAGGGCTTTTCGCCTGTCAGGGTGCTGACAGGGTCGATGAGGTTCTCTGGCATATACTGATGTCCGAGGTCGCACTCATCTGCGTAGCCTTTTTCGGAGTTACAGCCTTCAATCGGGCACTTGCCGATGACCTGTCTGCCGTTGAGGAAACAGCCTGCCTTTTCGTCATAGAACTGCATTGTGCTTATCTTGTTCAGCTGACCCTTTTTGTACAGGGAATTTATGAACCAGTCGGTGACTTCGGCGTGTATCTCCTTGCTTCTGCCAAGACCCGATGCCGCGAAGATATCGGGGGAGATGCCGTAGTCATCGAGAGTTTTCTGCTGTTTGTCGTGGTTGCGCTGTACGAAGTCTGTAAGGCTTCCCTCAAACTCGCCGTCAGCGACTTTCTTTCTCCAGCCCTCAGCGATAGGGGAACCGTAGCAGTCGGTACCGCCCACGAAAAGTACATTCTCCTTGCCTATCCTGTCGCGCAGGAATCTTGCAAAGGTATCTGCGAACACGAACATTCCGCCAACGTGTCCGAAGTGGAGTTCCTTGTTGCCGTAAGGCATACCGCCCGTAATTACCGCTCTTTTGGGGAATTCCGGACGCGGTATCTCAAAGGGCTTTCCGCCCTCTTTATTCTTTGCCATTTTCATTCATCTCTTTCGTTGATTATTAGGGTGTATTTTTGTACACGTATCTATTGCCTATTAAAGGACATTATCATATTTATAATTTGCAAAAGCCGCAGTATTGATATTCTGCATTTCATCTGTTATTCTGTGTGCGGCTTCGTTATTGTCACCGAACACTACAGTGAAAGGGATACTGTCGTTTTTCTTGTAGACATGCAGCGTATCCGAAAGTATGCCCTGTGTACCGGCTTCCCAGTTGAAACGGCATTCCGAAAATTTAAAGCAGCCCATAAAGTACACAAGACCGTCACTTGTAAGGTACGCATACTTTTCAAGGAATATCGCTAAGATATGTATTATCAGGCTGACCGCCATGCATAAAACATCAGTACCCAATACGAGCATAACAGCAGTAAAGCGTTTCGGGTCAGCTCTATCGCGCAGTGGATACATGATCATGATATATTTCAGAAAGTATTGTAAAAGATATCCATCAAGAAGTATCGCAAAAATATATGCCCACCCCTTAAACACGGCACTTCTGCATTTTAACGGTATCTGACCTGACTTTTTCGCCCTGTTAAGCATCATCTTTCCTCTTGTAACGTTAACAGTCAGTTTGATAGTAGAAAACAGGCAGGAAATACATAGATGAGAGCAAATACAGTTGTTTTGTTCATTATCTTATGCCCACTTGGAGAGTCTTGCCCTCACGATATCCTCGCCCAGCACATGGCTGACTTCGTGGATATCGGGAGCGTTTGCTCTGCCTGTCAGGGCGATACGGAGCATATTTGTGATATGCACGATACTGCCTTTGAACTTCTCGGGCTCTTTCTTGTAATCCTTGGGTTTTACAGCAAAACCAAGTTCCTCGGTGATAGCCTTTACCTTATCGAACCATGCGGAGCTGTCATCATTGTGGTCGTAGCCAGCGAGGTACTTTGCGAAGAATGCCTTGCGTGACTCCTCGTCAGCCTGTTCAGCCATATCGTCCTCGGGCTTGAAAGTCTCGTCATAGTAGAAGCTCATGAAATCGCAAGCCTGTTTCCAGGTCTCGATATCCTTACGGGGCTTTTTGCCGTTCTTGCCGACGTTCAGCGCAGCGATAGTTCTGTCGCGGTACTTTTTCAGAAGCTCTGCAAAGTCCTTGTTGTACTCCTCGCACCATGAGAGCCAGTTATTGTATACTGTTTCGGCATCCATGCGGGAGATAGTGTCCTTTGCTATATCGCGGAGCTTGTCCATATCCACAAGTGCGCCTGATATTGACATCTTCTTTATGCTGTAAGGGAAGTCCATATACGAAGCATCGGGGTTAGCCGCACGCCATTCCTCGTAGTTTGAATTCAGCAGTGTCAGCAGAAACTCCCATACAACATCGTTTGAGATACCCTCCTGCTGATAGTAAGCCAGTGCCAGCTCGGGGTCTTTTCTCTTGGAAAGCTTTCTCTTTATCTGCTTCTCGGGGTCTTCCTCGGAAACATCTATCTTCATCAGAGTAGCTGTATGGCAGTAGATAGGCTGTTTCCAGCCCAGCTGTTTGAACAGCTCAACGTGCATGGGCAGTGAGCTTATCCACTCCTCACCGCGGATAACGTGGGTGGAGCGCATCAGGTGGTCGTCAACTACGTGTGCGAAATGATACGTTGGTATGCCGTCGCTCTTCAGCAGTACGAAATCTGCGAAATTGCGGGGCATCTCTATCTCGCCGCGGATAGCATCCTCAACTACTATCCTCTCGTTGTTCATTTCGCCCTTGTATCTCAGCACCCAGGGCTTGCCTGCCTCGATATTTGCTTTGATCTCATCAATTGTCAGACTTCTGCTCTTTTCGGCGTACTTGCCGTAGATGCCGGGGTCTTCCTTGTTAGCCATCTGCTCATCACGGATAGCCTGTATCTCGTCTTCAGTAAGGAAGCAGGGGTAAGCCTTGCCCTCGCTTACGAGTTTTTTTGCAAAAACATGGTATATACCCGCACGCTGACGCTGTCGGTAGGGACCGTATGCTCCGTTGTCGCCCTCTGCGGTGGCGCCCTCATCAAAGTGAACACCGAAGTACTCCATAGCGTTTATAAGTGTTTCAACTGCGCCTTCTACTTCACGCTTGTTGTCGGTATCCTCTATCCTGAGATAGAAAACACCACCCGACTGGTGTGCGATCCTTTCGGCTATAATAGCATTATAGAGATTGCCCAGGTGAACGAAACCTGTGGGGGAGGGACCTATCCTTGTGACGCAGGCGCCGTCGGGAAGGTCTCTTTTCGGGAATTTTGCTTCCATATCTTCCATAGTTTCGGAAACGTTTGGAAACAGCAGATCAGCTAAAGCTAAATTATCCATGTTATCAGTCCTTTACAGAAATACCCGTTATCTGCACAAGCAGACATAGCGGGGAAAATATACTTTAATATTATAGCACATTTCGGTTTATGTGTCAACTGTCGTGAAGGTGAGTTACGGGGTGGGCTTT